>JAFLVI010000058.1 GCA_022508405.1 Clostridiales bacterium
GCTCCAAAAGCGCGCGCTCTTCGGAAAGCTCGTGCTTGTCGTCCTTGTCGCCGTAGCGCGCACAAGTGACTTCTATCATCGGGTCGTTATTGAATATCTTTTTAAGCGCTTCTTCCGTGCCGAAACCGCTTTCGGTGACGGCGGACAAACAGCTTAACAGCACTGTGGCAAGCACCTTCTTTTGCCTGTCCACGCGCACCCACAGCACGCCGGAAGGATCTTCGTCAAACTCAAGCCACGCGCCGCGCGACGGAATATTGGTTGCGCTGTAGTGCGCCTGACCGGTTTTGACGTCCTTTTTGTAATCGAAGTACGCCCCGGGGGAACGCACAAGCTGGCTTATAACAACGCGCTCCGCACCGTTGATGATGAACGAACCGGTGGGGGTCATGCGCGGCATATCGCCCATATACACTTCGGAGCGAGTACTCTCGCCCGTTTCTATATTTTCGAGGCGTACCTTAACATAGAGCGGAACGGCAAACGTAGCGTCACGGTCCTTGCACTCTTTTTCGGTATAGTTGCGCTTTTGACTGCTGCCGTCCTTGTAGCCGAGCGAGTAATCTTCAAAGTACAGCGCGACACGACCGGAATAGTCGGTGATTGGCGAAACGTCGCGCAGTACCTCGCGAATTCCGTTGTCGACAAAATCGTAGTAGGACTTCTTTTGAACTTCGACTAAATCGGGCATATCGATAACTTCGTGGATTTGCGCGAAGCTCATGCGTTCGGTATTGCCGTATTTAACCTTGGAAATTTTTCTTTCAGCCATACAAACTCCTAAAAAGGTTATTTCTAAACATAGGTGCGCGAAGGTCTAAAACAAGCGTAAAAATCGCGCGCAAAAGCGGAGCAGAAGGCTCTGCACCGCTAAAAAGTCATTTCAGTAAAGGAACTCTGATTGCCAATCGCCGCTCTCTTTATTTGTTTATTACGCCAAACACCCCAAAATGGGACACTTAGGCATTTTCTAAGTTTATCACACGGTGTCAAATATGTCAAACAAAATAATATGATATTTTTAAAATTTTTTTAAAATATTCATTTCCTATAAAAAACCATAAAAAAGCAAAAGAGCGGCACGTTTAATGCCGCTCTTTATAGTATCGCTTACATATTATTCTTGGTCGGTTTCGGTTGTGCCGGTAGCGTTTTCTTCGGGCGGGGTTTCACTTTCCGCGCCTTCAGCGTTTTCCGCCTTAGGCTCATCGGGAGCGGACTCATCGCCTTGTGACTTGGCGCCACCCTTCTTTTTCTTGCCGTACATCATGCCGAACACCACGCCGCCGGCAATAAGCACGACTGCGGGGATGCCGATGCCCAGTCCAAGAGCCAAACCGAGATTGCCGTCATCATCGTTATCGGTTTTTGATGCAGGCTTAGCCGCCTCGGGTTTAACGGTTTGTATCCAATCCTTAATCTGTTTTTCGTCGAGAGTGCCCTTCATTACGACTGCAGAGTAAGGAGCAACCGTAAACTTATCGCCGCTGAACATGGAAAGCGGAGTCGTTCCGCTAGCCTGCGCCCCGTTGACGTACACACCGTACTCGCCGTTGGGGACATCGATCACATGTTCTGCATTGGAATTGTTGTACAGCAACACGGCATACTGGTTGGAGTTGGGGTCTTTAACGGCATACGACGCAATGCCATCCGACATATTGGCGTCGACTATCTTGACGCATTTATCCAAATCCGCTTTTTTGGTGATGCGGAACATGGGCGAGTTCTTTCTGAGCAATATCAACTGCTTGTAGAACTCTACCATGTCGGCATTAGTTTGTACAAGCGACCAATCAATCGCGTTGACGGAATCGGGTGACTTATAAGAGTTGTCGGCAAAATACTTGTCTTCGTGCAAATATTTTTCCGGTCTATTATCGTAGTCGTTGTTTTCGGTTGTGATTTTAGCGCGGAGCATTTCCTCGCCCGCAAGCATGAACACAGCGCCTTGGCTGGTCATAACGGCCGTTGCGGCAATCCTGTTCATAGCCTTCATATCCGCCAAATTATCGGACAAAGAGCACGCATTGATTTTGTCCCAAAGCGTAGAGTTGTCATGGCAGGAAACATAGCTTATGTTCTGCGTAGGTTCAGTCGCAAAAGCCGATTGACCCAATACACGATAGCCTGCGTCATTATTGGCGGTTCCGCCGACAGCGCCGATGTAGACAGATGATTCGTTTCTGCTGCCCTGAGCGAAGCCGCGAGAAGTCATCGGTTGATTAAAACCGCCGCCTTTTATACCGTCACGCGTTACGTCGTCAAAGAAAGCGATATTGGGCATAAGCGAGGAATTATACATATTGGCGGCCTTCATGTCGCTGGTTTCCACCAAGCTGCTCATTCTCCAGCCCTCGCCGTAGACCATAATATCGGTGTCGGGGTTGTTTCTGGCAAGCGTATTGTAGATTTCGTTCATGGTTATGGTGTCGTGCAAGCCCATAAGGTCAAAGCGAAAACCGTCAAGCTTATACTCTTTAGCCCAGTAGTTGACGGACTCGACCATAAACTTACGGAACATAGCGCGCTCGGAAGCGGTGTCGTTGCCGCAGCCGGACGCCTTTTTAAGCGAGCCGTCGTTGTTTGTGCGGAAGTAATATCCGGGCACAAGCGCCTCAAAGTTGGAATCGGAAGCGCTGCTGACGTGGTTGTACACAACGTCCATAATCACGCGAATATCCGCCTTGTGGAGCGCCATGATCATCTGCTTAAGTTCGTTTACGCGCACTGCGCCATCGGCGGGATTGGTGGAATACGAACCTTCGGGCACGTTGTAGTTGAGCGGATCGTAGCCCCAGTTGTACTCATTTTCACCGTCGTAAGTAGCGGTATTAAAACTCTCATCGACCGTAGCAAAGTCGAACATGGGCAAAATATGCACTTCGGTTATGCCCAAATCCTTCATGTAGTCGAGCGGAGTCATTTTGTTATCGTTGGCGGCTGAAGCACTTTCCGTAAGTCCCAAGAACTTGCCGCGGTTTGCTTCCGAAACATTGGAATTGGGATTGATTGTGATGTCACGGATATGTGTTTCATATATGATAGCATTGGAATAAGATCCACGTGCATTGGGACGGTGATGGTTTTCCCAGCCTTCGGGATTTGTAGCGGCAAGGTTGAGTATCATGCCGCGCTTGCCGTTGCGGCCTGCGCTGCGTGCATACGGATCGACAATTTCCTTGCCGTTTACGGTGTAGGTGTAATACTTGCCGTCAAGGTCGCGGGTAATCGTTGCCGTCCATTCACCCTTTGTACCTTTTGTCATAGGCACTTGATCGGTTGGTGCGCCACCCTCGCCCGCTTCGTAAATGTTTAGCATAACCGCTTTTGTTGTCGGCGCCCAAACGGTGAATTTGGTCTGCGAGGAAGAATATTCCGCGCCGAGCGTGCCGGTATAATTGTAAGCTTCGGTAAACACCGCATTATCGTACAGCGGAATCTTGTTTATCGTGCAAGAAGCAAACCGAGTTTGCTCATCGGTAGACCGGTCGACAAGCTTGTATGTTTCGCCAAAGTCGAATTCACCGACAAAATCTATATAGCCGGTGTTTTTGCCGACACTGGTCGCGCCGGCTGTTGTCGTGCAATCCAAAGTACCGTGTTCACCTTCTTCCGAGTCAAGAATTTTAAGAACGGTATTTTCAGTCAGCTTGGCTGCACCGGTATTGAACTGAACGCGATATTTGTTGGTCAAGTAATTAAACTTGACCTCTTTAAATTTAGTCGACAAATCGGCTTCCTCCACGTCATAATAAATTTCTTCATCGCCGTTTACAAGATAGATAGTAAGTTGATTGCCGACGACTTTGGAAACAGGTATCATCATATTGGCTGTTTGGAAACCCCACTCCTTGTCTGCGTCGGTGCCGTGCTTGTAAATAACGCCTATTGCGTCGGCAGTGGGATCGGAAAGATCAATGTTTTCGACTGTTGCCGTGACTTTTTTCCAAGTTACGCCGCGCAAAGATTCGTCTTCGTCAAAATCGTATCTTTTACCGTTCTGGCCGAACGCCCAAATCCACAGATTAAACGGATAGCTACCCACCGAATATTCCAACGAATAGAAATACACGGTAAGTTGTACGCTTGCCTTTTCTTCCGCGCGCGGTTGCGGCGCGGGAGTCGATTCTTCCGCAACCGGAACCGGAGCGGAGCGGCGGCCGAAGCTGCCGAGCGGAAGCGCTACAAATACTATTGCCGCAATCAAAACAAACATCATTGCCGTTTTAAAAGCATTGGCAACACTTCCAAAGTGTCTGAGTTTTTTCATATTTCCTCCTAAAGATAATTTATTGGCCAAAATAATTTACTGCGCGGCTTTAAGAAGCAGGACGGTGCCGCCGTCGAGCGCAACTTTGCCGCCTTCGAAGCCCACCTTGCCGCCGCTTGCGTGCAAGCTTGCCGCAATTTGGTAATCCTTATATGTCGAAGCGTTAAACTTGATTCTTTTTGTTCCTACATTGTGAATAATCAATATTTCCCTGTCGTTCCACGTAAGCGTGTAAGCGGCAATCGACTTATTGGAAGCATTTATTTCCGCATAACTCGTGCCGCCGGTAAGAGCTTCGTCGACGGGGACAAGGTTGTTGCCCTTGTCGATGGCAAGCGCGCCTATCACGCCCCTGCCTATTTCGGGAAACCTGTTGCGAAGCTGAATTGCTTGACGGTAATATGTAAGGATTGAATCCTTTTTGTTAGTCTGATCCAATACGGAGCCGAGCACCTGTTCGCCGGTAAAATCCGAGGAAGACGGATCAAAGACATTTCGCGCGTCGCCCCAATTAAAGTGCAGACGTTTGTTCTCGTCCCTACCGCTGCCGACGGCGCCTATCTCCTCGCCGTAGTATATATACGGATTGCCGGGCATGAGCAAATACAGCGACGCGGCATTTTTGATTTTGGTAACGTCGCGGCGCATATAACCGGCGCTGCGGTCGTTGTCATGCCCACTGAGAAAGTTGGAAAGCAATGCCGCGGAAGTTTTGTCCAACATTTTTGACTGAGTGTCCATAAGATTGCGTACAAGCGAAGCCGCGGCAATGCTGCCGTTGGCGACTCCGCAAAATCCGCTGCTTGGCGATGCGGCATAACCGTAATTGAAGCAACTCATCTTGGAGCCGTAATAATTGATAACCGTTTCCGTATCCGACCACACCTCGCCTACATTGTAGCAATACTGCGCAATACCGGGATAGCGCTCGCCGTAGACTTCCTCGCCCTTTTGGTCGCACATGGTGTTAAACCACGTCCAAAATTCGGCGTTAGCCGAAGTATATGTCGCACTGTTAGGTGAACCGAACGCCGACGGAACAGCGTCCAGACGGAACGAGCGCACGCCTTTTTTAAGCCAGAACTCCACAATATTTTCTATCTCGGCTCTGACTTCCTGATTGGCAAGATTTAGGTCGGGCATTTCGGTAGAAAAATTACCCAAGTACCAGTAATCCGTTGTGCCGGGGACTAGTCTCCATACCATGCCGTCTCTGGGTGCGTCTTGTTGATGCACAAAGTTGTACTTTTGCATGTTTACCGCGTCGGGCTCGTCGGGCTCCAAACCGAACTGCGCCTCGTCGACTGCAGCTTTAAACCACATATGTTTATTTGATGTGTGATTTAACACAAGGTCTATCTGCACCCAAATATCGCGCTCCTCGCATGCCGCAATAAGCGCTTCAAAGTCGGCCATGCTGCCGTACTCTCTATCTATCGAATAGTAATCTTCCACATTGTATTTATGATACGTAGAAGATTGATGAATGGGCATCAACCAAATGCCGTTAACGCCGAGATCGGTCGTTGTGGAATCGTCCCCGTCGTTAAGATAATCCAAATTATCAATAAGTCCGCGTAAATCGCCTATACCGTCGCCGTCGCCGTCCGCAAAGGAACGCACAAAAATCTCGTAGTATGTGCGGCAATAATCCTGCGGGATATCGTACGCAAAGGTATTGGTCGGAGTAGCTTCTTTTGCCGGTCCGATCATGTGCATATCATCCGCGTTGCCGGTATTTCCGCATGCGGCGCTCATCACTCCGGTAGAAAGAGCAAGCACAGAAGCGGTTAATGTCGAAATAAGTTTTTTAAATTGCATAAAATAAATCCGAGTAAAAAGTAATTTAGTAAAAATCGTTGACGCTCTTCGGCGTTATCTCAGACTGACAAAAGCAGTTTTGCTTGTCATCCCGAGCAAAGTCGAACGGACTTTCCGAATGCCGAATTATATAAGCACGAATAAACAGCATATGGATTAAAAGTTCCATATGCTGTTTACGTGCAAGTAAATTAGCCTTTTGCAGCGCCGCCGGTGATGCCCGCGACGTAGAACTTTTGCATGACTAAGAAGAGTAGAACAATGGGTACGGAAATGAGCACGCCTGCCGCACAGAAGCGAGTGAACATCGTGACCTGCAAGGTGTCTTCCATAACCCAGCGTCGGATACCGACCGCTATGGTGTACACTTCCTTTTCCCTGACGAATATGGACGCCATAATAAAGTCGCACCACGGGCTGATAAACGATGTAAGTATCGTGTAGATGATAATCGGCTTACTCAGCGGAATGATCATCGTCCAGAATATACGGTTTTTGGTAGCCCCGTCGATTCGCGCAGCCTCGTCAATCGCCAACGGAATGGTATCGAAAAAGCCTTTTACGATGTAGTATCCTGTGCCTGACGCCAGCGAATATGCAAGCGTAAGCCCCAAAAGTCCTATGCGCGGATTTTCTTGGTTTGCCGCAAGTCCTACCCCCTTAAACATGTAGTACAAGCAAATCAAGGACATAAAGCCGGGGAACAATCCCAAAATGAGCGCGATGTTCATAAGCTTTTTGCGCATTGAAAAGCGAAGACGCGACAATGCGTAGGACACCATTAGCACAAGCAATGTGGAAATGACGCAAGAGCCTAAAGCTATGATAAAGGTATTAAGCATCCATTGTCCGTAAGGATAGTTGGAATCGGTGAACAGCAACTTAAAGTTTTCTACCGTATACTTTGTGGGGAAAACGGTTGCCGACGCCATACCCTTGTTTGCACCGTCAAACGCGCGCAATATAAGCCACACAATGGGGAACAGCCATATAACGACCATAACGGTCAGTATAAGATATATAGCAAGGTCGGAAGCTATACGTTTTGATCTTAATCCTATCATTGGAAGGTATCCTCCTGTGTGTTGGATTTGGAGCTGTTAAATACGATAAGAGCAAAGAAGCTGGTTACAAGGAATATGAATATGCCTATAACAGCCGCATTGCCGTATTCTTGGCTGGAGCCGTCCTTAATTGTCAAGTTGTACAACCAAGTGATAAGAAGCTCTGTCTGCCCGTATGTAATACCCTCTTTGGTGATAAGGCTTGGACCGCCGCCCGTCAAGAAGAATATAACGTTGAAGTTGTTGATGTTGCCGGTAAATGTGGTTATAAGCTGCGGCGCCATAACAAACATTATGTACGGGAAGGTTATGGAGATAAACCTGCGCACGGGACCGGCGCCGTCTATTCTGCTGGACTCATACATCTCGGCGGGTATGTTCATCAATATACCCATGGTGGCAAGCATAGTAAAAGGCATGCCGCGCCACAAGTTGATTATAATAACCATAGTGCGCGCGAGAGTGGGAGATCCCTTTGAAGTGGCGCCGCCCAGCCAGTCTATGCCGCCGTCGCTCTTAAACTTCATTCCAAACCATTCTTGCAAAATCTTGTTGAACGCGCCGGTAAGCGAGCTGTTGGAGAATCCGAAGAACTTGCTCATCATAAGCAGCGTAATAAAGTCCGGTATAGCGATGACTACAACAAAGCATGTGCGCCAAAATACCTTTAGCTTGATGGACTTTTTGTTTATCATCATCGCAAGGAACATACCAAAGAAGAAGT
>JAFLVI010000059.1 GCA_022508405.1 Clostridiales bacterium
CTGTTGCACTTTCCTTGAAGTCGCCTTCACCGGTAGTTAGCCGGCGTTCTGTCCTGCGGTGTTCGGACTTTCCTCGTTAAAAACGCAACCGTCCGGTCATCTCAAAAACATTATAACATTGTTTGACAGTAAAAGCAAGCTTTTTTCTTTACTATACAGCTTTATCGCTCCCACACCAACGGAGTTTTACCGTCGTCGGCGTAATGCCAATAATTGCCGCCGTCATCAGGTACGTCTTGTTCATACTCGACATATAAATAAATTTTGATATCTGTAGAATAGCTATATAAAGCTTCAAAATCGTATTCACATTCTTCCGGCGAACATGTTATATATATCCTTCTGTCATTGGTATAATACGGTACAGTGGCAGCAAGTGTAGGTGACATTATAATATGTATTACTTTGTGGCAATTAACAAAACCGCCAAATTCCGTCACACTCTCCGGTATACGTAATATCGACAAATGGGTTACTATGTTCTTTCCCAGTTTTTTGAGATTCGGAGGCAGCTCAAAACTTTGAAGAAGCGTACAGCTTGAAAAAGCACCGTTGCCTATTTCCACAACACTATCCGGTATGGTAATTACTTCGAGCTTACCACATCCCGCAAACGCCTCGTCTGGTATGCAAGTCAAGTCGGACGGCAGCCGCACCGACTTTAGCCCTCTAAAATGTCGAAACGCAGCCGCACCCAATGTAACCCCATCGGGAATAATAAGCGACACTTCGGCTTTATTCTCATAAAACGCTTCGCCCGAAATATGCTTTACTGTTGACGGAATAACTATCTCCGCTCCGTCTTCGATACTGCCTTTATAATCGCACATATAGCCTTGCACAGCCACAATCCCGTCAGGCTGGTTTTGTAGCCACTTTGTTCCATACACTACGCCCTTCCCGAAAAATTCTATATGCTCCGGAAACCGTATATCTGCTAGTTTACCACAAACACAAAACATATAGTCGCTTATCTTTGTTACGCTGTCGGGTATATATATCTCGGTAAGTGATTTGCATCTTTGAAAAGCACTCACGCCTATCTCGGTAACGCTGTCCGGTATCGTTATTGACAACAAAGCATGATTACCATGAAATGCCTCATCCCCTATCTTTTTTAAGCCATTAGGAAGTGTTATCTCTTCCAGTCCGTCACAATCTTCAAATGCTTCATCGGGTATTTCCGTCAGCCTCGGCGGTAGCTTTATACTTTTTATACCTACACAACCGTAAAATGCGCCTTTTTCTATCTTCACGACGCTTTCCGGTATATTAAATTCGGTTATAGCTATACAGCACGCAAATGCCTCCTCCCCGATTTCCTCAAGCGTTTGCGGAAAGCGCACCCCGGTAGTCCACTTGTTGCAATTAGCTCCGGTTTCGGGAAACTGATTGAGCATTCTCTTCCAAAATCCTTCTTTTGCTATCCTCTTTACCGGCAATCCTTCATAGTAATCCGGTATTACAATATTTCCGTTTAATTTTGCCAAACCGCGCGACACCTCATAACCGGTCCCATCCGCAAGTAACTTGTATGCCAATCCCGGTGTAGATATTATTTCCGGCGGGGTGTACGTATAGCTGTACATCACCTCCTCCGAGTCCATATAATGGTTCCCGTCGCCCAAAGCAATTACATACAGCTCATACACAGTATTGACTTCCGTATATTCCGAAAGGTCAAACCGCGCTTTCTCCGTCAAATACTCATCGTTTTCTTTATATACAGCATATCCTACCGCATGCTTTACTTCGTCCCACACCAGTACGCCGTTTTCCACTCGCAAATTTTTCGGCGCAGATAGCCGCTTATAGCTTGGCGCACCCGAGCATGCGCACAGCATTATGCTTATTATTGCTATTGCTATACATACAGCTGTTTTTACTATACCTTTTTTGTTCACAAATACTCTCCCTTTACTTTTATTCTATTCTATGACAGTTAAAGAAGTTGATCTAAATAGACTATAATAAAAGGCGCTGAAAAAAAGATTTCAACGCCTTTGTTTGTGTGATTATATCAAACATGATTTTTAATGTCAAGTATTTTTTTAAAACTATTTAAAAATGTTTTCTTATTGCCGCTTAGGCGGGCGGCGCAAAATGGACAGCTCCGGCAGTCTTACGCCCAGTAGCTTTACGCGCTTTGCAGGCACCTTGGCGTCGGTTATTTTTTCGCCGTCCTCGTACTCCATAATCGGCACTTCTATTATTTTGTTTAAGTATTCATCGTCGGGTGACAGCACTTCCAAGCTTTCGCCCGTTTTAAAGCGGTTGCGCATTTCCACCACCGCGCCGTCATTTTGGTCGCGCATGACGATACCGCAAAAATCGTAGTACTTTTGTGGATTTCCGTCGTGCTTTGGCTGACCGTAGTAAAACCCTGTATTAAAGCCGCGGTTGGGTGCCTTTAGAGTTTCGTTTGCATATACGTCAACAGGCTTACCGGCAAGCGTAGCGTCGAGCGCCTTGCGGTACGCGTTTACTATGCACGCCACGTAATATTCGGACTTTACCCTGCCTTCTATCTTGAACGAGCTTACGCCCGCGTCCCACACTTCCTTTAAATGCTCTATCATATTAAGGTCGTTGCCGCCGAAAATATACGTTCCGTCGTCCTGCACAAACTCCAGCGTTTCGTCACTGCACTCCGGCTTAAACATCATCCTGCACGCCTGATTGCATTCGCCGCGGTTGGCGGACCGTCCGGTAAGATAGTTGGATAGCAAGCACCGACCCGAATACGAAATGCACATTGCGCCGTGTACAAACGCCTCCAGTTCCACACTATCCGGCAGGCAGTCGCGTATCTTGCGTATTTGATTTAGATCTAATTCCCTTGCAAGCACAATGCGCTTTACGCCCATATCGGCGTACATTTTTGCCGTACCGCTGTTGGTGACGTTAGCCTGCGTGGATACGTGAACCGGCACGCCGGAATGCTTTTTTAGCAAGTGGTTTATTAGCCCCAAATCGGACACGATAAGCCCGTCCACGTGTAAGCTCTTTAAGTAGTCCACATACTCGTCTACGCCCCCGAAGTCGGAGTCGTTCATAAAAATGTTTAGCGTTACGTAAAACTTTTTATGGCGTGAGTGAGCGGCAAGCGACGCGGCTTTTAGGTCGTCGTAATCGAAGTTTTTACACGCAGCGCGCATACCCAGCCTTTTGCCGGCAAGATAAACCGCGTCCGCACCGTATTCGAGTGCAACGTCCAGTCGTTTCATATCGCCTGCGGGCGCTAAAATTTCCGGTTTTGTCATACTAGCAATCTATTACCATAGGTAAAATCATGGGGCTGCGGCGGGTCTTTTTAAAGATATAATTCTTAAGCTCTTTTCTTATTGTGTTGTTTAACGATGCTCTGTCGCATTCCCTTAAATCCAAGCCGGACAGCATGCGCGAAACGGCGTCGCGGCACGCCTCGAAAAAGTCGTCGCCGCCGTCCTTGTCGTATGCAAACCCACGCGAAGTTATGTCTATTGCGGACGCAGTGCCCGAAAGCTCGTCAATGCATATAACGGCGATCAAAAGCCCGTCTTCCGCCAAATGCTTTCTGTCACGCAATACCGAACTGTCGGTGTCGCCCACGCCCAAGCCGTCTACAAGCAGGCTTCCGGACGCAACCTGTTCGCCTATCTTGAAGGTTTTGTGCGACACGTACACGCAATCGCCGATATCGGTTATGATGATATGTGACGGCATTTCGCCCATTGCTACGGCAAGCTCGGCATGCTTTTGCAGATGTCTGTGTTCGCCGTGTACGGGAATAAAGTATTGCGGCTTTAACAGCGCGTGCATAAGCGACAACTCGTCACGGCAAGCATGTCCGGATACGTGCAACTCCGCCAGACTCTCATAAATCACGCGCGCGCCGTGCCGATAAATATTGTTGATAACCGAATAAACCATGCGCTCGTTGCCGGGGATGGGATGCGCCGAAAGTATTACGGTATCGTTAAAGCCCAGTTTCACCTTGGAAAATTCGTCGGCCGCCATGCGCGTAAGAGCGCTCATAGGCTCGCCTTGACTACCGGTAGTTAGAATTACCAAATCCTTGTCGTCTACATTCTTTACCTTTTCTATATCGATAATCTGCGAACGGTCTATCTTGAGTTCGCCTATTCGCGCCGCGCATTCCGCGACATTTATCATGGATCTGCCGCTAAACGCAACCTTTCGTCCGAATTCCGCCGCCAAGTCTATAATCTGCTGCAATCGGTGTATATTGGAAGCAAACGTGGCTATTATAAGCCGCCTATCCTTGTTTTCGTTAAAGATATTGCGCATTGACCTGCCCACAGTCGCTTCACTCATGGACGTCCCGGGGCGCTCCACGTTGGTGCTTTCGCAAAGCAACAGCAACACACCTTGCTTGCCTATTTCGGCAATGCGCTGAAGGTCTATCATGTTACCGTCAATGGGCGTATAGTCCACCTTGAAGTCGCCGGTGTGAAATACCGTGCCGACAGGCGTGGATATGGATAGCGCACACGATCCGGCAATGGAGTGCGAAACCTTGACAAACTCCACCTTGAAAGCCCGCCCGAGCGCAATCGTATTGCCCGCCTGAACAACATTTAGCTTGGCATTGTCTATATGCATTTCGCGCAGCTTGTTGTCTATAAGTGCAAGCGTAAGCCTTGTGCCGAATACCGGAACGTTACATTCCTTTAAAAAATACGGGATAGATCCGATGTGATCTTCGTGTCCGTGCGTTATAACAATACCGCGTATTTTATCCTTGTTCAACATCAGGTACGCGGGATCCGGAATAATCAAATCCACACCTGGGGTGTCGGACGTCGGAAAGGTGGAACCGCAGTCAATGATAATAATATCCTCGCCGAATTCAAGCGCGGTCATGTTTTTTCCGATTTCGCCTACTCCGCCCAAAAAGATAACCTTTAAAATAGGTTCGAATTTTTTTTGTTGCAAAATATTGCCTCCGTCATTTATCGATTTATGCGTTTTACATAAATTCGATTAAATTTTCAATTTAAAAAAATATATAAAATGTTTTTTTATATTTATTTACTTGCGCAAAAAAGACAAAGCCCGTTTGCTGCCAAAATTTTGTCCAAATATTATAATGTGTTATGCGATATCTCTCGCGTCAATATCATTATAGTCCTTTTAAAAAAAAAACACAAGCCTTTTTGCATAATTTGACAAAAAAAACAAAGATTAAAGCACAAAAAAGCAAGCGTCTCTATTGCTAAAGACGCTTGCTTTTTACTTTGCATTACATGTTATTGGGAGTGTTCGGGTCGGTGGGTGCTCCGGGATTCAGTCCAATCGCACCGCCCGCAGGAGGAGCGGATTCACCCGATCCGAGCATAAGGCCGAGATCGTTTTGCACATTCATTGTTGGCGGCAAATATCCGTACGATTGATACGGCAAGGCGCCCATACTGCTTGCACCCAAACGCATCATCTGCTCTTCGAGTTCCATTTCGGAAAGCAAGATTGCCTCCAGTTCCTCGCGTTTACGCTTACGACGTTTAAGCA
The DNA here is from genome assembly GCA_022508405.1 of Clostridiales bacterium. GTDB lineage: Bacteria > Bacillota > Clostridia > Christensenellales > Pumilibacteraceae > Anaerocaecibacter. The sequence goes on from JAFLVI010000059.1 coordinate 5,512, forward strand.
ACACTATGAGAAGAATGATAAGAGCAATCAGCACCAAAATACCAATGCCTACACCCCACCAGATAAACGGATAGAGCTCGTAGCTTATCATAATCTTATCCCAGAACGACGGTTCGGGTCTATCGATGTTTTTAATCTTAAACGTATACTTAACGGTTTCGCCCGTGCGGTCCATAACGCCGACCGTTATGTCACACTCGCCGCGGTACTTAAACGTGATGTAAAGCAACGTTCCGTCCTCGCTGACGCGCACCGAGCAGATCGTAGGCGCAGATACGGATATGGATTTGGCATTAAACGTAAGCCTATCGCCGTTTGCAATATCCACATCGTTGAACAAATCGGTAGGAGTGAGCATTACCGTACCGTTATTATCCAAATCGAACGTACCTGTGCCGGTCTGGAACAAGAAGCCTTCCTCTCCGCTCTCCTTAAAGTCGCTCTTAAGTGTAGGCGCGCTGTTTTTGAGAATGGTCGCGTTAAACGACATATTGATCGATCTTACGTTCGGATCGTCGCCTGCCGTCTTATTCCTAAACGTAACGTTGAATCTGACAGGGTCATTAACCGTTTCCGATTCGCCGACAAACATCCAGTCGTCGCCGTCCTTGTACACTCTTACTCCGCCGGAAGCTGTCAAAGCGGTAATCTCGTAATCGAGACCGGGGTTGAACTCACCGGGTTCTTCCGTATTGTGATCCTTTATACCAAACGTGTCTCTGATGCTATTGAACAGCAAGGCCGGATCAACTTTTGTAGGTAAGCTGCGGATTGCGGTAATATCGTTGAGCTTGACGTCGGCAATGTTGTAGCTGATGATAAAGCGAACGATAAACGAAGTTACGCTGTATTCGGCGACGCCGTCTCCGCCTTCCAGTATATCCGCAACGTCTATGGAGACATACTGTTCGCCGTAGTAACCCTTTTTGGGTACAAACACGCAAGTCGTCTTATTTTCGGCTATCTCCATAGTAACCAAATCGCCGGCGCTGTCGTTGTCAAGTACGCAGTGCAGATTATCGGAAGCTACGATACCTTCGTATACAGGCGCAACACCTACTGCTCTAAGCGGGTCGCCGTTAAGATCGGTGACATAATCGTTTACGTCGACTTCTATGGGGTCGCCGTCACGCGTGTCCGAACCGATTACGACAAACGTCTTGGTTTCCGCCGACTTTAAGGTAGGCGCCGCATTGAGTATGTGTATGCGTACCGTAACGGTAAAGCCAAGCGACGCTATCGAAGGATTGCCGCTACGGTCTATAATGCGCATTGTAGCGGTGGCGTCATCGATTTCTCGATTATATGTGTGCGCAACAATGCTGAACCCTGCAAAGTGGTACTGATCGTTGCTGGGCATTGCATCACTGCCGAATATAGGCGTGACGGTAGCCACGGGATTGGGTTCCTTTTCCGATCTTACGCTCAGTGTTTTTCCGTACATAAGGTACGTATCCGAAGTAGCGCTTTCCTTGCCTACCAAGCGCATGGAATCGGTATCGGTGCGCATTCTGGTGTAGTCGGGATCGGAAATATACGACTTTTGACTATCCACAAAGTAGAACGGCGCAAGCGTCTTACCGGGTACGATGTACGCATCGATGTAGTACAGGCGAGCGTTGGTCTCGTCCGCGGACAGCTTGTAATATCCATTGCGCGTATCGGGCGTTACCTCGACAATCTGACTTCTGTCGATGTCTATGTCGGAGTTTTCAATAATTACTTCCACGTCTACCACAGCGGTCTTTCCGCCCTTATCCTTAACGTAGATTGTAACGGGCAGCGGAACGTTGGAAAGGTAATTCTTATCCTCGTCAAGTAAATCGATACGTCTGTTTATGGTAATCTGCAACGAATATGCGGGAATACCTCCGACCTGCTCGGCGGTGTTGTTGACCGCAATGGTTATGGCCTGCGGCTTGTTAATCTGTTCGTTTGGCTGCCAGTCGATTTTTTGGTTGGTGGCCTTTTGCAACGCCTTGGTATAGTCGGGCTCATGCACGGCGGCTGATACGTATCCGTCAAACATTACCGCAT
>JAFLVI010000006.1 GCA_022508405.1 Clostridiales bacterium
TAAGGTCTTGTGCAACGTCTGCTTGCGAACCGTGTCAGGGCTTGACCGCAGCAGCACTAAACAAGATGTGGCGTGTGCCACAAGGTAGCTTTAGCGGAGTCAACCGGCGGAAAAACGCTTCGGTGCGTATTATCAAAGACGGTGCGCAGTTTCAAAACCCGACGAACAGAAATGCTCGTCGGGTTTTGAATTGCAAAATATTATAAGAACTTTCAACTAAAACAAATTGTAAATAAAAGATTCGCCAAGCCTTTGGCTTGCTCGTCGGGTTTTGAATTGCAAAATAATTAATCTGTTAATTATTTAAAATATAATTTACTGCTTTTTTTGCGTGTCGAACAGATGCATGCAAGTAGCGGTTTTAAGATACCACTCCACCCTGTCCGGATATTCGTATACGTAAATGTCGCTGTGCTTGCGCGAGGCAAACACCATGGGAAGGTCCTGAACTTGCGTGGCGGTACCTTGCGTAGCGCTTTGCGTATAACCGTAATTTTGCGGCGCGGCGTTTTGCGAAAAATCGCCGTATCCGCTTTGAGCATAACCGCCAAAGTTATCCTGCGGGCCCTGCGCACCGCTGTTTTGGTAATTGCTGTTTTCCGGCGAGCCGAAGTCGGTGGAAAACACCGTTTTCTCTCTGTATCCGGTCGCGTTTTGCTCGTTGTCGTTTCTATCGAATGATCTTCTTCTGCCAAACATAATTTTACCTCAACACATCTGTTCCCACAAATTCGCGCAAGACTTCCGGCACGGTTACCGATCCGTCTTTGTTTTGGTTTTGTTCGACTATTGCGGGCAGCACGCGGGACGTGGCAAGCCCCGATCCGTTAAGCGTGTGTACGTACCCGATTTTGCCGTCCGCGCCGCGGTAGCGCGTCATGTTGCGCCGTGCCTGATAGTCGTTTGCGTTGGACACCGAGCTGACTTCTTTGTATATGCCCATGGACGGAATCCATATTTCTATATCGTAAGTGCGCGCCATGCTCGCCGAGCAGTCGCCCGCCGCCAGCTTGCTCAGTCTGTAGTGAAGCCCCAATCCTTCCACCAGAGCGCACGCCTTGTTTACAAGCTCCTCAAATGCCGCTTTACTCTGGTCGGGCGTGGTTACCTGTACCATTTCCACCTTGTTAAACTGGTGACCGCGAATCATGCCGCGCTCTTCCGCGCGGTACGATCCCGCTTCCTTGCGGTAGCACGGCGTGTAAGCAAACAGTTTTTTGGGCAGTTCGCTCTCCTGCAAAATCTCGCCGCGGTATAGATTGACAAGCGCCGTTTCAGCAGTGGGCAGCATAAACCGTTTTGCCGCACCGCCTTCCGCCGTTTCCACGCGGTAAACGTCGTCTTCAAACTTGGGAAACTGCCCCGCTCCCAGCCCGCACTCGTAGTTGAGCATATGCGGCGGAAGTATAAAGCTGTATCCGTCCTTGTTGTGCGTCTTTATAAAGTAATTGAGCAGCGCCCATTCCAAAAGAGCGCCTTTACCTGTGTACAGCCACGACCCGTTGCCGGCAAGCTTTACACCGCGCTCGTAGTCAATAAGGTGCAGACTCTCGCAAAGTTCCACATGGTTTTTAATCGGGAAATCAAACTCGGGCTTGTTCCCCCACACCTTTACGACCTTGTTGTTTTCCTTGCCGCCCGCTTCAACGTCGGGATCGGGAAGATTGGGAAGGCACAATAGCGCCATTCTCAACTGTTCGTCAACGGCTTTAAGCTGTTCGTCGCTGTTTGCAATCTCGTCGCCCAGCTCGCGCATTTTTGCAAATATCGGCTGAACGTCCTTGCCTTCCTTTTTGAGTCTGGGGATATCCGCGCTAACCTTGTTCTTTTCGGCTTTAAGCGCTTCGGTCTTGCCGATAATGTCGCGCCGCTGTACGTCCAGTGCGAGAATGGCGTTTAAGTCGGCGTCACAGCCGCGCTTACTTAACGCCGCCGCAACAAGGTCGGGATTGCTTCGTATAAGGTTGATGTCTATCATGTGTTCGTCCTTTGACTGAGTATTTTTATTCTAAGCCTTTATCATCTGTATTATAACATTGAACCATGATAAAATCAACAATATATTGTGGTTTTATTATTTTTCTTTTTGCAAGTCGCGGTCTTTTTTTCGCCCAAGCCTAAACCATGTAAATTCGGATTTTATGTTTATCGCACCGCAGAGCAATATGCCGACGGCGTACACTATTATAAACGCTCCGCCGCCGATAAGCGTTTGCCACAAATACGGCACAGCGTTTTTAAGCGCCGCCGTTGTTCCCCAAAACGCAAAACAACCCAGCGCCGTAAAAACAACGGGCACAATAAACGCGTTTTTTATTTCCGCGCCGACAGTAAGCTTTTTGTAAGCGCAACGCATGGAAAGCAAAGCCGCTATCCCGTAGCAAAGAGTTGTTGCAAAAGCCGCGCCCGTTATTCCGAACGCACGCACCACAAACGGCGTGAGTCCCACCTTTACGCACGCCCCGATAAGCAGGTTTATAACAGGCTTGTGCGCCTTGTTGTACCCCTGCAACACCGCAGTGGACAGCTGCAATATTCCTATATAAAACACCGACATGGCCTGCACGCGCAGCAGTTGTGCCGCAAGCAAAAGTTGGTCGGAAGTCAATCCCCTGCGGTACAGCACGTTAACCACAGGTTCCGGAAAAAACAAGAACACGGCGGTAATCGGCAAAGTAAACAGCATTATCCATTTTGCCGCACTGCGCGTTGCGGGCGCGGCGTCTTCGCCCTTTTCCACGGCGCGCGTGATTGTGGGCAAAAAGGCTATTGCAACGGACAGCGCAACCACAGTGGGCATGTTTATAAGCGTGCCTACAGGTCCTACAAACAGACCGAACATTGCCGTTGCGCTCTCCCGCCCCGCGCCGCCGTGCATAAGTAGGTTTATGACAAGCACCGAATCTATCATCTGCGTTATGGGAAGTACCAGCGCGCCCAAAGTGACGGACAGCGCAAAGGAAAACAATTCTTTCATCAATGTTTTGTCGTCAACGGCGTCGGTCGGTGCGGAAAACTCTTGTGATATTTCGGCGTTTAATGCCGCAACGCGCGAAAGCTTTACCCGCCTTTTCCCGATAAAAGCGTAGCGTAAAAAAAGATATAAAAGCGCGGTAAGCTCGCTGATAGATACGCCGAGTAGCGCCCCCGCCACCGCGTACTTTACACCGTACGGCAAAAACAGCTTGCTCAAGTACAAGCCCAATACAAGCTTTATTACCTGCTCTATAAGCTGGCTTATTCCCCCGGGGAGCATTTGCGTTCTGCCCTGAAAATATCCTCGCAAAACGTTTATCCCGCCGGCGAACAACAGCGACGGACAAAGCGCCAAATACGCAAGTCCGGCGTCCGTATTGCCCTGCACGCCCGATATTACATTGCGAAGAACCGCAACGCCTACGGTGCATATTGCCGCCGCTGCGGATAACGGCAGTATAGCGATTTTTATTGTGCGCTTTGCCGCGCCGTCGTTATTAAGCGCGGTGTACTTTGCGACAACGCGCGACACCGCGCCCGAAGTCCCACTGCCGCAAAAAGCGAGCAGCACGGTGTACAGCGGAAACACCATCTGATACAATCCCATGCCTTCCGCTCCCACTATATTTGTAAGCGGCACGCGGTACAGCGCGCCTATAAGCTTTGCTATTATTCCTATTGCGGCAACAATAGCCGCACTTCTGCCAAATGACTTTATTGTGTGCTCTTTTTCCACACATATAGTATGATTAAATCAAAAAGAAATAATAGATAAACAAAAAATAAATTTTAGGCCGCCCGCCTTTTAAGCGCATAATATAATGTGCTTATTGTTAATTCTGCATTCTGCATTCTTAATTCTTCATTAAAAAAAGGACTGCAACTGAATTGCAGTCCGATTTTTACTAAATCTACCTTATTCGGTAATAGCGCCCGTCGGGCATTCACCCTCACATGCGCCGCAGTCGATACAAGCGTCTGCGTCTACTACATACTTGCCGTCGCCTTCGCTGATGGCGTTTACGGGGCAAGCCGCCGCGCATGCGCCGCAGGAAATGCATTCATCGGTAATTTTGTGTGCCATGGTTTAACCTCCATAATTTTGTACTGTATTTATATTGCAATTATAGCATAAACCGTGCAAGATGTCAACGTGTAAAAAAGATTTATTCGGTTAGCGGGTGCGAACAATTTGTTTGCGCACACTTTATTTTACTCAGCGGCTCCGCCTTGATTGCCCTGCGGTCCGCCCTGCTTATTGCGGGACTTGTGCTTTTTCTTTTTTCCGCCGTGGCTTTTGCCGCCGTTATTTGCGTTGTTTGCGTTGTTGTTATTGCCGCCTTTGTTTTCGGGACGACTGCTATCGCCGTTTCCGTTATTTTCGGGACGTTTCCCGCCGTGGCGATTTTTGTTTTTGTTTTTGTTCTTGCCGCCGTTGCCGTTATTTGCGTTATTATTGTTGTTGTTTTTCTGTTCGTCGTGTTCTTCGTTATCGTCGTCCGTTTCGGGCGCCTTGCCGGCGCGAGGCTCAAACTTAAGTTCGTTTAGAGTGTACTCCACAAACTCGAAGTTTTCCTCGTCACCCACGCGCAACCTTACTTTTTCGGTAAGCGGCGTGACCGATACGACCGTGCCCCGCCTGCCGTCCGGACAGGTCACCCACGACCCTACTTTGGGACTGCGGCGCATCACGTCCTCGTACGTCTTGTTCTCGTAAGACAGACAGCATAAAAGCCGTCCGCACATGCCGTTTATCTTGTTGGGCGTGAGCGCAAGGTTTTGGCACTTTGCCATTTTTATGGAAACGTGATCGCTGTCCGACTCGAATCTGCCGCAGCAGCACGGCATGCCGCACGAACCCAAAGACCCTATCAACTTGCATTCTTCCCGCGCGCCGATCTGCCGTAGGTCGATTCGAATATGAAACGCGGACGCAAGGTCGCGCACAAGCTCGCGAAAATCCACGCGCTGTTCGGCGGTGAAGTACAAAACAAGCTTGCTGTGATCGACAGTAAACTCGCAGTCCACAATCTTCATATCCAGTCCGCGCGATAAAACCTTTTGCTTTGCGGTGGCTATTATCTCCTGCTTTTGCGCTTCGTCCGCGGTGGCGGCTTCTATATCGTTTTGGGTAGCAATGCGAAGCACGCCCTTTAACGGCGCGACAATCTTGCTTTCTTCTACTTCGGTCACAGGCAAAATTACCGTGGCAAGCTCCACACCGCGCTGTGTTTCCACAACTACTTTACCGCCCTTGACGTACTCTTCGCCCTCGGTTGGCGCAAAGTAATACATTCGCGGCGAAGTGCGGAATCTTACGCCTATCACTTTCGGCATTGTGCTTTTACCTCCATTATCTTTAATATTAGTGTGTCCATAACCGCCTGAGGCATACAGTTGGCGGCGTTGTGCTTTTTGGCTTCGCGCACCGCTTCCGCGGCGAGAGTGGCGGAATGCGGCGTGTATCCGTCCGCAATTTCTTGTATGTCTTTACTGTCAAAAACCGTGCCGACGCCTATGCAATATCTTGCTATGTCGTTTAACAAATATTCGACTACTCCGAGCAAGCTTTCCACCTTGTCGCGCGACATCTTTTCGTACACGGCTGCGGCGTGCGCAAACATCTTGCTGCCGCTGGCAAGCCTAATAAGCTTTTTTGCCGACTCGTATGTGTCCTTAAAGCCGGCGTCCGCCAGTATGCGCTCTGCCGTGCCCAAATTTCCGCGGCTCGCTTGCGCCGCAAGCTTTACCGCCGCTCCGTCCTTGTGAAATCTGCTCAGCTCCCGCTCCACAACCGCTATGTCAAACGGCGGCAGTTCTATTCTGTTGCAACGCGACTCCACGGTGGGCAAAAGCTTGCCGCTTGCGCAAAGCACAAAGCACACGCGCGGGGGCGGCTCTTCCAGCGACTTTAAAAGCTTATTCTGGCAAATCTCGCTCATGCTTTCGGCGTTTTCTATAATGTACACCTTGTTTTTAAGCTCGAACGGCGTAAGGTACAGCGAATCCAAAATTTCCTTAATATCGTCTACCGAAATTGCGTAACGCTTGGTTTTTTCCCCACCCGATTTTGTCTTCTTTTTTTCTTCGGCCGGTCGCGGGTAGACAATAATATCCGCATGGTCGTCAAGCGCATTTTGCTCGCTTATGCCGCACATGCGCGCCGCGACAATGCGCGAAAGCACCTTAAGTCCGTCGTCGTCCTCGCCGGACAGCAAAACCGAAGTTTCGTTGCCGACGTTTTTTATGCAGTCAAGGTCTGCGTAAAGATATGCGTACTTTTTAAGAACACATTCGCTCATAGTATGCCGCGCACCACAGACAAAATTTTAGCGGCGGTCTGTTCCTTTGTGCCCGACACGTCAATAGCGGTAAGCTCGCCCAGTTCGCACATTTGCTTAAATCCGTTGTAAACGCGGTTGAAAAACTCCAAGCTTTCGCGCTCCAACCTATCGGCGCTGTTGGCTCCGCCCTTGCGTAAAAAACCCGCTTCGGGCGTTATATCCAAAAACAAGCCCAAATCCACCTTGAGCGGCGATATGGTTATTTCGTTCACCCGCCTTATAAACTGCAGGTCCAGCCCACGCCCGTAGCCTTGATACGCCATAGTCGAATAGATAAACCTGTCGCAAACGACCACCTTGCCTTGTTCCAATGCGGGAAACACCACTTTGTTAAGATGATCGCGCCGCGCCGCCGAATACAAGTACAGTTCGGTAACCGCGTCGGGCGAATAAGCGGGATCAAGCAAAAGCGAGCGAATGGACTCGGCAAGTTGCGCACCCCCAGGCTCTCGCGTATGCAACGTAGGAACACCCGCACTATTAAGCGCTTCGGTGAGCAACGCGCACTGTCTGCTTTTGCCCGCTCCCTCTACTCCTTCTATTACTATGAACTTGCCGCCGTTCATTTGTTACTCCCCAATTCCGCCGAGAGCGCCGTTTTAAGCGATAATACGCTTGCAGGCTCGTCTTGTGCGGTCAAAATAAAAACTATATACTTGTCGGTCACCAGCTCGGAATACACGCCGCGACGAATCAACGCTTTATTAAGCTTTGCGGGCGATACGTTAAGCCGTGCACAGTCAAGCACAAGTCTTGTAAAATCATCGTTATCCAAAAACGGAAATTCCGTTTTTATATCCTGCACCGCGTCGTAAAGACGGTCGTATGCCGCGGCGGTGTCTTTTGAAGCCGCTTTGGTCAACGCGTCGTCTATAGAAGCGTACAGTAGGTATGACGGGCTTGTAGTGCCCATAACGGAAACAATGTCGCACAAGCGCGCACTGTTTTTGTCCGTCAGATTATCAAGTAACAGCGCCGACTGTGTAAGCGCACATAGCGTTTTGTGCGTGGACACGTTGCAGATATCCGCCTTTTTTGCAACGCTTTCGGGCAACTTATCGGAAAACCCGAAGTGCGCTCCGTGCGCGCTGTCCGCAATAAACAAAAGCCCTTTCCTTTTGCAGTAATCGGCTATGCCGTCAATGTCGGCGCAAAACCCGTAATACGTAGGGGTGGTAACAACCACCGCCTTTGTATCAGCTGTGACAGCGCTGTCAATCTGCTTGACGGTAAGCGGATATACACTTCCGACATTCCCCGCCGTAACAAAACGCTTGCCGGAAAGAACAAAACCGTCAAACACCGAACGGTGCGAATTTACGTCCACCACCGCGCACGCGCCCGAATAGAATACAGCCGACTTAACGCCCTGCGAACTGCCGCCGCAAAGATAGTGCGCGTGCCGTGCGCCGTAGATATCGGCGGCGCGGCGTTCGGCTTCCAAAACATATCCTGCCGGAAAGCTATCGTCCGAAAGCTCGGTCAAATCGAGTTGGCAAATTTTCCCTTTATGCCCGGGCGTATGCAGTCTTACTTTATCTTCCGCCGCGGCTTTTTTTAAATGTTCCGCTAAACTCAATTATTTTCTCCGAGAATATATAATTGGAATAAAAATAAAAATACATCAAGCCGCTAAGGCGTAGTCGCGACGCAGACGGACAGCCGACGACGAGACGCGATGGGAGTTTAGAACCGCCTAAATGACCGAGCGCCGAGAAGCACGCAGTCCGTATCCGGCGATAAATACGACTTAGCGTTTAGGCTTCATTGTCGGGAATAGAATAACATCCCTAATCGACGCGCTGTCCGTAAGCAGCATGACCATGCGGTCTATGCCTATGCCCAGTCCGCCGGTGGGCGGCATGCCGTACTCCAACGCTTCCACAAAGTCGTCGTCGGCGGCTTGCGCGTCTTCGCTGCCCTTTTTCATCATTGCGCGCTGCGTTTCAAACCGTTTGGCTTGATCGAGCGGGTCGTTAAGCTCGGAGTAAGCGTTGCCGCCTTCCCAGCCGTTTATAAAGAATTCAAAACGGTAAGTCAATCCGTTATCGTCACGCTTGGCAAGCGGCGAAATCTCTATCGGGTACCCCGTGACAAACGTGGGCTGGATGAGCGTGCTTTCCACAAGCTTGTCAAACGCCACGTACATGCATTCGGCGGCGTTTTTGTCGCCTTCGGGATCGAGCCCCAAACGCTTGAGTTCGGCTTGCGCCTGCTCCTTGGTGAGCGACATAAAGTCCACGCCCACCGTTTCCTTTACTATATCGCGCATGGTGACGCGCCGCCACGGCGTGGAAAGATCTATCTCCCTGCCTTGATATGTGATTTTGTCGCCCAGCCCGATTGCATGCGCCGCCGCAAGATAAATATCTTCCGTGCGCTTCATCATGTCGTAGTAGTTGCCGTAAGCTTGGTACAGCTCGATCATGGTAAACTCGGGATTGTGCTTTATGTCCATGCCCTCGTTGCGGAAGTTTCTGCCAAGCTCGTACACGCGCTCCAATCCGCCTACTATAAGCCGCTTAAGATACAGCTCGGGCGCAATGCGCATGTACATATCAAGGTCGAGCGTGTTGTGGTGCGTAATGAACGGACGCGCCGCCGCACCGCCCGCAACCGTGTTGAGAATGGGCGTTTCCACTTCCAAAAATCCGTCCGCGTCCAAGTAGCTTCGCACGGCGGAAATTATCTTGCTGCGCTTGATAAACGTGTCCTTGACCTCGGAATTTACAATAAGGTCGAGATAACGCTTGCGGTAGCGAATATCGTTGTCCTTGAGCCCGTGCCACTTTTCGGGAAGGGGCGTAAGCGACTTTGACAAAAGCGTAAGCTTTTTTACCGCAACCGAAACTTCGCCGCGGTGTGTAACAAACACATCGCCGGTAACGCCGATTATGTCGCCTATGTCTATTTGTTTTTTAAACCCGTCGTAGTCATCCGCGCCGAGGTTGTCCGACTTAACGTAAATCTGGATCTGCCCCGACCTGTCGAGCAAGTGTCCAAAGCTTGCCTTGCCCATGATGCGCTTGCTCATAAGCCGTCCCGCAATGGAAACGGTTTTTCCTTCTTGCGGCGCGGAAGTAATATCCGCGGCATGCGCGTCCACCGGAAACTCGGTTATTTTAAACGGGTCGGCATTTTTTTCGCACAGCGCTTGCAGCTTGCCCAGCCGCACAGCCTTTAAGGCGTCTATATCCTGTTCGACTTGTTCGCCGATGTTTTGACCGTTGTTCTGTTCTGCCATAGTATCCTTTACCTTTTGCACCGGATTATGTTCTACTTTTTGACCGCTTTTTTGTCGACGACTATGTTGACTATTTTAAACAGCAAATCGCCCACCATGACCACGTCGTTTTCCGCCTTGTTAAGTAACGCCGCACCGACGCGCGACTCGTTGGAGATTCTGCCGTTGAGCGCGTCCGCCTCGTGTGAGCCGACAATGGTGTAGACCTTGAGCCCTTCGCACTTAGATTTGTCGATTTTGTTGCGTACCTTAACCTTGTTGGCAAGCTCCGCATCGGAAAAGCCCTTATCCAAAAGGTCTTCCTTTTTGTAGCGTTTGGAAGAAAGCAGTTCGCCGCCGGCCGTCATAAAATCTTCGTCCGTGAGCTCGGCCAATATGCCTTGACGGTAAGAACCGCGCATATCGTTGACGGACATGCGGGTCAAAAACCCCGCAATAATATCGGTGCGAGTAAAACCGCACTTTTCCATAGCAGCGAGACCGTCCTCTACATCGGCTTCTATCACTTCCACGGCACAACCTATGGAAACGACGTCGTCGTTGATAGACTTTTCGTCCAAGACTTTGGCGCCGGCAATCTTTTCCATAATGGAATCCATTTCGTTTTGAAGCTTGGCCTGATTTTCGCGCGCTATATGATATTCTGCGTTTTCCGATAAGTCGCCTTGCGCACGCGCGGCTGCGATTTCCTCGACAATGGCGGGCATCTCCACATTTTTAATCTGCTCAAGCCGTTCTTCCAGTTCGCGCTTGCCTTGCGCAGTCATAATATATTCTTTGGGCATAATAAACTCCTTGCCTATTTATTCAGTAATCGAAGATTTAGTGACGCGTCAAGATTGCGTAGAAAATTTTTGTTATACGAAGGATATATATTGGCGACGTAGTGGCGCTACGGTGGCAATATATATACGCACGAATCGCAAAAATTTACAGCAAGATTGACGTACGAACTTAATCGAAGATTCCAATATATTATAACCAATAGCCTTAAATTAGTCAAGCAATTATCCAATTCAGAATTCGGAATTCGACCGGAATTATTTTTTGTTGAAATAAAGCGTACGACAAAGCGGACTAGGCTGCCCGCCGTTACTAAATCTTTTGTAATAAACTGTCGAAAACGGACATATATTATACAACCGCTAAAAATTAGGGGGCAATATGACGAACAATGACAGCAAGAACGCCCGCGCCGTAAACTTAGGCAGGTACATAGCACAAACCGAATGCACAGTGCGCGACGCGGCAAAGCACTTTTGTATAGGCAAATCAACGGTACACAAGGACGTAACAGAAAGATTGCCTAAGCACGATCCCGAGCTATTCGAGCGCGTGCGCAAAATCCTTGACTACAACCTAAGCGTGCGCCACCTTCGCGGCGGCGAAGCCACCAAGCAGAAATGCGCGCATAACAAACCTGCGGAATAAACAACTTTTTGCCGAAACTGTTATAATACTCGCCTTTTACGACAAACCCCGACACAAAAAATCTGCCACAAGCTTTTGCCTGCGGCAGATTTTGTTTTTACTTTTTTTTGATTTATCAGTCGTACAGCTTGGACACGGGCATGTCCGCAAAAATGCACGATATTGCCGCGGCAAATATGGGCGCGACCGACACGGTGATAAACTTGTCCAGCTTTTTCTCTTCCGGCAGTTCTATTGTGTCCAGCATGAACAGCTTTTTGATAACCGAGTTTTCCAGCCTTTCTATAGCGGGACCGGACAGCACGGGGTGGGTGCAGCATGCGTACACGTCGGTTGCGCCGCCCACTTCCACCAGCGCTTTTGCGCCTTGCACAATAGTGCCTGCGGTATCTATCATGTCGTCGAGTATAAGGCAACGCTTACCCTTTACGTCGCCGATAATGTTCATGACTTCCATGACGTTGGCTTTGGGTCTTCTTTTGTCCACAATGGCGAGCGTCTTGTTAAGCTTTTGCGCCATTTGCCTAGCCCGTCCTACAGAGCCTACGTCGGGCGAAACAACAACAAGGTCGTCCCCCGCTTCCTTTATAAAATCTTCGCCGGCGATAGCCTTTGCGAGTATGGGCGCGCCCAAAAGGTGGTCCACCGGAATATTGAAAAAGCCTTGTATCTGCGACGCGTGCAAGTCCATGGTGAGTATTCTGTCCGCGCCGGCAGTGGTAAGAAGGTCTGCCACAAGCTTGGCGGTAATGGGGTCGCGTGCGCGGGCTTTTCTGTCCTGCCTAGCATAGCCGAAGTACGGGATTACCGCAGTTATTCTGCCCGCCGAAGCGCGCTTGAGCGCGTCGATCATTACGAGCAATTCCATAAGATTGTCGTTGGTGGGAATGGACGTGGACTGGATTACAAACACGTCGCAGCCGCGAACGGATTCGCCTATTGTTACCGAGATTTCGCCGTCGCTGAACTTGCCGACTTCCGCGCTGGAAAGTCTCATGCGCATGTTGTCGGCGATTGACTGCGCAAGCGCCTTGCACGAGTTTCCGCAAAACAACTTAACCTTATTTCCGTGTGCTATCATTTGTTGCCTCCAAATGGTTTTAGATAATTCTATTTCGGCTGTTCGCCGTTGTCAACATTGTTGTCCGAATTATGCGCAAGCTCTTCCGTGTTTTCGGTGTCGCTTGCGTCGCCGTCTATAATGCCTTCCGAGTCCTGCACCAGTCTGTATGCGCCGGTCTCGCTGCCCACAGGCGGCGCGTACATATTGCCCGCCCAGTGCGGAATGTTTACTTGCCGCGCACGCGCGATTGCCAAGGCTTCTGCCGGTACTCCGTCCGTGACTGTGGAGCCCGCCGCGATAAACGCGCGATCGGCAATATGCACGGGCGCAACTATATTTGCGTTTGAGCCTATAAACACGCGATTGCCCACAATGGATTTGTACTTGTTCTTGCCGTCATAGTTGGCAAAAACCACGCCGCAACCCACGTTGCATTCCTTACCCAACTCAGCGTCGCCTATATACGAAAGATGACTTACCTTACTGCCGTCGCCTATTACGCAGCTTTTAAGCTCAACAAAGTCGCCTATGCGGCACTCCTTGCCGATTACGCTGTTGGGACGAATGTACGCAAACGGGCCTACGCGCGTCCCTTCGCCTACAATACTGGAATAAAGCCGCGAACTGTCCACGCGCGCGCCGCTTCCGATTATGCAGTTTTCTATATAGTTGTTAGGCATGATATGCGCGTCGGCTTTGATTATGGTTTTGCCTTTGATAAAGTTGTACGGCTCTATTACCGCGCCGCGCTCGATAACAACGTCGCAATCAATATACACATTGTTGTAATCGGTGATTAAAACGCCGTTGCTTGCGTGAAAGTTAAGTATTCTGCGCTTTAGCGCGTCAGTTATGCGCGACAAGCTTTCGCACGACTCCACCGCTTCAAACTCCCCGCTTCCGGACGGAGTTTGCGCAAACAGAGTTTGAATGCCGTAAAGGTACTCGGTTTTGTACACAGTGCCGCGCGGCAGTGTGACTGCGTTAAGATTTTTTTCGTTGAGTTGACGAATGGCCGTTTCCACCGTTTTGGCGGTGATAAGCGGTGCGTCGCAGTACAGCACCACCGTTATCGGCTTGGTGCGGTCTATAAGCGGCTTTATCTTTTCCGCAATATTGATTACCGTGGACGCTTCAACCGTTTGGCACGGAACATTAAGCGTGCCCGCCACCCAATTCTCCAGCGTTTTGCCGAGCACGGGAAGGTTCCACACGTCGCCGAGTTTGTTGTTTTTTACGCGGAGTATTACTCCGTTAATGCCTATATTAACCATACTCAAATTATATACCAAAAATATATATTAGTCAAACGTTTACAATTCGTCCGATTACAGCGTTGCAATATATTCGTCATACGTCACCGGACGGTCGTACGACTTGACGCCGTTTTCTATTATTATTATGCGGTTGGCAACGGACGACATAATTTCTTCGTCCGCCGTGATGAACAGAATGGGCGCTTTAAAATTGATCATGCCCTTGTTAAGCGAGGTTATGCTCTCCAAATCGAGATGGTTAGTCGGCTCGTCAAAGATTAAGAAGTTGGGCGAAAGTAGCATCATGCGCGCAAGCATGCAACGCGCCTTTTCCCCGCCCGACAACACGTTTGCCGGCTTTAACGCTTCGTCGCCCGAAAATAAGAGTCTGCCCAGCCACGACCTAAGGTATTCTTGTTCGTGATTTTCCGACCACTGGTCTATCCACTTTACCAGCGACATGGCGCAGCCGTCAAAATACTTATCGTAGTTTTGCGGCATGTATGCGGGCTTTATGGTCTTGCCCCAAATCACCCTGCCCGAATCGGGCTTGCTGTCGCCGAATATGCAGTCGAACAGCTCCGCCACCACTCTGCCGTTGTCCGTTAAAAATCCTATCTTGTCGTCACGCGACACGGTGAAAGTGACGTTCTCGAAAAAACCTTTTTTGGTAAGCTTTTCCACACGCAGAATATCGTTGCCGGGGTCGCGCTCAAACTTGTAGTCAATATACGGATATTTGCGCGAGGACGGCTTGATGTCCTCCACGACGATTTTGTCAAGCTCACGCTTGCGGCTTGTGGCCTGCTTGGACTTACTGGCGTTGGCGGAGAACCGCGCAATAAACTCCCGTAATTCTTTTATGCGCTGTTCGGCCTTTTTGTTAGCTTCTTTTTGCTGGCGCAATATCAGCTGGGACGATTCGTACCAAAAGTCGTAGTTTCCCACAAACATGTTTATTGCCGAATAGTCCACGTCGCAAATGTGCGTGCACACTTGGTTTAAAAAGTGACGGTTGTGCGACACGACAAGCACGGTGGCGTCCTCGAGCGATTTAATATACTCCTGCAACCACCTGACCGTCTTTATGTCTAAGTTGTTGGTAGGCTCGTCCAAAAGCAAAATGTCCGGCTTGCCGAAAAGACACTGCGCAATAAGCACCTTAACCTTGAGTTTGGGCTCGACGTCGCGCATATCGATATCGAATAAATCCTGCGGAATGCCGATGCTGTTTAAAAGCGTTTCGGCGTCTATTTCGCACTCGTAACCGCCGAGCTCGCCGTACTTGGTTTCCAGCTCGGCGGCGATATTGCCGTCTTCTTCGGAAAAGTCCTCTTTTGCGTACAGGATTTCGCGCTTGCGCCTGATGTCGCTAAGCTCCTTATGCCCGCAAATGACCGCCTCGCGCACTGTATAATCGTCGTACGCGTTTTGGTTCTGCTCAAGTACGGACATGCGCTCGCCCTTGCCTATTGTGATTTCGCCCTTGCTCGGTTCGATCTTGCCCGACAAAAGCTTAAGGAATGTGGACTTGCCCGCGCCGTTTGCGCCGATTATGCCGTAGCAGTTGCCGCCGGAAAACTTGATACTCACGTTTTCAAACAGCACGCGCGTGCCGAACTGCAATTTTACGTTTTGTACGTTAATCATTAAATCTGTTTCCTATATTCTTTTTTAAGCATAAATATTATACCATGTTCAAAAGTAAAAGTACACTGTTTTAACCGCATTTGCGCAAACTTAAAATCAAATAAAAAGACCTTGTTTTTGCAAGGTCTTTTTTGATTATTAGTTTGTAATTCAGAACGCGCTTTTATGGCGTAGGCGCACGCAAGAGAAGGAAGTCCGAGCGCCGACCGACGGGAGTTTACTTAATAGGTAAATGACCGAGTGTGGCGCGAAGGCTGACGCACTATGGCGTGATGCATCCGCCATAAAAGTGTCTTCGACACATAGTGCTTTACGCAGGAAGGACACAAACGTCTTACGCCTGTCCCACCCCACTGACTATGCAGGTGAAGCACCCATTACGGTCAAATCTTACGGGATTGGGCATAAAAAACATAAGAAAAGACCCTACTTGGTAGTAAGGTCTCTCACATTTTTGACTATGTTGGTATTGCCTATCGGCACTGGGCCTTGCAAGCAATTTTTGTCCTCCCTGCGTAAAGCACCTGTGTCGAAGACATATAATGAAAAACCTTACGAATGTATTATAGCACAACACAGTCAGGTTTTCAACTAAAATCGGCTTATTATTTGTTCTTTATTAAATTTAGCCAAGAATGATATCAAACTAATCCCAAATGCTTTCTGTTAAAATCTTTTATCGAATGTAAACTATCATCAAATTTCACATCATAATCCTGAAATTCAGTCAACCCACAAGACGTAATCCATAAATGATGTAATTGTATTTTATTTGATGTCAATTCTTCGATTCTCTCTGGATAATACTGGTTAATAATGTTGAACATGATTATATTGAAATCCTCATTAACCCCATAGAAATCATGAGGGTCTCCATTATTAAGTCTTTTTACCACTTGTAATAAAATATGTAAATAAGTTTCAACACTTATATAATCATAAAAGTTATCCAACAACAAATCCAAACCGCTACCATGCAAGCCATATCGGTTAGCAACTATTACATATGGTACGATAACGTTTTGCACAAATTTTTCCTTATCTACATCATTTAATATCTCCCCAACTTTTATTAGAAAGCAGTATGTAGAAGAATAATCCTGTTTCGTATATGTATCCAATAATTCAATAGCTTGAACCGAAAGTCCTTGTTTACGCACAGTATCCATAATTGCAAGTTCTGCGCTCTCTTGTGCTTTATTTATTGCACTAGAATATACAGGCACGTCTTGTTTAACTTCGTCACGAGGGTATTTTTTTAGTAACTCATCTCTAATCTTTGCATCACTGAATTTTGTAGCTATTTTGTGATTCGAATCGGCTAAAAAACCCAATTGATTTGTTCCGCGCTTTTTCTTACTTTCTATATTTTCATTTATCCAGGCATTTAAAAGCCTTTGTATTTCGGTTAATTCTTCATCACTATAGTTAATGTAATTCAATGAATCAATCAATTCATTTAGTAGACATTCTCTCCAATAATGAAAATCATCCGTGGTATTATGCAACTCAAACAAAGCATCGACAAATCGCCACCCTAATTGTAATGCTGTTCTAAATATACTACTATCTACACTATTAGCAGCACGATTATCTCCAATTTTTTCTGCCTCATCCGATATGGACAAAATACTAATCCCATGTTTAAACTTATTTTCCGATGTTGGTAATTTGTCAAACCATTTAAAAACATCGTACAGAGAATAATCTTTATGATTTACATAGCCGATTATTTTGACTGAGTTCATTTTAGTAGTCTGTTCCGCATAAGCCACAAGACCACATTGCTTCAATTCATCTATTATGGCGTTGCAAACATAACTAGCATTTGAATAGTCATCATTCCATACACTTCCTTTCTTTCCTATCCAATAATCAGCAATTACCTTTATAGACTCAATTTCTTCTGCTATTCTAAAAAGCTGCAAATAATTGCTGTTAAATTTTGCCGGTAAAGAATCAAGCCCAATATATATAGGCAAAATGCGAGAGCAAAACTCTTTAAGTTTGGACCTATCCCAATTGTCACTATAAGTCGAAACCACAATCTTCTCTAAAAAATCAATAGTATCACGAGAATTTATATCAGACACTGAGCCCATTCCGTGTTTATTAGCAAAATAAGTCATTTCATATACATATTCCACTAAATCTTCCGATATCTCATCATCATAAAAAACTCTAAATATTTTATTTGCTATCTCTACGAGCCTTTTCGCCGGAAAATAACCTCTGTCTCCTTGCTTAATATAATTATCACTTAAGAGTTCATCATATAATTTCGATAATTCTTCTTTATTAGAATCACTTACTTTATTGTATATGCAAAAAAGTAATTTAACAAAATAGCCAATTCTTTGCGAATCAAATTGAAAAACATCTTTAGCCATTATTTCCTGCTTTCTTTCGTATATGACATTAATTAAATCGTCATCTTGAAGCCCATTAAAAATTAGAGCGCAGCAAATATCAATCAATGAAAACAACGATACACCTGTATTTCGAAAACAATTACTAAGCCTAATTAGAACATTTTGTTTTACTTGCGTTACAATGTTATGAATATAATCATACAAGTCTCGTTTATAGTAATGCTGAAATGTCAATGTCGTCTCGATATCATCTTCACAAACATACTGCTTTGATGCCTCAAGCCACCCAGAAATAAAGTCAGCATAGCCATGCGTTTCCTCCCACTCATCATCAAATCTGCAATTCTGTCTATAAACTCTACAAATGTAACCTATTTTTCGAATCGTTTCTTCCGCTGTAGAATTTTTCATTACATTCACAAACTGAGAATCGGATAATCCACCTAAATATTCATTATATACTTTTTGCCCTCTCTCATATTCACCTCGTACTATCAAAACGTATATATCTCGTGCTATTATTTCAAAATCCTTCTTGTAATCCAACATATACTTTTCTGCAGAAAATAATTCATCATCATTGTTTACAAAACGCTCATTAGTCAATTCATTATATTCCAGGCAATTTACATATTGAAATAATGTATTAAATGCTAAATTTAACTTAATCATGCAATCAATGGATTTTGAACTATAGGCCGCTTCAAAAAGCATCGCAAACTGTTCTACAAGCTTCATCACAGGTACATTGAATAATGTGGATTTCATAATATAATCGGATGTATATAAATCAATGCTTTTGTCATTACAACACTCAAACAACGCATCAAATAAGTAATTATACCTTAATCCACACAAATCATCATACGTATTTATAATATTCTCAAATCTTTGTACAATATTAGCACAGTTTCTATTTTGGCTACACCTATCCTTAAAGTATAATCTGACATCATTGTGAAATGCATAAAAACCATTTACGTCCTCTTGCAATAACGGATACAAACGACACAAACAATCACCGACTGTCACCTCATCTTCTTCGCAAAGCTTCGCAACATCTCTCAATTTTATTTTTTGCGTGACAAATGCAAATATTGCCACTACTTTATTTAGTAATGAGCTTGACTGCAACGAATTAAATATCCATTCATAATACTTACTGATTTCACAATTTAATTTTCTCTTAATTAGTTCATCGACTAATTCTTCATATTGATAATGTTCAGCCTTGAGCTCCTCAATTGCAAAGAGAACATTAAGGGCATTATTTCCTACTACACGCAATATTTTATCCGCCAAAGATTCTAAGTTCGCCCCATCTACAATGATTTTTTTATCTTTAAGTAAAATTAAAACATCATCGTAAGTCAAACTAGGCAAATCAATAATATCGACATTACCCTGCTCGTTTATTAACCAATATGGATATTTATCATTGGGCTGTCCAATTAAAACAAATTTTATGTCCCCAACAATTTCATCCGCCGCCGGCATTTGGGACAAAAATATCTCACTTGCCGCCATTCGAGAACGTGCCGCATGGTCTATTCCATCAATAAACACATAACAAGTTCGCCCCAACTTTTTGGCATATATATTCAAATATTTAAGCACTGTGTTCCTTATCTCACTTAAGCTCAAATCACCATAAGCCAAGGGGAACTTAACTTCACACAACAATCCACGTTCTTCGAACTTTACTTTTAACTGTTCCAAAAGACATTGCCATAGATAGTGTCCAGAGTAATATCCTGCATCATCACTAAAAAACATATTACCTTTACGAGCAGGAAGATATGTATAAAAATTGAAATCTATAATAGAATTCGGCGTTTGTGATAAATATGTTACAAAATTTGTTTTTCCTGACCCCGGCAAACCTCTGAGAAAAATAATTTTCTTCTTGGATTTTTTTATATCTTCTACAAACGTCTCTTTAAAATGTTCGCGTGATGGAAATATAGGTTTTTCAACATATAAAGTATCAAATCGAGGGACATCAATTTGCTTTGAACAAATTGCTCTATATACATCCTCCCGGCATATCTCACTTTTTTCTCGCAAAGATGTCGCCCAAATTCTTAATTTTGAATAAAGTTTATCTGCAACTGCAGAAATTTTAGCATCATCACTTGTCCCCAATATGGTAGCTATAAGAGACCGAAACTCTTTCTCGACCGCAACTCTATCTCCAAATTCTGTGAATCCCAGCAACTTAATAAAATCATATATTTCATCACCCAAAAAAGATAAAGTGCTTTTAAGTCGCTCAATCACTTTATTGGCTTCGGGTGAATCAGAAACATAGTTGCTATCATTTTGCCATCGCGGTAGTTCTATCTCAACAAAATTTTTGAATGAACAACAGCCATCAACTTGATTTTGGCCAAAATGTTTATTGGTGATAATATTTATACACTTAATATTGGCATTTGTTTTAGTATCTTGCCAATCTTTCGCCCACTTGGCCAACATCGAAGTTTCACCCGATAATAGCGTGGAAAAGGTAAAATTATTATCGACATCCGTATGCTTAACCTGATAATTAAGCGTACTACCGTCAATATAATTTACAACCACATCATCAATAGAAGTAAACCGTGAATCTTGAATAACAACGCTACGAATATCATTGTTATACAACATTTCTAGGCACTTTAATAATCCTATTTCCCACTCATACCAATATGGTGTTCCAATGCCTGCACTACACATAATCTTTCTCCAATTGCGCAATACAAAGATGACATATTTGAAAAAAGACTTTCTCTATTTCAAATTTCGTCATATTTATGTGATAGCCGTTTATAAGGCTATCAATTAGATATTTGAAATTATCAGAATAATCCTCTTCATAAATATCTAAACCATATACTTCATGCGCCTTACCTGTAAACTCACATAATTCACCAAAATTAGCAGGCTCAATAAGATGACAATTATACTTTAACATTTTACCGAGAATTTTAGCTCTTTCCAAACAATCGCTACTTAATTTTATCAGTGGGCCATTCTCAGTAAAACAATCTCTTTTCATCTTAAATTGCCAATCAATAAAAAAAGGAGTAAATAAAAATGACGGACGAGTATTAATCACATATTGAGCCAATCCATGCTTTAATGCATCTGGGAATCTATTATAAGTACCTTCATAAACGGCTATCGTTTCTTTCTGCACATCAATCGGATATAGAATTCGGGCATTCTTATCAATCAGCGCATAACCGCATATTAGAAAATACCGTTTCAACAACTGTAAGCTTTTTATGCTCAAATAAACTATCCCGATTTTTGTATCATCGTTATAATTCGTTTTATCTAAAACTCGAAATCCTCCCAGTCCCAAGTCATACACCATATGCGCTACATTTGTCACAAAACACACCCCTATTTTGTAAGTTTCAAAGCTTCTATCAGCTTATAAACCGTAGTACACGAATTCCAATCCCAAATCGGCGGTCGAGAGTTTTCGCCGCATTGTTCGATATGCTCTCTCATTCTTGTTTGAAAAACCACTTTTGCATTAGTTACGGCTATTTCATAATTCGGAATAAAATATTTCTCCAAAACATCCACATCTGACTTATCATAATTTAGACCCGGTTTTTGTTCGGACAAATATTTGTCCAATATTCGCTTATGTCCGTCCGTATCCAAGTGTTGGTCACATTTTTGAAAATGGTCAATAAGCCACACCTCAAATGCAAGATTCGAAAATGCGTATTTTACTCCATTACTCTCCGCAAGCTTTATTGCCTGCACAAGCCTTCCGTCTTTATGACTGTTATCCACATCAAATACAACCCACGCCTGATTAGATTCAGGAACCAATCGACTGGCATACTCAACTAACCCATACGGGTCGCTATTTGCGAATTCCACCTTTACATTATAAATGCTTTTCTTCGATTTTATTAATGAAAAGTAATTATACTCAGTTCTTTTCCCATTTGTAATTATGTAAAACTTATCTCGCTCTTCTTGTCTTTTGATTTTCGCTCGTCTTGCCATATTACACCTCAATCGTCTCTCATATCGGGCAATCCGGCATAGAACCCAGCTAAATATTTTTTGCTGAACAAATCGTTTTTGCGTACATTGTTAAAATCGGATAAAGAGACAAGACGACTTTCTCCAAACTCGTCCTTGCTTGTAAAATATATCTGGTCTCTACGTAAATCCTCATCCATAAGCATGACATTATGAGCCGTGCAAATGAGCTGCGCATTCTTGGGATTTTTGTCTATGGAGTTGAATAAGCGCAACAAATAATCGGCAACCAAGAAATGCAGTTTTGCATCTATTTCATCAATTAGGATTACCCTACCTTGGTCTAATGCAGCCAAAACCCATCCAAGATAGCACAGCAATCTTTCCGTACCTTCAGAGTTGAAACCTGCATTTTTATACAACAAAACATCTATACTACCCTTAACTTTACCTTTACGGTCATATACATCAAAAAAAGTTTCCAAATCGAGATTATATAAATTCTTTTCTTCTTGTTTGAGCTGCCCCATCCCTACAGGATTGATTTGCATTTGAGCATTTATGCGCAACATATCGTTAAAGTCCGTCATGTTAGCAATTTTATCTTTCTTTACTCTTATATTTCTAATTCCGATATCTGCCAACTTTAATATCTTAAGCGCTTGGTCACGATATTTTCCGTTTTCCAAAGTATATATATCTAGAATATTGGCATCATTTTCAAACACAATATAGAGATTAGAAAACCACGTCATAACATCCATCATATAAGAATTGATATCTAATTGGAAGTTATTGCTGACAGCCAAAAACAAAGTTTGGGGGGAAATGTTAATAAGTTTGGAAGCTTGTTTGGGCAATCCGGAAATCTCCAAAATATTATCTACACGTTTGAAAACAGGAGTCAATCGCTCCTTACGTCTATCCAACCATTCTGACTTTACAACACCATTCAACAAAGAAAAGCCATATCTATAATAAGATTCGTTTTGAATAATCTCTACTTCATAGATGCTTTCTTCCTCACGCGCATAATCATAGAACGCATAAAACTCATTATGCGCTACTATTGGGAATTGCGATGCAGACAAAAGCAATACGTTTTTCATGTACGCTAAAGCCTTAAGGACATTAGTTTTCCCCGAAGCATTCCCACCGAAAATTACGGCAGACTTCAAAAGCTCGTTATTACTACCCTTCAAAAGATTATCATCGACCGAAAAAGTATTGATTTCACGGTGTTCGTTATCTCTCACGGCTTCCATGCTTAATTCGGTTTCTTCGTAAAAAGACCTACAATTTTTAAATCTGAAATTGACTAACATGATACAATCGCCTCTCTACTGCTATTATATCACTTATTATATCCAAATGTCAATATCTTATTGCATATTTTTGTAAATTTTTTACAAATTACTATGATAAGCAATCGCTTATCATGATTTGCAACTATTATTCACACCTATAATTTCGCGTTTATACTTATAATAAGTATTACGCGAGCAACCACAAAGCTTTATTGTTTCTTCGTCCGAAAGACTTCCACCAAATGTATTCGAGTGCATCTTAATTATCTTCTTAAAATCCAAAGACTTCCTTGTTGTAAGGCTTGTTCCTCTTATCTATCCAATCTGCGTTCCTTTTGCTTTACTTTCTCGCATTCCCTCGGAAATTCTCTGATGCAAATCGGTAACTTCCTTTTCTGCTTGCTCGAACGCTAATCTGATTTGCTGTTGGGCAAGTTTCATTAGTAGTCTATTTACAAGTTCCATGTTGCCTGCAAAGTATTCGTCCACAGCTTCAACGCCTGTGTTTACTTCAATATTCAAGGTCTTTACCATGGACTGCTTGTAGACCTCTGTATCGATATGAGGCTCTTTGGGGAAGACAAGGTTGACACCCATCTTAAACAGCATCGCATAGTCGGCAAACCCCTCCTCGGCGTTCCTAGACATTCTGCTCACACTATCGAACACAACCGTATCATCCTCTCTGAGCATCTTCTTTAACTGTTCCCACTGAGGTCTTGCCGTGGTAGTTCCGGTAAAATGCTCTGTCTTCATTATTGCTTTGGGGTACGCAGATAGTATATTAGTTATCTGCCTATCAAAATGTTGTTTCTTGGTGCTGACTCTTGCATAACCATACACTGTCATTTTGACCTTCCTCGTCTCAAAAGAAACTTTACTTAATTATGGTACCGGGATGATACCTCCGAAGTAGCTCTGAAGTCAACTAATTTTGGTACTAAATTAGCATAGGTTTGATTTAATACCATGTAGGCGCTTCTTGCTCTTATATAAATAAAACAAAAATGACAACCGAAATACTTTTCCGATTGTCATACCGTTGTAGCAAAGCCAATCCATACTTAAAAGATACTCTTTATTACCCTATCCGTTCCATTAACCAATTCTTCCACCTCTTCCTTAGTCGGTTCTCTATTTTTCTCATGGTCACACAAATTTCTTATATCTCCAAGATGTTGCATTCTTCTCCACTCTACAATATCGTAGGCAATATCTTTCAGCCTATCATTATAATCTCCTATTGACGGGTCTTTCTTAGTGATAGCTATGCCTCGATTTTTGCAAACCTTTGCTAAATGCTTTTCTATTATAACACCGCAAATTGCCCCTGCAGCTCTAAGAAAACCCTTTTTTAAAAGATGCCTTGCCGATTCAATTTCCGAATCAAATACATCAGCTTGCAAAAGCGTTTCTAGGTCAAAAACCTTGCTATCAAATTTTTGATAACAGCTACTTAAAATATTCACTTGATTTTTTATCAAAAAAGCAATTTTAACATACCAACCAACAACTCCTACACCTCGAAGTATGTCAGATATTACATATGTATCTTCATTGAGCATCTTTCTTTTGTCAAATTTATAACAAGCGATAAAATCATTTTCTCGCTCAGGGGCTAATTGCCTTACAATATACAGTGATTTTGTATACCAACCCTCGTAATTATCAATCAAAAATTTACTCACTTGATTGTTTTTTGAGTTATCATATGTTTCTTTAGAAAGTTGAGTGCCAAGCTTTATTAAAGCCTCTAT
This sequence comes from Clostridiales bacterium, assembly GCA_022508405.1. Lineage (GTDB taxonomy): Bacteria > Bacillota > Clostridia > Christensenellales > Pumilibacteraceae > Anaerocaecibacter. Next base: position 24,394 of record JAFLVI010000006.1, read on the forward strand.
TTCCTGTTTGACATCGTCGTATTTTCCCATACTGCTTTCTCCTGTAATCACTTCAAATATGTGTAGACTATCGACGTGTGTCGAATCCTATTTTTGTTTTTTCTTTTTTAGGGGATTTGTCGATTGATGTTAAAAGAAAATTTAGCTGATTTATATGCTGTATCAATGTAGCTTCTTTCCCGTTAACAAACCCTTTAAATATCATTAAGACGGATTCCTCGTATGTGATGCTCGTTACTTGCATCAACACTGACTGACCAAAGCTTGTTAAAAGCAAACCGACTTCATGCTCTTTATCGAGTGTTGATTCATATTCCTGCACATAACGTTTAATAATTTCAAATTGCGTATCGGACCACATGTGATGCATGGTCAAATCTATAGGTAAATCATTCTCAGTCAATTCAATTTTTGGTAATTCAGGCGGTTTAAACATATTTACTTCTCCTCTGTGTGTTACTGATTTCTAGGCAGTAGTGCTAAAATCGACACGACCATTTCCATAGGGCTTTGGGCACTATCGATTGCTTGTTTAATGAGCTCTTTTTCGATTTGGCTTAGTGGGGGCCTTCCGTTACCGACCATCCATTTGCATAGAAACTTGTACTGCTCTTCATTCATAATACTTTCTCCTTATTTTTTGTTTATTATATCACAAATTACATAAGAAGTACAGCTACAAAACCCCTACATTTATGCACTTAAACAAATATTTTTTACACCGATGTCTTTGAGATAAGCCTGTCGTACAAGTTCATACTCATTACAACCGCCCTCGCCTCGCCTTGCGCAGTCAAAATAATCGGCGTGCCATCTGTGAGTTGACCGAGTGCTTTGCCATCTATCGGCACAACACGAAACAACCCGGTATATTTCTTTAATAGCATAGAGTTCTTAGGACGGCGGAGTTCTCGCAACACAAGAGAGTGAATATTATGTACTTTCTGCGTGGTGTAACTCATTCGCTTTGCAATATCACTTTCCGATAAGTGTTCTCTATACAAAGCATAGAATACAGAGCGAGCATCATCGGTTAATAAACAAACTATTCTATCGATAGTGCCATTTAACTCTGCCTCATCGAAGTAGCATGTTGTCTCCTCTGTCTTGTCACCGAACACCGCCATGAGAACATTGGCAGGATAAGTCTTGTTGTCCATAAGTTTTTTCATATTGTTTACCTCTTTGTTAAATTTTTTAAATTGAACCGATTACATCAAACACACCGCGAATGATATTTCCATTTTCGCAGGACGGAAAAACATTTGCATCGAGAAATAGATCCAGCGTACAACATAGACAAGCTAACCTCACATGTACCATTGGTACTCCGTCTAATTGTATATTGGCATAGTCTAAAACTTTACCGCAAACAAATGCGGAAGAATCGTCATGCCGCATCTCGTCTTCTTCGTCATACTCTGTAATTGGAATAAATGTTTCTGGAGCAAGCCTATGATTTTCCTCGCTTAAAAACTCATCCTCGTCTTTATATATCCTACCGCCTTCGGTATAGAAGAACGCGAGCTTTGCTGTAAGCTTATCGTGCGGCTTATAGCCGTGCTTTACAAAATCATGGAGCTCGCCATGAATCAGAAACTGATAATTACTGTCTTCCGCCGATAGCTTGCAAAACCCAACCCCATCGTCAAAGACTTGTAAGACTTCTTCCAACTCAACAGATGAGTTGCCACAAATAGCTAATGCTTGTTTCGTAAATTCATTCATAAATACCTCCGAATGTAAATTGTACTAATCGCCTTAATATCATATGATATGGGCATACCAAGTCAGTTATTTGTTCTATTTGTTTGTCTACTCACTCTCTTGCCCATCTGCGTGCTCTGCCCCTTGCCATGAAAGTAGGTTTTGTAAAAGTTTCCTCAAACATGACTTGATTTTTAACGGGGGTAACGGCATAACCAAACTCTTGCAAATTTATACGAAACTTAAGACCATACTTTGAGAAAAAAACTTGCGCTTCCGTTTCATCTGTAACTGTTCTTGTAATTTCTATTAGCCTATATGACTTGCACCCATTTGTAGTTTTATAGTAAGCAATCGTACTTGGTTCAATATTCGGGTCAATAGATACTCTGCCAAAGAAATAACTCTCTTGACCAAAACAACGAGCAACACATTCTGCATCTTGCTGTGTAAGATTAAAAGTTATGTAGGTTAAATTGTGGTCAATATATTTACCTTTAATCTTAACATAGTCAAAGCCACCATAACCAAGTGCTTTATTCCCATCTCTTTTAATGGCATCAGCCTTTGAGAGTTTTGTCTGCTCATCTTCGGGAAACATGCCTATGGGATTGTCAGCCGATATGATGGCAAAAGTTCTGATTCTGCCAGTATTGTCGCCAAACAACACTCTCTTTACCCTTCGGTAGCGATTGCCATTCTCGTTTGATATTCTTTTTATTCTCATTTATTTACCACTTTTATAGCCATCATCTAAATAACAAAGATAATGTGCACTGTTATCTTCAATGACCGAAACCTTTTTAATTCCGTTATGAGTTGTAAGATTAAATTCACTCTTAATGAAGTAAATTACCTCAGCATAGTTTATATTGCCGTTTAGGAATATTCTTGCAACACCGTTCTTTATTTCTACTCGACCACGAGGAAAGTAGTTATACGGCTTGTTGTGAGTTAAAAAAGACGATAACTTATTCCAAGTAGCTTGGTGGTTGTATGTATCACCGCTTTTAGCAATACCTAGCGAACTATCTATACTTGAACTACTGCCATCCGTTGAGCAAAGAATCTTGAAACAGTAATTCTTATTCTGTTCTATGTTGTCGGTATCTACAATCCAAAAGATGCCCTTATATAGTGCTATATCGTCTGTTGTTATATCGTTGTCTTTATTTGTCATAGTAACACTCTGTCTTTCAATACATTATTCTCGTAGACTTGTTCAAGACGGTAACTTGTCTGAAAGTACGATGGTCTTGGGCGTTCCACTTCGCTAATCTCTTTAAGCGTGATGGGGATAGGCTTTCTATTATTAAATACTTCTGTTGCGGTCTTCATATTAAGAGGCGTATCACCGCTAAGATTGAATGTTCTAATGACATCCATAACTCTATGCTTACTGCCACGGCTGCAATCTGTATAGACAGTAGAAACAATCTCTCGGCAACCGTTCATGTCCTTCACAATGATTGACTTTTGATTGTACTTTGTGCCCAACACCATCGCATCGCCATAAAAAATTCCATATATAATCAGAGCCTCTTCGTCGTATGGGGTGCCGTTTGTATCAATCCAACGAGAAATCAAATGTGAATAACCCAGCTTATATTGCTTGCTCACCTCGTTCTTTATGGATTGTAAAACCGACTTACCTTCTTTCGCCAGTACTACAACATCCCCATTCCAATTTGAAACATTAAAAAAAATGATAGCGCATTTTTCTTCATAACCTGTAAGATAACGATACAGTTTTTCAGTACCGCCGCCATTCAAATCCTTCAATCGTAAAACTTTATCTATCATAAAACTCATCAACCACCTTTCTTGTTGATTTCGTCAAGAGCATCTTGGATTGAATAATTAGGGCCCCACATTGTAACCGGCAAATACGGATTCAACCCGAACAGCGACTTTATGCGTGCGTCCCTACAATACTCACCCATAACGGTACCCTCTGCGGTGGCACGACAACTTCTTTGCAGTTCGCCTAGTGTTAAGGTTTTTTCTTCACACCCATTCTCACTGCATCGATATTTACTCAACATCATAGTGCTGTAATCGTTTAATGCGCCCTCTACCGAATCTGTGGTGCATGTTGCAGTTTGGATATAATTTATATCATTCATATCCTCGGTTGCCCAATACGATATTTTAAGTCTGCCGTCGATATATCTTCCGATGCAAATATCCCTCTGTTTATATAGCTCGCTCAGTTTTAGTAACGCTTTCAAAAACCTTTCCCATTTATAACAGTTATTCCACACGAGGCAGACTTCATTTATGCCGTCGCACCAACCACCCGAAATACTTTGATAGTCAAAGCCAATGCTTTGGATATTCTCTACAAAGCGTTCTCTATTCCGCTCGTTATACAGTCGGTATGCTTTTTCGTTAAACTTGCCATCCGAATAAAAAAGAGATTTGTCCGCACAAACGCTTATCGTGGCGAAGATAACCATTTCCTTCCTTGACCTTATACATCTTTCCTGCAACTCTTTATCGCTGATGCGTATAAAGTCAAAGTTGCATTTTTGTAACTCGTCAAAAGTCATAATTCACCTCTCGAATAATCTTATCAAGCAGTCACTTTCGGCTTTTGTTTCTTGCGGCTTCAAAGTATGTAAATAACTGCTGTTGCAGTCCCGGCGTAATCCAAACCGTGTGCGCCTTATAGTTAGCTATGATATTTATAGTGTCGCCGAATTTCCAAATTGCAAAGACACTTTTGCCGTCTATCTTACCGTCTACTTCAATCGATTCTATATGTCGCGAATATCTTTTATACCGAAAACTTAACGCTATTACTTCAAAGTCCTCACAACCGAAAAGCGTTTTTTCTTGAACAAACCGACCCTTGCCGTCCGTATCGTTAAGGAATATCACTTCCTCTTTTTTAGCGCAGTCGCACTGGTATTTTATCTCGCACACAAGATACTTGTCGGCAGATTGCAACAAAGGAAAGCTACCGTCTTCAACGCTTTGTTTAATCTTGTCGCTTATACCGAAGGACTGCTTCTTGTTCATCTCAAAAAAATCAAAATCACTCAAAAAGTTTCTAATCTCGCAAACTTTTTGTAGGATTTCGCCGTCTTTATAACAGGATATAAACTGATAGCGATAATCGGACAGTCTGCGATAGTACAGCTTGTTATCGTCAAAATCGACACACTCGAAGCCGTCCAGTGCCTTTGCTTTTTCGTATTCATTCAAGAATGTGCGGAACATAATATTCAAACGCTTAATCTGCTCGGGCGACGGAGCAAAATGCTTGCCACCGCACACTATTCGCCCACCCGACAAATAGTAGTCCTTGTAATTTGCCGTATAGATTCTGTTATCGCCTGCTATGCCCTTGAACACAACCTGATTCTTCCCTTGCGGAAGCTGTAACACATGCGGACGCATCCTAATTTGGCGCTGGGCATCGAGCCAATCGCGCACTTCCGACAAAATGAGAACACCGTGCACTTCTGACCAATCATAGAGCCAGGACAACGGAATGGAGTTAAGCTCGTGCTGTGTCAATGCTCTAATGTCATCAACGGACACTTCGGCAATCTCTTTAAAGTAGTTGCCGTCCACCATGCAACGCTCGTAGCCGAATCTCTTGTACGGGATTTTTTTGCTTCTCATAATTCACCTCTCAAAAATTTTTTCATAAAAATAGAACCCATCGCAACGATGAGTTCTTATCCCGAAAAATATAAACCCATCGTTCAGCCATTGGCACCTTGCCTTAAAAGGTAGGTTGTCGTTCGGTCATCGGGGCTGTCCCTCGCGAACTCTCTATGGTGATTGTATTATAGCACAGTATGTGCCGACCAAGTCAACTAAAAAATCTTACTAATTTATTAAAATTGAAAATAATCGGCGCAATGGTGCATTTATGGTGCATAGATAAAAAGTCTACAATAGGCTTATTTGTATGAAGATTCTTTACACCAACATCATACTCTTTCTTGTGATAAAAAGCGTTCCTAATCCCAGTTATCTTATAGCTCTCCCGATATATTCATCAATCTTTCTATGTATCTCAGAAATTCTTAAATTAATTTCCGCCTGCAAATTCACCTTTTCTTCAATCTGTTTAACAATTGCAAGTTGTTCTTCTAATGGTATTCGAGGGATATCAAAATCTTCCACACTAGCAGGGTCTATATGTATTTGGTTTGTAGCGCCTGTATATGCATATTCAAATTGAAATACGCCCAACATGCTATTTAAGAAATATGCCAAAAATTTGCCACTGTATTTTTCTTCGTCTACACGAATAATCATTACTTCCGATGTTGCAAAAGCTTTGATATCTGTTGAATTGTATGTCGCCTTCCCTAATGAGCCCTTCCCGATATTGCAAACAAGAACATCACCACATTTTATATGCGCTTCCTCTTGATTTTCATATTGTTCCTCTCCAACAAATTCCGTGAACTCTAATTGTAACCCATCTACTGAAAGATGGGCGGTTTTTATGGCTGGAATAAACCCTTCTTTTGTATAACAAGGAGCTTCTCCGTTATGGACTTTGTTCTTAATAATTTCCCGTAACTTTAATGTACCCAAACTAGACAAAATGCTATCTGATTTTCTTATAATAGGATTACTACTCCTCACCGACAATCGTAGCAAATCAGATTTAGAATCGGCAAGCTTATTGTAAAATGTCAACATGGCTTTTGCCTCTAATTTTTGCGTTCCATACGACATTCCTTTTCCTAATTGATTTATTTCAGATATATCGTAATTAAAAGCTCTTGCAAATACATCATCAATAATCTGAACCGTGTCTACTTGTTTATCTTTAAGATGGCGCATTTCATATACGGCTGGTTTTATTCCATCCAATAATTCGAATTGCACTTCTCTAGGTATCTTAGGAATATATAAAGATTTCAGATGTTCTGAATTCAATCCAGGTTGCCCCTTTTTTCTATAAGCTAAATCAATTACCTGGTTCTGAAAAAACTTCTCTCTCATTAAGAAAAATAAAATACTCTGTTCAATTACACCGTTTGCTCTTAAGACATATACATGTTCATTAACCATTACTTTATCGTGTGGCAATATGCTCAAATCCACCATGCACACTTTTCCGGTCATTGACCCATCTTTGCATAAAAGAATATCTCCATCTCTAACCTTCCCTTCTTTTTGTCCATCAAAAAAATCGAAAGGAATGTACGGTAGTTTTTTGATATCTAAATCCCCATCGGATCCAATTTGTTCGCCACCTAAACTAATTGCTTGTCCACAATATTCTGCCCTTATACCGCCGACAGGACGCCCACCTGATTCGCAAGAATCGATAACCTCCGATAAAGGGATATATGAATATTTCAATATAGGAAGACTATAATAGTCACCAAGGCGTAGGTTATGATATTTTGCAAATTCCCAGAAATTGGTATTATGTATCTTCATAATCTATATCCTTAATTCCAATTTATTTCACGCATATAATCCAATATTGTGGTTTTAACCCCATCATCAACATCAATAACTTCGTTACCATTTGCGTCAATATGAGAACGATACAATTCGTTTGGCATCGCTTTTTCTAAAACAACTTTATTCTTTGTATACCGCTTGTAGCCAATATTTTCTGTTTCAGCCATAAAAACATCATAGTTAAGCTCTCGCGACACTTTTTCGAATACCCACCAAACGTTCACATACCCGAATGCTTTCTTCTCGGCACAAAGTTTTAACAGATTCTCTAATACATTTTGATACTTATCGATTAACTGCTCCGCCGACAGCGCATCGTCAGACTTGTCGTAGTTGTTTGATAAAAATAACCTAATGACTTGTACTTTATCTAACTCTGTCATATCTTTTATTGAAGAAAGCTTAGATTTTTCTGCTTTACCCTCTTTTACGGCAATCAAATTATTAACTCTGGTTCTTAGCTTACTATATTCGTTTGAATGGTTTGTCCACAGCTCGTTCCATTTTTCAACTTCTGTCGCAGTTTTCTTTTGGAGAAAAACAATGCTGGTTTTTGTTGGAGTATAAGGTTCAAATGTCAACTGAGGTAAAGAAACAACCGCCTTTACTTTAAAATACTTATAAATAAAGAGCCTAATATATCTATTGCTTGTGGTATCAAAAACACTTTCAGGCAGAATAGCCGCACAACGTCCATTTTCTCTTAAAAGCTGATACCATCGTTCCACGAAAAGGTTTTCTGAGTTTGTTTTCTCCCCGAATAAGAATTCTTTCTTAATCGTCTTTTTAGTGTCGGTATCTAACTCAACACTAAAAGGAGGATTGGTAAGAATCAAATCAAACTGTTCATTAACCTGCATATCACCATAAACAGCGGAACTGATATGTTGATTCATCGCATTAGTACCAACTTCTTTGTGATAGCTTTCAAACGGTGCAAGACCGTCCTTTACAAAGATATTTGTAGAACCGTCTCCATGCAATATCATATTTACTTTTGTTGCTGTACCGAGATTGAAGTTTATCTCTGAACCATAAATGTATGTCTGAGCCCATTTGTTTTCGCGATGGTCTGGGTAAAACCAATCAGATTCTATTTTATCTCTAACAGCTGTTGATGTTCCTAATTCTTTATTGTATCCGTTATTACCACGATTATGATATTTCATCATGTATGTGATGAATTTCATATATTCAATTAGGAATGTTCCACTGCCTGCCGAAGGGTCTATCATATAAGGAATTTCCCTATCTTCTTTTACCCTTCTAATTGCTAATCTGTCTGCCTGAATAGCCCAAAGCATAAAGCGAACAACATTAGGATGCGTAAAGAACTGACCCTTGCTTTGCTTAAATCCATTTCGTATAATACCTTCAAAAAAGGTTCCTAAAATGTCTTTACCATTTAAACTGTTTTTCCCTTCTACAAATGATAAGTTTTCTAACTTCTGCACAGTATATTTTAACTTTGAATAAGAGAATTTTTTGGAATCTATAACATTTGATTTTTCCAACTCCGCGCTATCTGTTATATTTAATTTGTTCCGCAATGCTCGTCGATATAGAGCATTAATGCGCTCAAATAAAGTTTCATTGCTTTCAAATTCTTCATCGCCATCTTTTTCAAATGTCAAAGATTGGAAATCATAAGTTTCCCCATCTTCTTTTTCATCCTCATCTTGAATTTTTGTTAAAATCAAATTTGTTAAAGATGAAAAAATTTCGTTATCATCTGTTCCACCGCCACCCCACAAGACATTATGTAAATCTTTTTGAAGTTGCGAAAGCATTTCATTACTGAAACTACTTTCTAAATCTTTATCAGAACCTTTAATATATGGCTTTTTCTGCGCCCTGCCATAATGAGCAGGTAAAGTATTTGTACTATTTCTTGTCGGTTCCCAGTCTGAGTATGTATTATATTTTTTGTTATCAATGATGATACAATTATCTGTGAGTACATCTGTCTCATCATTGATAGTATAAAGTATAAGATATTTTACATCGTGATTTTCTGCACGTTCTTGTGCCGCAACTTTAAATAACTGCTCCTCGATAGTTTTATCCTTATCAATTACCGCATATTCATCTGGATTTTTAACTTCTATAAAAAGGAAGGCATCGCCTTTACCATCTCGAACAATAACATCAATTCGACTGGTATTCGTATGCGGTCTTCCTGCAGTATAGGTGTGCTCTATTTCAATTGCTTCTGGTTTATATCCAAGCTCATTTACCAGCTTAGTAATCAGATAAGCTCGAACCAACTCTTCTGGTTTTGCTTCTGTCCGTTTTTGACATTGCTTAATTCCAAAATATGCAAGAGAGCCTTTCTCCCAATTCACAGTAACCGCCTTGATTGGCTGAGCATCTAAATAGTGCTTGATTAAATCTTTATTCATTGTGAGCACCTCGTATCGTTTTTCAGTGTCCATTTATGCCAGTAGAAATAGCATAAAATTGTATATTCAATGACCCGATTTTTATTAATTATACCAGTTTGATAGCTTTCAAGTCAACCAAAAAGCCTTCCGAATATGTAATACGGAAGACGATTGGACATAGATTGATTTATTCATAGTAAAGTATTTGGTTAATTAAACATTGAATATACAATTCGATGATATTTATCCCAAGAGTTTTCCCAGCTTATTCATCATCTCAATTTTGTGTTCCATAAGACTGTGGGCATAGCGATTTAGTGTAACCGCAGGGTTTTTGTGCCCTAGTATTTCCGAATAAAAGAAATTACTCGCCTTTAAAGGGCAGCAGCGCCATAACGCGCGCGCGCTTGATAGCGGTGGTAACGTCGCGCTGATGTTCGGCGCAAAGACCGGTTGCACGGCGCGGCAAAATCTTGCCGTTTTCGGCAATGTACTTTTTAAGGCGTTCTACGTCCTTGTAGTCCACGTGGTCGATATGGCCTTGGCAGTACTCGCACACGCGCTTTTTGGCGGGACGGCGGGTCTTGCGAATCTTATCGTCGCCGTCGTTTTGCTTCATTCTATTTTTGTTCTTGTCCATGACAAATTATCTCCTTAAAAATGATTTGATTCGACCTTAGAACGGAAGGTCATCGTTATCGACGGGCTGCATATCGGAAATGGGATGCGGCTCTTCGGGCATATATCCGCCTTGCGCACCTTCGCGACCTGTGCCGTTGTTGCGCGGCGTCAAAAACTCCACTTCGTCCGCAACAACATCAAACGAGATGCGCTTAATGCCGTCGCGATCTTCGTACTGTCTGCGCTGAACCGAACCGTTAATGCCCACCTTGCTGCCTTTAAACAGGTACTTGGCGCAACGCTCGGCAAGCTGACGCCAGCAAATTACGTCAAAGTAATCGGCAACACGCTCGCCCGCACTGTTGGTAAACGGACGGTTTACGGCAATGTTGAACCGAGTAAAATTGACGCCGCCTTGCGTACTGCCGGATTCGGGGTCGCGCGTAAGGTTTCCTATCAGTATGATTTTGTTCATGTCACACCTAAACCCTTTCGATCATCCAGCGCAAAACGCCGTCGCTTATGCGCATTTGACGCTCGATTTCCGCGGGCATTTCAGGCGGTGCGGAAAACTTCATAAGCACGTAGTAGCCGGTCAAGTGCTTGCCGGAAATTTTGGTCTGAATGGGGTACTCAAGCTTGCGTGAGCCGCCGCCCCACTCTTCTGCCGTGACCTCGCCGTACGGCGCGACCAAGGCCTTGAAACGCTCCACCAACGCTTTTTTGGCATCGGCATCCTGCTTGTCGGACAGAATGTAAAGGATCTCGTAATTGTTCATATACCCTCCTTACGGTCTATGACCCACCTAGCGGTGAGTAAGGAATGCGGTCAGAAATATTTAACCGCGAATGTTATTATATCATGTTGGTTTTTATTTTGCAAGCAAAATTTATAATAATTCTTAATTCCGAATTCATAATTCCGAATTCCGAATTATAATGTCTACCGACCTATTCATATCCCCCACGCCGTCCGCGTGCAAAACGTAAAGCAGCATGACGTGAAGGGAATTGTCTTTTTCCTCCACCTTTCTGAGTTCGGTCTTAACGTCGAACTTTACCATGCCGAACGGGGTTGCAAGCACTGTTTGAGTGTCCACGTCGCACAGCGTTATTTCGTACGACATTAGCCCCTTGGTTTTTACGGTGGTTTGCTCGTTCGTGTGAGAGATGACAAACTTATCTTCGCCTATACAAAACTCCAGCGTAAACCCGTCCGCGGTGCGGGAAAAAACTCCGTCCACCGCTGTCGGCTCGGTTTCGGTCGCAACGGTAACCGTTACGGGAATATTCTTTCCATTGCCGCCAAACTTTTCCATTACTTTCTCAGCACCATTGCTTTAATATCGTTTACAGCCGTTTTGATCTTGTTGTCGGAGTTAATAAGCGCGGCAACTTTATCCCGCGAATACATTATTGTTGTGTGTTCCTTGCCGCCGAAGAAATTTCCTATCGAGCTAAGCGGAATATTGGTGAGCTCGTTTATCAAGTATATGGCTATCTGGCGCGGCACCACCACTTCCTTATTTTTGCGCTTGCCCACTACTTCCGACTTGGGCACGTCGTAGTACTTGCACGTGCAGTCGATTATCTCGTCTACGGAAACGTCGTCGCCTTCTTGCACGCGATAATCCTTTAACGCTTCCTTGCACATATCAAGGTCAACCTTTTTGTCGTACAGCGATGACAGGAACAGAACTTTTGTGAGCACGCCTTCCATTTCGCGAACGTTGCTTGTTACGCGTTCCGCTATGTAGGTAAGCGCGTCCAGCCCGATATTCTTCTTTTCGCTCTGCGACTTTTTTTGAAGAATGGCTATGCGCGTTTCCAGTTCGGGCGGCTGAATATCCACTATCATACTGGACGCAAACCGCGAGCGCACCCTGTCGTCAAGGTCGGGAATGTCCTGCGGACGGCGGTCGGACGTGAACACCATCTGCTTGCCCGCGCTCTTTAGCGCCTCGAACGTGTGGAAAATTTCTTCCTGCGTGCTGGGCTTTTTGCTCAAAAACTGAACGTCGTCTATCATGAGCAAATCAAGGTTGCGATACTTATCGCGGAAAGCCTGATTGTTTATGCCGTGCAAACCGCGTATGGACGCAATAAACTCGTTTATAAACGTGTCCATAGACACGTACAGCATTTTTGTGTGCGGGCGGGACACGCGCAGGTCGTTTCCTATCGCCTGCATAATATGCGTTTTGCCCAAGCCGACGTCGCCGTAAATAAACAGCGGGTTAAACTTTTCCCCCGGGGCTTCGGCAACGGCAAGCGCGCTCTGATACGCAAGCCTATTGCTGTCGCCGACGGCAAACTCGGCAAAGTTGAACTTGGGATTGAGCTTGCCTATTTCGGCGCGCTCGGGCGCGTGTTTATCTATCTGCCTGTCCTCGTGCACAGTTTCCGCTACGGGCGGCGGGACTTCGTCGTCCGACACAAGCACAAGCTCGGCGGGAGCGTCTTCTATCTCGCGCAGCGCACGCTTTAATAGCGGCAAATACCGCGCCGCGACCTCGCTTTTTGCACCCGCAGACGGTGCGCAAAGCATAAGAACATCGTCCTCCACCTTTATAGGGCGTAACGGACGTATCCAAACGTCAAAGCCCAAAGAATGAACTTCGACTTCCATTATAGAAAGCATTTCCTGCCAGACAGTAGCTATATCTTTCATTGGCATTCCTCAAATTCGGAATTCGGAATTAGGAATTCGGAATAAAAAATAAGGTTTTTTTAATTATACAGCAATCTGCGTACAAAATCAAGTATTTATATAAAAACACATTTATTGCCGCTTACTCACCTTTCATATCGACCGCGATTTTATATATTTCGCTTTTGGCGACGTGTCTGTCCTGCGCAACCTTTTTTACAGCTTCCTTGAGACTTTCGCCATTATCAAGATAGTGGCGTATATGCTGTTCGACGGAAAGCTCGCAAAGCGGATTGACGGAAAGCCCTTCCACGACGATTACAAACTCGCCCTTTTCCACAATATCCAAGTCACCGCCCAGCGTTCCGCGCGTGACCGTTTCGTACAGCTTGGTCATTTCCCTGCACACGGCCACCTTGCGTGCGCCCAGCTGTTCGTACAAAAATTGTAAATCTTTTTTTATGTCGTGCACCGCGCTGTAAAACACAAGCGTACTCGGCAGGTTTTTGTACGGCTCGACATAGCGAATCCTATCTATATTCTTTTCGGGCAAAAATCCAAGTATGGTAAACGCACGAGTACTCAGCCCCGAAAGCACAAGCGCGTCAATCCCTGCGCATGCGCCGCTGACAACCGTAAACGGCACGTCATGCTTTATCGCTTCGTCTATAAGCACGTGCCCGGGGTCGGACACTGTGGGCGTGCCGGCGTCCGACACAACCGCTATATTCTTGCCCGATTTAAGCTGCTCTATAAGCCCGTCCACCGCGCTTTTTTCGTTGAACTTGTGATACGCCACGGTGCGCGTTTTTATGCCGTACTTGCTTAAAAGTATGGCGGTATGCCGCGTGTCTTCCGCGGCAATCAAATCCACGCTTTTAAGCACGTCCAAAGCGCGCAAAGTGATTTCATCCAAATTGCCTATGGGCGTTGCAACAAAATACAGCATTTAGTACTCCTTAATCTCCAACGTCATGTACGGCTTGCCGCCGCGCACGGCGCGAAGCATAAACGTTTTGCCGTTGGGATTTATAACAACCTTTTTTACCGTAAAACCGTTGTCGCGGCAGGCGCACATCACTTCGTCCAGCCGCGACGTTACGTGCGTCATATACAGCGCGCCATTCTGATTTAACACACGCTTTGCTATGCTTATCACGTCGGACAGCGTTATGGATATTTCGCTGTTTGCCTGCGGCGCAACTATCGACGGCTTGGAAGTAGCTTTGTAGTACGGCGGATTGCACACCACCACGTCGTACTTTTGTTCGCCGCCGAGTAACCGCGCGTCTATGTTGTGTACGGTCACGTTATTAAGCCCGTTTAGCGACGCGGAACGCACGCTCATTTCCGCAAGCTCATAATCTATCTCCGCGCATGTAACCTGCGCACCGGTAGAGATTGCAAGCATAATGCCTATTATTCCGCAACCCGAGCATAAATCCAAAACGTCATCTTTATCCGAAATTTCCGTCCCCGCAAAATGCGCAAGCGCCACCGCGTCCGCGCCGAAGCGGTAGCCGTCCGTTTTTTGGATAATATAATATCCGTCGCCGAGCGGTTCCGCCTTTTCTCCGCCACGAATGTACGGCTTTATTCTTTCGTCCGTCATTGCCACCTCGGTGTGACGGTGCCACGGTTTACAGTGCCTTTCATCTGCTTTACGCTGTCAGATATTTGCATACCCACAATCACAAGCACTTCGCTTCCCTTGCACACAAGCGGAATGCGGTCGCGTTTTCGCTTGGGGATTTTGTTGTCTATAAAATACTGCTTTAGCTTTTTTTGCCCGCCGCCGAACGGCGTAAACATGTCGCCGTCCCGTCTGAACCGCAACACGGCGCCGCTTATTTTATCCAAATCCACCGCGCGACCCGCCGCCTTGTCGGGAGAAATATCGTCGCACGCTATATCCACCGCAAGCCCGTCTATAAAGTTGGCGCCCATATTTACCGTAACTTCGCCGTCATACTTTTGCCGCGGAACGTAAACCGCCACACAGCCGTATTCCCGTGCCGCTTCCACCCCGCCGGTGAGCTCCACAACTGCGCCTGTGCGCATATGCGCAAGCTCTACCACGCGCTCTGTCTGTTCGCGCGTAATATCTATAAGGGAAAAGCTTTCCAGCGCACGCCGGACGTACCGCGCGGCAAGCGCGCCATGTAATGCGCGCTCGGAAAGTAACACCGCGCCGCCGTCATGCGTTATATAATCTTCGTCCAAACATTCGTCCAGATAGTCGCAAACTTCCCCGCACTCGTGCGCAAATGCGTTTACAGCACGCACCGCGCCACGGTACCGCTGTTCTATCATGGGAATGACGTTTAACCGAATAAAATTTCTGTCCGCGTCGTCTGCAAAGTTGGTGTCGTCCACCACAAAATTTATGCCGTTTATTTTTACGTATTCGTCAAGCTCATCGGGATACACGTTGAGCAACGGGCGCACTGTTTTTTCGGACGAAATGCCGCATAGTCCGCTTAGCCCCGCGCCGCGAAAAAGGTGCATAAGCACTGTTTCGGCATTGTCCAGCGCGTGGTGCGCCGTTAAAACAACGTCCGCCTTGCCCGACTTTATGATATCAAAGAACACACCGTAACGAAGATTGCGCGCCGCCTGCTCGATTGTAAGGGAGTCCGCCGCAGCGTGTTTATTCACGTCCACGCGCTTTGCAACAAATTCAACCTGCATTTGCTTACAGTATTCGCGCACAAACTGTTCGTCTCTGTCCGCTTCTTTCCGCAAGCAATGATTGACGTGAACGACAATAATATTAGATTTGGGCACGACGCCGGAGTGCAACAGCGCATGCAAAAGACACATGGAATCGCGCCCGCCGGACACGCCCACCGCAAGCCGTTTTGTTGAATATTTTTGGACGGCTTCCGCCACCTTTTGCAGCACCGTATTCACAAAAAGAGTATAACATTAAAGTGCGACAAAAGTCAATTTAATTCCGAATTAAAAAAACCGCCCGTAGGCGGTTTTTTATTTAAACCACATCATCGTCCGCGTCTGCGGAGAACACTATGTCGCCGGTGGGCGCCGCCGCACGTTCTACAGGATAGAAGTTGCGGTACTTGCGCACGCCCGTACCTGCCGGAATGAGCTTGCCTATAATTACGTTTTCTTTAAGACCGATAAGCGGATCGACCTTGCTCTTGATAGCCGCTTCGGTAAGCACCCTTGCCGTTTCTTGGAAGGACGCGGCGGAAAGGAAGCTGTCGGTGGCAAGCGCGGCCTTGGTTATGCCGAGAAGCGTGTGCTTGGCAATACCCGGTCTGCCGTAGTTTTCTATCGCCTTTTTGTTGGCTTCTTCAAAGGTGGCAAGGTCTATCATCTCGCCGGGGAGCAAGTCGGTATCGCCGCTGTTTTCCACCCTGACTTTCTTGAGCATTTGCCGCACGATAACCTCTATGTGTTTATCGTTGATTGCAACGCCTTGCGAGCGGTAAACGGACTGAACTTCCTTGACAATATATTCCTGAACGTCGTTTCTGCCCTTGGTGCGAAGTATGTCGCCGGGGTCCAACGGACCTTCGGTTATGGCGTCGCCCGTCTTGATTACCGAGCCCGTGCTGATATACGGCTTGAGCCTTGCGCCGTGCGGAATAGAGTATGAATCTTCGTCCCCGTCGTCGCGCTTGACAATAACGTCGCGCTTGCCGTCCTTTTCCACAAGACGGACTTTGCCGCCGTGCTCCGCAAGCACCGCACAGCCCTTGGGATTGCGCGCTTCAAACAACTCTTCTACACGCGGCAAACCTTGAGTAATATCGTCCGCAGATGCAACACCGCCCATGTGGAATGTTCTAAGCGTAAGCTGTGTACCGGGCTCGCCTATACTTTGCGCGGCGATAATGCCCACTGCCTCGCCTATGCGTACCGGCGTTGCCGCCGCCATATCCCTGCCGTAGCACTTGGCGCAAACGCCGTGCTTGCTCTTGCAGGTAAGAACCGTCCTTATCTTTACGTGAGTAAGACCTGCGTCCACAATCTTCTTTGCGGTCTGCTCGGAAATAAGCTCGTTAACGTCGCAAAGCACTTCTTTGGGATTTTTGGGATTGACCACTTTTTCCGCGCAGTATCTGCCGACCAAGCGGTCTTCCAGTTTTTCTATAACCTTTTTGCCGTCGCCTTCGGTAATGGCATATGTGTCTATACCCTTAGGCGCGCCGTCCGAACAGCAGTCTTCCTCGCGCACAATAACGTCCTGAGCTACGTCCACAAGCCTACGCGTAAGGTAACCGGAGTCAGCCGTTTTAAGAGCGGTGTCGGCAAGACCTTTACGGCCGCCGTGCGTGGAAATGAAGTATTCCAAAACGGTCATGCCTTCGCGGAACGAGCTTCTGATGGGAACGTCCAGCGTTTTACCTTGCGGGTTAATCATAAGTCCGCGCATACCGGAAAGCTGAGCAATCTGCTTTATGCTACCACGCGCACCGGAAGCCGCCATGAGGTTTATGGGGTTGTACGCGTCCAGCGTGCGCTGAAGCGCCGCAGTAACCTGTTCGTTGGCCTTGCTCCAAATCTTGATAACGGCGTTGTAACGCTCGTCTTCGGTAACAAAGCCGCGGTCGTACAGCTTGTCGATCTTAACGACTTCCGCTTCCGCATCGTCCAAAATCTTAAATTTTTCCTGCGGAATGTGCATGTCGAATACGGAAGTGGTTACCGATCCGATAGTAGCATACTTAAAGCCCAAGTCCTTGATTGCATCCAAAACTTCGACCGTAATAGACGCGCCTTTCATTTTGAACGTGGTGTTGATTATGCTCTCTATAATCTTTTTGTCAACAGTAAAGTTGATTTCCGGCTCGAACATTTTTTCGTACGTGTCACGCACGACAAATCCCAAGTCCTGCGGAATGGGTTCGTTAAAGATTATTCTGCCGACTGTAGTTGTAACAACGTGACGGTAGTTTTTGCCGTCCGGCGATACCGCGGTCGACGGGATAGCAACTCCGCTGTTTTTAATATCTTCGATAGAACGCGTGACGCGCACTTTAATCTGCGATTGAAGTTCGATGTGGTGGTTGAAGTACGCCATTTTGGCTTCGTCCGCATCGGCAAACACCATGCCTTCGCCCTTTGATCCGGGCTTATCCATGGTAAGATAGTAGCTGCCCATAACCATGTCCTGCGACGGTGTACATACGGGCGAGCCGGACGAAAGCTTTAATATATTGTTAGGCGCAAGCATGAGTACACGCGCTTCCACCTGCGCTTCTACCGAAAGCGGAACGTGTATAGCCATTTGGTCGCCGTCAAAGTCCGCGTTGAACGCGCCGCAGGCAAGCGGGTGAAGTTTTATAGCTCTGCCGTCCACCAGCACAGGCTCAAACGCCTGAATACCCAGTCGGTGAAGCGTGGGCGCGCGGTTAAGCAATACGGGATGGTCTTTAATCACCTTTTCCAGCACGTTCCACACATCGGCGTCGGCACGCTCGGCTATGCGCTTTGCGGTCTTTGCGTTGTGCGTTTTGCCCTGCGCCACAAGTTCCTTAATAACAAACGGCTTAAACAGCTCCAGCGCCATTTCCTTAGGAACACCGCACTGATAGAACTTGAGTTCGGGACCTACGACTATAACCGAACGTCCGGAATAGTCTACGCGCTTGCCGAGAAGGTTCTGACGGAAACGTCCCTGCTTACCGCGAAGCAAGCCCGAAAGGCTTTTAAGCTCGCGGTTGGACGCGCCGTTAATCGCCTTGCCGCGTCTGCCGTTGTCTATAAGCGAGTCCACAGCTTCCTGCAACATACGCTTTTCGTTGCGAATAATAATATCCGGTGCGCCCAGTTCCATAAGCCTGCGCAAGCGGTTGTTGCGGTTGATTACTCTGCGGTACAAGTCGTTGAGATCGCTTGTTGCAAATCTGCCGCCGTCCAGCGGAACCATGGGACGGAGTTCGGGCGGAAGCACGGGCAGTACGTCCAGTACCATCCAGCTGGGTTCCGCACCCGACTTCATAAACGCGTCCAGAATATCCAAACGCTTAATCTCGCGCAACTTCTTTTGACCGGAAGACTTCTCCACCGTTTCGCGCGTCTTTTCGTATTCTTCCTTGACGTTGATGTCCTTCAAAAGCTGACGGATAGCTTCCGCGCCCATGCCGACCTTAAACGCCTTGGGACCGTACTGCTCCTGATACTGGCGCAGCTTGTCGTCCGTGATTATCTCTTTGTACTGCAAATCGGTAATGCCGGGGTCGAGTACTATATAGTTGACAAAGTAAACTACCTGCTCCAACTGCTTTAACTGCAAGCCGAGTATAAGTCCGATTCGGCTGGGCACGCCGCGGAAATACCAAATGTGCGTTACAGGCGCGGCAAGCTCGATATGTCCCATGCGCTCGCGTCTGACCTTGCTTGTTGTTACTTCTACGCCGCACTTGTCGCAGATTACGCCTTTGTAGCGTATGCGCTTATACTTGCCGCAGTAGCACTCCCAGTCCTTGGTCGGTCCGAAAATGCGCTCGGAAAACAAGCCGTCCTTTTCGGGCTTTTGCGTGCGATAGTTGATTGTTTCCGGCTTGGTTACTTCGCCGTACGACCATTCCCTGATCTTGTCGGGACTGGCAAGCTGAATTTGCATTGAATCGAAATTGTTAAGTTCAAACATATCGCCGCTCCTTTAATCTTCCTTGTCGTCGTCAAAGCTTCCGTCCGCAAACGGGTCGGCTACTTCGACTTCTTCTTCAAACAGTCCGCCGCCTGTAATGCCGTCTTCGTCGTCATCGTAGTCGTCCAGTCCGCCCAGTATGTCGCTGTCCATGGATATGTCGTCGTCTTCGCTGAGCAAGCTGCCGTCAAAGTGCTTTGGAGTAGGCTCGGCATCGTACAACACGGGCTCGTCGTCCATAAGTTCCTTTATGCCGATTTCTTCTTTGTCCTCGGTGAGAACCTTTACGTCCAGCGCCAATGCCTGCAATTCTTTTATGAGCACCTTGAACGACTCGGGAATGCCCGGCTCGGACACGTCCATGCCACGAATGATGCTGTCGTACGTTTTGGATCTGCCCGCAATGTCGTCCGACTTGACGGTCATAATCTCCTGCAACACGTTGGCTGCGCCGTAAGCGTACAATGCCCACACCTCCATCTCGCCGAAACGCTGACCGCCGTTTTGCGCCTTGCCGCCAAGCGGTTGTTGTGTAACCAGCGAGTACGGACCGGTGGAACGTGCGTGCATCTTGTCGTCTACAAGGTGGATAAGCTTAAGCATGTACATGTAACCGACGGTGGCGCGGTTTTCAAACGGTTCGCCTGTTCTGCCGTCGTACATCTGTATCTTTCCGTCTACTTCGCCGTTTGGCGATACGTAGCCGTTGTCTTTAAGTAGTTTTTGAATATCGGACTCGATAGCGCCGTCAAACACCGGCGTTGCCACCTTCCAGCCGAGCGCCTTTGCTACCAACCCTAAGTGGACTTCCAATACCTGACCGATATTCATACGGCTGGGAACGCCGAGCGGGTTGAGTACAATCTGCAACGGCGTGCCGTCGTCCATAAACGGCATGTCCGCTTCGGGCAGAACTCTGGAAATAACGCCCTTGTTGCCGTGACGGCCTGCCATTTTGTCGCCCACCGAAATCTTACGTTTTTGCGCGATGTAAACTCTGACAAGCTTGTTTACGCCGGGCTTCATCTCGTCGCGGTTGGCACGCGTAAACACCTTTACGTCTACTACTATGCCGCCTTCGCCGTGCGGAACCTTTAGCGAAGTGTCGCGCACTTCCCTTGCTTTGTCGCCGAATATCGCGCGAAGAAGGCGTTCCTCGGGAGTGAGATCTGTTTCGCCCTTGGGCGTGACTTTACCTACAAGTATGTCGCCAGAATCGACCTCCGCGCCCACACGGATAATGCCGTCCTCGTCAAGGTTTTTAAGTGCTTCGGGACTGACGTTGGGAATATCTCTTGTTATTTCTTCCGCGCCGAGCTTGGTGTCGCGCGCTTCGGTTTCGTGTTTATTTATATGGATGGAAGTGAATACATCGTCTTTGGCAAGGCGCTCGCTGATGAGAATAGCGTCCTCGTAGTTGTAGCCTTCCCAGCCCATAAAGCCGACAAGCACGTTCTTGCCGAGCGCAAGCTCCGCTTGCGACGTGGAGTGACCGTCCGCAATAACTTGTCCGGCCTTGACGCGGTCGCCCTTGCCTACTATTGCGCGCTGGTTGATGCAGGTGCCTTGGTTGGAACCGACAAACTTTTTAAGAATGTACATTTGACGGTTGCCGTCGTCCTCGACCACTATTATGCGCTCCGCGTCCACATAATCCACAACACCGCTCTTGCGCGCTATTACCATAACGCCGGAGTCGTATGCGATTTTGTGCTCTATGCCCGTGCCGACAATGGGCGCTTCTGTGCGCAATAGCGGCACCGCCTGACGTTGCATGTTGGACGCCATGAGCGCGCGGTGCGAGTCGTCGTTCTCAAGGAACGGAATAAGCGCCGTAGCCACCGAAACCATCTGGCGGGGCGATACGTCTATATAGTCGATGCGGTCGCGCGATACTTCGCCTATCTGATCGCGGTAACGCATCATTACACGTTCTTTTACAAACCGATTGTTCTCGTCCAGCGGCTCGCTCGCCTGTGCTATCATATAGCGGTCTTCTTCGTCCGCAGGCAGATAGTCGACAATATCGGTTACTTGGTGCGTGGTCTTGTCCACTCTGCGGTACGGAGCCTCGATATAGCCGTACTGATTGATACGCGCATACGAAGAAAGCGAGGAAATAAGACCTATGTTTTGACCTTCGGGCGTCTCTATGGGGCACATACGCGAATAGTGCGTGTAGTGAACGTCTCGGACTTCGAAGGTAACGTGTTCGCGGTTAAGACCGCCCGGGCCTAATGCGGAAAGCTTGCGGCGGTGCGTGAGCTCGGCTATGGGGTTTGTTTCGTCCATGAACTGCGAAAGCTGGGACGAACCGAAAAACTCCTTGATTGCGCTGGATACCGGTCTGACGTTTATAAGCGTCTGAGCGGAAAGCTCCGATTCGGTCTGAATCTGCATGCGCTCGCGCACAACGCGCTCCAAGCGCGACATGCCTATGCGGAACTGGTTTTGAAGCAGCTCGCCTACGCTGCGCACACGGCGGTTGCCGAAGTGGTCTATATTGTCGCACGAGCCGAAGCCGCGGTGCAAGCCCATGATGTAGTTGACAGTGGAAATAACGTCTTCCACCACAAGATGTTTAACAATAAGCTCGTCCACATTTTTTGAGCAAAGCTCGGCAAGCTTTTCGCGGTTGCCGTCCGCCTCCGCCATAAGGCGTTTGAGCGTGGGATAGTAAACCATCTCGTTTATGCCTATGGACAGCGGGTCCACGTCGATATATCCCGCAAGGTCGACATGGTTGTTGCCGATAATATTAAACTCCTTGCCGTCGTCCGCTATTACCCAAATCTCGTTGATACCGGCGTTTTGAATTTTTACTGCAAGCTCTTCGGTAAGCACGTCCGCCGAGGTGTGTGTCTGCTTGTTTTCCGCACGGGCGTAAACTACGCCGTCCTCGTCGATAATATCACGCGCGACGCGCTTGCCTGCGGCGCGGTAACGAAGCGCCATTTTTTTGTTGTACTTGTATCTGCCCACGCGCGACAAGTCGTACTTGCGGCGGTCAAAAAACATGCCTGCAATAAACGACTTAATGGAATCGATAGTGGGAGTCTCGCCGCTTCTAAGCTTGTGGTTAAGCTCCAAAAGCGCGCGCTCTTCGGAAAGCTCGTGCTTGTCGTCCTTGTCGCCGTA
>JAFLVI010000060.1 GCA_022508405.1 Clostridiales bacterium
GCCATGCTCGACAGTCTTCTTTGATTGTTTACACTAACTGAATTTTCCATAGTGACTCTAGTATGTTCGATTGGCGTAGTTTTATTCGTGCGATTACCGCACAAAAAAATATGCGTGCATTTTCTTGACTAATCGCTTTTATGTGGATTATAATTACAGTATCATTTACAAGGCACGGTTATCACTATGCAACACGTTGATTTAAAGGAAATTCGGGCAGGGCTTCACGTAGGCAAAAAGGTTACTGTTTGCGGCTGGGTGCGCACTTCGCGCGACAGCAAGAATGTGGCGTTTGCCGAACTCAACGACGGCACCGAGCTCAGCCACACGCAGGTGGTGTTTGATAAAGCTAAGTTTAACGATAACGATCTTGCGCCCATGCTTGCGCTCGGCGCGGCGCTTCGCGTGGTCGGCGATGTGGTAAACGGTCAGCGCGAAGGCACGTACGAGATTCAAGCGGAAAGCGCGGAGCTACTCGGCGGCAGCGACGGCACGTACCCGTTGCAAAAAAAGCGGCATACCATGGAGTTTTTGCGCACCATTCCGCACCTGCGCGTTCGCACCAACACGTTTAACGCCGTGTTCCGCGTGCGCAGCGAGCTGTCGTATGCCATACACGAGTTTTTCCATAAAAACGGATACTATTACGTTCATTCGCCCATTATCACCGGCAGTGACTGCGAAGGCGCGGGCGAAGTGTTTAAGGTGACTACCGTCGGCTTCGACCCCACGGTCAAGAGCGAAGAAGAATATTACAAAAAAGACTTCTTCGGGCGGAGCGCCGGACTTACCGTGTCCGGTCAGCTGGAAGGCGAAGTAATGGCGACCGCGCTCGGCAAGATTTACACTTTCGGTCCGACCTTCCGCGCCGAAAACAGCAATACGCCCCGCCACGCCGCAGAGTTTTGGCAGGTGGAGCCAGAGGTCGCGTTTGCCGATATAGACGACATTATCGGCATCGCCACCGATATGATTAAGTATATCACTTCGTACATTTTGGAGCATTGCGCCACGGAACTTAAGTTTTTTGAAGAACGTTTTGAAGCGGGGCTTATTGCAAAGCTGCAAAACGTGGCGGACAGCGACTTTGCGCGCATTGATTACAAGGACGCAATAGAAGTGCTTAAAAAGTCGGGAAAGCAATTTGTGTATCCCGTAGAGTGGGGATTGGATTTGCAGACCGAACACGAACGGTACCTTACCGACGAGTATTTTAAAAAGCCGGTGTTTGTTGTAAACTACCCGCGCAAGATAAAGTCGTTCTACATGAAGCAAAACGCCGACGGCGTAACCGTTGCCGCAACCGACCTTTTGGTACCCGGGGTGGGCGAGATTATAGGCTGCTCGGAGCGCGAAGCCGACTACGACAAACTGTTAAACGAAATCAAGTCGCGCGGCATGAAGCTTGCCGATTACGCAAACTATCTCGATTTGCGCAAGTTCGGCAGTGTGCCGCACAGCGGTTTCGGATTGGGACTTGAGCGCATGCTCATGTACGTAACCGGCATGTCTAATATCCGCGACGTAATAGAGTTCTCCAGAACTAAGGATGATTTGAAGTAATGAAAAGTTAAGATAAATAAAAATCCGAGCAAAGCGCTCGGATTTTTTGTGTATTCTATTTAATTAAATTATTTGATGAATGCAGAAAAGGCTTTGTGTGCGGTGTACAAATCGGCTTTGCTGATAAGCTCGGTAGGGGCGTGCATGGAAAGCACGGGTACGCCCATATCCACAGTGTCTATGTTTATCTTTGCTATGTATTTGGCAACCGTGCCGCCGCCGCCGAGATCCACTCTGCCCAGCTCGCCGGTCTGCCAGATTACGCCCGCTTTTTCAAACACTCCGCGAAGATATCCAATGTATTCCGCCGAAGCGTCGTTACTGCCCGACTTGCCGCGCGCGCCTGTAAACTTGTTCATAGTTACGCCGCAGTTGACCTGACCGACGTTGTTCTCTTCAAACGCCGAAGCAAAATCGGGATCGTACGCCGCGGTTACGTCTGCGGACAAGCACATCGATTTGGAGCGAAGCAGCGCGGGATTTACGCCGTAGCTCTTTGCAATTTCGTTAAGCAAATCGTCAATCAGTACGCATTGCATGCCGGTGTTGCCTTCCGAGCCGATTTCTTCTTTGTCGGCGAGTATTGTCAGCACCGTCTGGTCGGTTTCCGTTTCCAGAGTTGCGGTAATTTCGGGATAAGCGCACACGCTGTCGTCATGACCGTATGCGGCAATAAACGCGCGGTCAAGTCCCACGTCCTTGGCCTTCATTGCGGGCACGGCTTGCAGTTCCGCCGACAAAAAGTCTTCTTCGGTAATGCCGTACTTTTCGTTGAGAAGCTTTAGCGCGTTCTTTTTGACGCCGTCCTTGTCCTCGTTTTCGGCAGGTATGCCGCCTATTATTATGTTAAGGTTTTCCGCCTCGAATCCTTCGCCGATTGTCTTGCGGTTGAGCTCCTGCGAAAGGTGGGGGAGCAGGTCGGTTATGTAAAACACCGGATCGGCGTCGCTTTCGCCGATGTTTACGGCGACTGTCTTTCCGTTTTTGAGCGCGACAACGCCGTGAAGCGCAAGCGGGATTGTAAGCCAGTGATACTTTTTGATTCCGCCGTAGTAGTGCGTTTTAAGATACGCCATGCTCGCTTTTTCGTACAGCGGCACTTGCTTTAGATCCAGTCTGGGGCTGTCTATGTGCGCAACCAAAATGCGAACGCCGTTTTTGGCTATGTCCGCATTGCCGGCGCGCAGCATAAAAAGCGCTTTGTTGCGGTTGTTGTAATACAGCTTGTCGCCTTTGTTTATTTTGTCGCCCAGCGTGTACGGCTTGTAGCCCGCTTTTTCCGCCATTGCGATTGTGTACGCAACCGCTTCGCGTTCGGTCTTTGCGCCGTCCAAATAGCTTTTGTAGCCTTCTGAATAATCCATAATTCGCTTAAGTTCGGCTTTGTCTGCGGTGGCGTAAACGTTGCGCCGCTTGTAAGTCAAATCCATATTAACACCTGCCAAAAATAAATATTTGTATCATTATATACTATCGACGGTAAAAAAGCAAACGATTTTACATCGGCATTTACTTCGCGCAATTTGTGTAAAAAATTTTCATATAAAAAACGGGTAAATGTCTTGTCAAATATTTGCCAATTTCGTCACATTGTGATATAATGTGACTATGAACAAGGATATCCAAAGCATAGTTCTCACCGAAGAGCAAATAAAGGAAAAGGTCACCGCCGCGGCGGTATGGCTGGACGAGCGGTTTGCCGGCAAGAACCCGCTGTTTATCAGCGTGCTCAAGGGCAGCGTCATGTTCTTTTGCGATTTGGTGCGCGCAATGAAAACACCTGTTCAGATGGACTTTATGACGGTATCGTCATACGGCGCGAATTCGGAAAGCTCGGGCATGCCCAAAATCGTGATGGATTTGGCTACGCCGGTGACGGGCAGGGACGTTGTGCTTGTGGAGGACATTGTGGACTCCGGCTATACCTTGCAGCGCATGCGCGACCTTATTACCGGCAGAGGAGCAACTTCGTTTACCACCGTTGCGCTCTTTGATAAGCCCGCACGTCGCAAAGTGGACATTAAGGCGGACTTTGCTTGCTTCGAGATAGGGGACGAGTTTATTGTCGGCTACGGACTGGACTACGCACAACAATATCGCACACTGCCCTACGTGGGCATTCTAAAACGCGAGATATACGAAAAGTAATATCTCGTTTTTATTTTTGTCACTGACCGATTAAGTCGGTTAAATAAAAAACAAAAGGAGAGTCTATGGAAACAGAAGACAAGACCGTGCAGACGGAAGAACCCGTTGCACAACAAGGCGGCACTGCCGCCGCACCCGAGTATAAGGGCTTTGCCGCAAAACTCGACAAGTTCTTTGGTATAAGGAAGGCGGGATCGACCTTCCGCAAAGAGATTATCGGCGGACTTGTCACGTTTATGGCAATGGTCTACATCCTGCCGGTAAACGCAGGCATGCTCAGCTTGACAGGCCCCAGCTTTGGTGCAATTTACATTGCGACTGCTTTGTCCGCCATTATCGGCACGATGCTTATGTCGCTTTTGGCTCGTTTGCCTATGGCTCAGGCTAGCGGTATGGGTCTTAACGCATTCTTTACATATACCATCTGCTTCACTTTCGGGCTTTCCTATGCCAATGCGTTAGTACTCATTCTTATTGACGGCGTTGTATTTATTTTGCTTACCGTTACCGGTCTTCGCAAAATGCTGTTCAACGCAATCCCCAAAGTAGTCCGCGTGGCTATTCCCGCAGGTATCGGCTTGTTTATCGCCTTTATCGGTATGCAAAACGTTGGACTTGTCACTACAGATGCTCAAATTGTAGACGGAGCAGTCAATTCGGCGACTATCGTCAAACTTGCTTCGTTCAACCTTCTTCCCGCAAAGATGGGCGGTTCTGCCACATATGGCTCGGTAATGCCGCTTATCGTCACTATTGTCGGCATTATGGCAGTCGCTATCATGTCCAAGAAGGGAGTTAAAGGCGCGGTGCTGTGGGCTATTCTCGGCGGCGCGGCGCTTTACTGGATCCTTATGGCTATAGGCTACGGCTACGGCGACGCAAGCTGCATCCATGTTATCGATACCTTTACGTTTGACAACCCCGGCACCGCTTTCAAGGATTGGGGCACTCAAGCGGTTGGCAAGGTGTTCTCTGACGGTTTCAACTTTGACGGCTATCTTGCCACGCACAACGGCGGCTCGCTCGCACTTGTAATCATCTCCAGCTCGTTTGCGTTCTGCTTGGTTGATATGTTCGATACAATGGGTACGCTGTACGGCGCTTGCGCGCGCGGCAATATGCTCGAAGAAGACGGCGGCATTCCCAACATCAACAAGGCAATGATCTGCGACGCTATCGCCACCACCGCGGGTGCGATTGGCGGTACTTCCACCGTTACCACGTTTGTCGAATCTTCCGCCGGTATCGGCGCGGGCGCTCGCACCGGTCTTGCTTCGCTCATGACCGCCGGTTGCTTCCTTGTGGCTATGTTCCTCAGCCCCATCGCTGCCATGATACCCAGCGCGGCTACATCTATTGCTCTTATTTACGTAGGCGTGCTCATGATGAACTGCGTACGCGAAATCGAATGGACGGACGCGGCGGAAGCTGTTCCCGCATTCCTTACAATCGCCATGATGCCGCTTACCTACAACATCTCTTACGGCATTGCGTTCGGTATCATTTCGTGGTTAGTAATTAAAGCCTGCTTGATGCTGTTCAAAGGCAAAAAGACCGAGCCCGAAACGCTCGATAAGTCCGAAGAAAAAATCAATGTTGTCACTATCGTTATTGCGGTAATGTTCATATTGATGTTCTTCCTTACACACTAATCGCTTTCCCCTTCGGGCGAAAGCCCGACATTCTTACCATCACAAACGCGCCTGTCGGTATGACGGGCGCGTTTGTAATTAAGAATTAAGAATGCAGAATTAAGAATGCGGGCGCTAAAGCGCCGTTAAGGTAGCGCTTCGCGCATTTATAAAATAATTCGGCCCAACAATCAATCATTCTGCATTCTTAATTCTGCATTTGCTAAGCGTAAAGCGCAAGGTCGGGGTGCTTGAATATTTTGCCGAGATAGGCGATTACAAGCCCGCTGTGAATATCGTTTTGGGTGAGTGTGACGTCTACAATGTTGGATAAACGGTCGACAATTCCGAACGCTTGCGATATGGCATACGATATTTCACGCATGACCGATTTGGGCTTTATGTGCCGTACTTCGCCGATAATGCGATAAATCTCGCAAAAACCCGAGCACAATTCCGTGCCGTATAATATTATTGCGTCCACAAGGCACTTGCTGCCTTTAAGGTCGGAGCGCACACCGCACTTCATGGTAAGCTTTTCTGCGGTCAGGCGGAAAGACGGATCGGCAAGCACTGCCGTATATTCGGATAAGACATTCTTGTTTTCCATAATAATATTGTAAGGGTTTATGCGACAATAATCAACATTATTTGCCGAAATTCCACGCGGGCTTTTTATGTCTTTTTGTCGGCTTTTGGCGAATTTTTGAGCATATAAAGAAAATTCGGAATTAGGAATTAACAATTCGGAATTAAAAATTAGGATGATTTTTATGTGAGAAGCGCCCTAATTCTTAATTACAAACAGTTGACAATTCTTTTTTTATTCTATATAATATACATTGCACTGTTTAATAGCGGTTTTACCAGACCCGTTGGGCCGCAGGTTTAACAGTCTTAGCGCGGCGGCGTGAAACGTTTGCGCTTGAAACTATTATTTACGAGGTTGTTTTCGATGAAAACATTGATGGCAAAAAAGATCAATTCCAAGTCCGCCGATTACAAGATTGGCGACAAGGAATACAAGCGTAATTGGTACGTGGTCGACGCGGCCGGTGTGCCGCTCGGCAGACTTGCAAGCGTTGTTGCGTCCGTGCTCAAGGGCAAGACCAAACCCGAATACACGCCCAACACCGACGTGGGCGACTTTGTTATCGTTGTCAATACGGACAAGGTTGTGCTCACCGGCGACAAGCTTAACAAAAAGCTTCGCACCTATCACACCGGATATATGGGCGGACTCAAACAGCAAAAGTATTCGCATTTCCTTCAGGAAAATTCGGACAAGGCCGTGCAGAAGGCAGTCAAGGGCATGCTTCCCAAAAACTCGCTCGGCAGGGCAATGATTAAAAAGCTTAAGCTGTTTAAAGGCGCAGAGCACAATCACGAGGCACAACAGCCCAAACCGCTCGTAATCGAGCTCCACAAAGATAAGGACAATAAGTAGAGGTAACAAGCTATGGCAGCTAAATCTTCCGCAAAAAAGAAAGTTCAGTACTGGGGTACAGGCAGACGTAAAAAGGCGGTCGCGCGCGTGCGTATTTTGGCAGGCGGCTCGGGCACGATTACGATCAACAAGCGTACACTCGACGATTATTTCCCGCTTGATACGCTCAAGCTTATAGTCAATCAACCGTTCGCGGAAACCGACACAATGGGCAAGTTCGACGTTATCGTCAACGTGCGCGGCGGCGGCTTCACCGGACAGGCGGGCGCTATCCGTCACGGCATTTCCCGTGCGCTTTGCAACGTGGACGCGACGTATCGTCCCGCGCTCAAAAAAGCAGGCTTTTTGACCCGCGATCCCAGAATGAAGGAGCGCAAAAAGTACGGTCTTAAAAAGGCGCGTAAGGCTCCGCAGTTCTCCAAGCGTTAATCCTTGGAGTCACGCACAAGGGAAGTGCGTCATCCTGTTTTTAATTACAAAATCTTTAATCCCGCGCTCAAAATATGAACGCGGGCTTTTAGGAGAGATGGCTGAGCGGCTGAAGGCACACGCTTGGAAAGCGTGCGTAGTGTAAC
>JAFLVI010000061.1 GCA_022508405.1 Clostridiales bacterium
CCGCGTCGGAAACCGGTTCAAATCCGGTCATCTCCACCAAAAATCGGCAAGAGCGTACAGCTATTGCCGATTTTTACTTCTTCTCTCTTCACTAATGCTTAATATAACACAATAAAAAATTTTCGCTTGATATTTGTATTATTGCATGATAAAATAAGATAAACAAACGGAAAGAGGGAGTATATGTATTACTTTTTGGAAGGACTGTTTCTGGCTTCGGCGATTGTGATTGCCGCGCTTATTGTGTGGACTGCCGTCAGGACTTTTTTAATAGACAAAGAACTTATTTCCAAGCGCAATCTGTTTTACATGATACCGGCGTTTTTGCTTATTTATTTTCTTTATGTTACGGGAATGAATTACAATGCGGTGGCGTCGCAGCAAACGCTCGGGTTCTTTGATTATTTCCATTTGGTTTCGACGTCGTTGGACGTATTTGGATTCAAGATTCAGCAGGCGCTTATAAATCCGATTGCAAGCGAGTATTCGCTGTTTTATGCCGATTTTGTCATAGCGCAGATTCTTTGCGTTTTGACCGGCATTTTGAGCATCGCAAGCTTTTTCAGCGTTCAAATCCGCAACTTTATTAAGCGCGTATATTACATATCCAAAGGCTGCGATATTGTAATAGGCGATTGCGAATCGGCGATTAAATATGCAAAAAACAACAAGGGCTGTATTCTTTGGTGCGAAAACATGCCGCGCGCCCGTTATTTCGAGCTTTTAAAGGATCACGTCACCGCTTGCCGTTTTCCGCTCACTTCCAAGCGCATGGCAAAAAAGCTTCGCAAGGGCGAGCACCACTTGATTGTATTCAAAGACGCAGGTTACTCGTACAGCGGAATTATCGATATCTTTCATAAGATAAAGGGCAAGGAAAGGTCGCTTCTTTACTTGCATCTCGAAGCGGACGCCGAAGAAACAAAAATCATAAAAGAAAAGTTTATTCCCACGGAAAGGTCGGCGTACACCTTTGTCACATGCTTTGACAAACACGAGCTTTTGGCGCGCAGGTTTATAAAGGAATATCCCATAAGCAAATATATCCCGCGCGAATTCTTTGACGACGACTTTGCGTTGCTTCCCGACAAGACGATAAACGTCGTCTTTGTCGGCTTTGGAAAAGTCAATTACGAACTCTTTAAATTGGCGGCAATGCAGTTCCAGTTTGCCAAAAAGGACGGCAAAAAGCTGGGCTCTTCTCTTGTAAATTATCACATATACGATACGGCGGAAAAGCGACTGCACAACGAATATTTTTCGCGGTTTAAGTTTGAATTCGACAGGGATTTCGGCAAAACCGATTTTCCCAAGCCGGAAAAGATTTGCAATACCTTAAACGATAAGCGCATAGACATACATTCCGTCGAGGCGCGAAAGGAGTTTTGCGAGCTGGTCAATAAGAATTCGTTTACTTACTTTATCGTTTCGCTTTCCGGCGATTTGGAAGATGCGTCCTACGCGCACACGCTCAACCGCATGGTGCGTGGTACCGGACCGTACAAGATTTTTGTGCGTGCCAAAAACGATAAGCACGAAGCGCTTAAAGACGCGGACGAAGAATTTACATACTTCGGAGCGGATAACGAGGTTTACTCCCACGACTGCATAGTGGACGACGACTTGATGACGCTTGCGCGCATTAACCACATTTTGTACGAAGCGCAAAAAGACGACAAAAAGGAGCTTGCCGCGCTTATCGAAAAAATCAAGGGCGAGCCCAACGCCGATTGGAACAGCAAGCTGAAAGAAGAGCTAAAAAACGACCCTACAAGCAAGCTGCAAATAATCCAGATATGGGAAAAGATAAATCCCATAGAGCAATTTTCCAATATTTACAGCGTGCTGAATTTGCCGTTTAAGCTGGGGCTTATGGGGCTTTCGCTCAAAAAGAAAACGGGCGACGAAGTTGGAATCGACTATGATGAATACTGTAAGCTGTACCGCAATCCGTACATGAGCCGCGATTGCGACGACCCCAACGCCATGAATCAATACAACAACTATAATTTCTTTTTCGGGACGCAGCCGAGCAACGTCCTTGCCTATGTGGAACATGCGCGCTGGAACGCATATTATATTCTGTCCGACTTTAAGCAGATGTCCAAAGAAGATATGAAAAAGACGCTCAAGGACGGCAAAATGGCGCATAAAGACGTAGAAAAAAAGCTTCAAGCGTGCATAACTACGCATGCGGGGTTGGATGAGCTTATCCGCTTTAAATACGCCGAGATGTATCCGCAAGGCGGGGCGGGCGTGAAAAAGGACGGAACTATGGACGAAGGCTTCCAAAAGCTGAGTTCGCTTTACGCATACGATTATACCAATCTCGATAAGGTCTATATGCACCTTTTGCGCTTGGGATATATAATCGTAGAAAACTGATTTAATTACCGTTTGGGAATGCGAATAAAAGATTGTTTGCCGGCGTAAAACATTGTGCGCGTACTTTTGCGGTGCTTCTTATTCGTCTTGACAATATTCCTTAAAATGATATATAATATTCGGGCGAGAATAGCGCCACGAGGTTGTTATGAAGTCATTGACCGAGCTATACAGATGCGGCATGGGCCCGTCCAGTTCGCACACGATTGCGCCCGAAAACGCGTGTCGTGCGTTTTTGGCAGAACACGGAAGGCTGGACGAATACAAAGTAATACTTTACGGCTCGCTTGCCAAAACGGGCAGGGGGCATATGACCGACAGAGTGATAAAGGCTACTTTCGGTGACTTGCCCGTTGCGGTCGAGTTTGACGTGGACAAAAAGGATTTGCCGCACCCCAATACTTTTGATATAATGGGATACATAGGCGGCGAGCAAGCGGCAAAGTGGCGTGTGACAAGCACGGGCGGCGGCGCATACAAAGTTAAGGGCAAGAAGAGCGCGACTCCCGATTGCTATCCGCACAAAAACTTCCGAGAGATAGAAGAGTATTGCACGCAAAACGGCATCAGGCTGTGGGAGTATGCCGAGCAGTTTGACACCCCCGACATTCGCGATTACATGCGCGAAGTGTGGAATGTTATGCAGGACGCCATCTCGCGCGGCTTGCGCACGGACGGCGTGTTGGACGGCGGACTTAACGTAAAGCGCAAGGCTAAAACGCTGTACGAAAGCAACAACGTTTTCGAGGACGGCATGACGCGAGAAAACAGGCTTGTTTGCGCGTTTGCGTTTGCGGTGGGCGAAGAAAACGCGTCCTGCGGCAAAATAGTAACCGCACCCACGTGCGGCGCGGCGGGCGTGCTGCCTGCGGTGCTGTACTACTACAAGAACAAGTACAAATATCCGGACGAAAAGATACTTAATGCATTGCTCACTGCGGGCATTGTGGGAAACGTCGTCAAGACCAATGCGTCCATAAGCGGTGCGGAGTGCGGCTGTCAGGCGGAAATAGGCACGGCATGTTCTATGGCCGCGGCGGCGCTCGGCGAGCTTTTCGGCATGAATATAAATCAAATCGAATATGCGGCGGAAGTTGCCTTGGAACACCACTTGGGGCTTACTTGCGACCCCATAAAGGGCTTGGTGCAAATCCCGTGCATAGAGCGCAACGCGGTTGCCGCCATGCGCGCGATAAACGCAGTCAACCTTGCCAATTTCCTTACCGATTCGCGCAAGATTTCGTACGACATGGTGGTGGCAACCATGTACAAGACCGGCAAGGATATGTCGCGCATCTACCGCGAAACCGCTGAAGGCGGACTTGCCAAAGAATACGGCATGAAGGACGAATAGGCAATCGGTTTATCTTATGGAGAAAAAAATGAACAAGGAAGCCAAATTAAATTTATTAAAGAAAAGCGCGATGGTCGTTTTGGGGTGCATTGTGTATTCGTTTGGCGTGGCGATATTTCTCGATCCCAACAACATGGCGGCGGGCGGCGTCACCGGTATATCCATTCTTATAAACGCCGCAACCGGAAACAAAATAGGCACGGGCTGGCTTATACTTATAATCAACATACCGCTGTTTGTAATAGGACTTATATTCATAGGAAAAATGTTTGTACTCACGTCGCTGGCAGTGGTAGGACTTTCGTCCGGACTTATGGAGCTGTGGGGACTTGTTGTGCCCTATATGCCCAAAGTGGATAGGATTATTGCGGCTGTGGTTGGCGGCGCACTTTTCGGCGGCGGGCTGGGACTTATATTCCGCACCGGCAGCAGTACCGGCGGAACGGATATTATAACCAAGCTTATCCGAAAAAAATTCAGATACGTCAAGACGGGAATAATATCAATGTCCATAGACTTTATTATTGTTACGGCTTCCTTTATTGTGTACAGGGATTTGGAGCTTTTGCTTGTTACGGCTATATCCATAGTAGTGTTTACAATATTGTTCAACCGAGTGCTGTACGGCGGCAACTCCGCTATGCTCGTGTACATAATAACCACCGAAGAGCGCGCACATTTGATTTGCGACGGACTGTTAAAGGATTTGGACGTGGGCGCAACCATCATGGACGGCAAAGGCGCATACTCCGGCAACCAAAAAACGGTAATTATGTGCGCGGTTAAAAAGTACGTGTATCCGCGCTTGCGCGACGTTGTAAAAAAGTACGACAGCGGAGCGTTTACCATTGTGTCGTCCGCTATGGAAATTTACGGCGAAGGCTACAAACCCCAAGACGCGGCGGAACTGTAGAAAATTAAGAATTAAAAATTAAGAATGCAGAATGAAAATAAGGATGAAAATTCAGACGCGCTTTAGGCGCGGTATCCTTATATACAATTCTGCATTTTCCGTTGCTTATTCTTAATTTGAAAAACGTATTGACATGGCGGTCTTTGTTTGATATAATATTCATTGCAATTTGCAACAGATAAAGGGTGAGAAAGTGGGCGAGATTAGTTTTGCGGCTATAAGTGCGTGGACTGTTGCTGTAGCCGATCCACAATCGTTAACGCGTATAATGTTTTACGTGAACATCGGGTTAATTCTGTTTACCGTCATGCAGATGACGGGGTTGATTATTCTTAACCGCAAAACATCGTGCGCTTCGGTAATAGGGTTTGCCGCCGTGCTTGTTTTGAGCATGAGCGTGGTTTTATTTTTGATTCAGCTTTTAATGTACGCATTTGGCGTTGCTAATGCCATGTACGTCGTTTCGTTCTGTCTGTGCATTACTTATGCCGCGTATATAATGTCGTGCGTGTACTGCATTATGCTGTCCAAAAACTCGTACAAAACGTTTTGCATAGTAACCGGCGTGTTCGATTTTATTCCGCCGGTAGGCGCGGTGCTCACGTTGATACTGTCGTGCAAGGTAGAGCGCGACACAACCGTGCAGGAATATGTTTACAACGGTTATGCGTATACGTACGCCGCGCTGGGCGAATACTGCGCAATAAACAAGGCGGCGTTTACCGATCTTTCCGGTGATGAAGAGCCGGAAAAGCTCACCAAAAAAGAGAGCAAGCGCAAGCTTAAGGAGCTTAAGGGTCAAACCGGCACACCCGAAGGGCAGTACGCCTACGCCGCGGCAATCGCCACCTATTCACCTCAGTATACCAAAACCGCCCTTAAATTTATGAAAAAAGCCGCTCAGGGCAATCATCCTGCGGCGCTGTTCAATATGGGCTTCTACTACGAGCTGGGCGCATACGTAAAAAAAGACCTGAAAAAAGCAAGAGATTGCTACATGCGTGCGGCCG
Organism: Clostridiales bacterium; assembly: GCA_022508405.1. Taxonomy (GTDB): domain Bacteria; phylum Bacillota; class Clostridia; order Christensenellales; family Pumilibacteraceae; genus Anaerocaecibacter. The sequence continues at coordinate 5,663 of JAFLVI010000061.1, forward strand.
ACGGCGGCGACGAGGACGCCGCGGTGCGACTTGGTATTTTGGAAATAAAAAACCGCAATGCCGAGGAAGGCTTTGCTGTATTCAAATCCCGAGCGGAAGAACATAAAGACCGTTGCGCCCTATACAATATGGCGGTCTGCTACGAGTTGGGTTTGGGCGTTGAACCGGATATAAATCAGGCGTTGGAAATTTATTGCAAGTGCGACGCGGACGAGAAGTCAAAAGACAGGCATGCCGCGGAGATTGCCGCCATTGCTCGAAAGAGAATATTCGCCATAGCGGCTACCGACATCAACTCGGCGCAGAACGGCGACTTTTTCCGCAAAGTCACGGACAGGCCGTTTAAAGGCGTGTTCCGGATTATGATGGACGGGCTTATAGAAATCAAAAAACGTCACGCCAAAGACGCGTCCGATAAGTTCTTGAAAGCCGTCAAAAAGGGCGGCGAGTGGGAAGGTCTTGCGCGGTGCTTGGTGGGCACGCTGTACTTGGACAACGGCAAAGAGCTCAACGATAAGATCAACGGTGCGGAATTTATACAGTCTGCGCTGGAGATTATGCCGGAAGCAAAGGATATGCTAAAGGTCGTTCCGCCGTCCATACTTAAAAAGACAAAGTCGCGCCGCAATGCCGAAAACAAGAACCGGAACGCAAAAAGCGCAAATAATTCCAAAAAAGAGTAATTATTTGCCTAGACGCGCATATAATGGAATGTACGCAAAAAGCGAAAAAATTTTTAAAATCCGCTTAAATTTGCTTGACAATCTCGATTTATCGGAATTATAATAAGCTTGTAATCAACGTTATGCTGTTGTGCTAAAACCGATTACACCTTAATTCGCTCATCATTTTCCCCCTTATTTTATAGCAAGACGGTTGGTTTTTTACCAGCCGTTTTGCATTTTAGGAAAAGATTTAGCGGGCTTATGCATAGTCCTGCTAAAAATTTGCGCGTTATGTGCGTCTATATAATGCGGACGTAGTTCCACTACGACCGCATCATATATCCTTCGTAACCCACAAATTTTTTACGCAATCCTTACGCAACGCCCGCTAATCTTTTCCTTGGGAATCCGACAAGCTTGTTCGCGATAATAAACAGTCTCTCACAAGAAAAAGAGGGATAGCAATTATCCCCCTAATTCTTAATTCCGAATTTCGGTCGAATTGATTAGAACGCCCAGTAGCCGAGATACACCATGATAAGCGTCACGACAATAAGGAATACGGTCATAACGACGCCTGAGGCGATCGAGCTGCGGTAGCACAAAAGCGTCGTGCCTATTGCAAGCGCCGTGGTTATGGTAGCCATAACGTACGCGGCTATCGGCATGCCGTGGTAAATAAAGTACGGCGTGATAGCGGTAGCAATAAACAGCGTAATCCAAAACGCCCATGTCCAGCCGCGCACCATGCGTTCGCTGTAGCTTGATACGTTGTTGTCAAGCACAAGGTACAGCGCAATACCCATGTGTACAAACAGGATAGGCGGCGTGGCGATCACGAGCCACTTGGGAATCCTAAACGGCAGTCGGGAAGCGTATGCCGATACATTCCCGAATATGCCGGAGCAGTAGGAAATGGTAAGCCCTATTCCTACGGTTGTGAGCAGGCACACCCAAAAGAGAGCCATGCTCGACAGTCTTCTTTGATTGTTTACACTAACTGAATTTTCCATAGTGA
>JAFLVI010000062.1 GCA_022508405.1 Clostridiales bacterium
CAGCTCGTTTTCGCCGAGGTCGGACTTTTGCTTTTTCCACACGGGAATCATGGAATTGAGCACGGCAACTTCTTCCCCGTTTTCGCCATTGGGGTTTTGCATGCGTATGGGATAGCGAATGTAATCCGAATATTTTTTTACAAGCGCGGAAATGCGGTAATATTCCAAAAACTCGCCGTAGCTGTCCTCGTCGTCGTCTTTTAGCGTAATAACAACGTCCGTGCCTGCGTCCGCCTTTGTTGCGGGCATAATTTCAAAGCCTTCCACGCCGTCCGACACCCATTTGTATGCGTTGTCCGAACCCACCTTTTTGGTGATAACCGTCACCGATTTTGCCACCATAAACGCCGAATAAAATCCCACGCCGAATTGACCTATAAGGTCGGCATTGTCCTTTACGCCCTTTTCCTTTTTGAACGCCTCCGTGCCGCTTGCGGCTATCACGCCTAGGTTGTCCTCAAGCTCCTTGTCCGTCATGCCCACGCCGTTATCCGATATTGTCAGCGTGCGGGCGTCCTTGTCCGTCTTTATATCTATGCCGAAATCGGCGGCAAGCGTGCTGTCCGTAAGCGACATAAACCTGCGCTTGTCAATGGCGTCCGACGCGTTGGAAATAAGCTCGCGCAAAAATATTTCGCGGTTGACGTATATGGAATTTACCACAAGATCGAGTAGCTTTTGCGATTGGGCTTTAAATTTTTTCATAATATCTCCTTAAACAACACCCCTGCGCAAAAAAAAGGACTTTGCATAAGTGACGCGTAGGGATTGCGTAGAAAATTTTTGTGATACGAAGGATATGTGCTGTGGTCGTAGTGGAGCTACGTCCGCGACACATAGACGCACGTAGCACAAAAATTTATAGCAAGACCACGCACGAACTTGTGCAAAGTCCTATAATTAAATAAATTTACCGAAAACCTCGCTTGTGCTTGTGACGTAAGCGAATGTGTTTTTGTATTTTTTAAGAATGTTGTTGAACTCGGTGACCTGACGCTTATGTATTACGCATACAAGCAACGCCTTGTTGCTGTGCGCGTACATGCCCATTGCGTCGATCTTGGTCACGCTGTGCTTTAGCTTGGCAATAAGCTCTGCGCTCAGCTCTTCCGGATCGTCTGTGATAATCTCGTACTTGATAGCAGACTTGAAACCGGTAAGAATAAAGTCGCCGACCAAAGCGCTGGCAAACTGTTGCGTAAACGACATGAACACGGGCGTAAGGCCGTTGTCGTACACAAAGTACGAACTCATAACAACCATCGCGTCCAAGCCCATAATAAACCAAGTAATGCCCGCCGCCTCGTATTTGCGCTGTATGAGCGCGGCTATTATATCCGTTCCGCCGTTGCTCGCACCCGCACGAATCATTATGGCAACGCCCACTCCGCCAAGCACGCCGCACGCGATTGCGCCCAGCACCGGCTCGGAAGCAGGATCTATAACGCCGTTAGTTACTCCGTACTGCGGAAAATCAAGCTGTTGCATAAGTACCATGCCTGCAGACGCCAGTCCTACCGCACACGCCGACTTAATTGCGTAAGCTCTGCTCAAAAAGAAAAACGCAATAATAACTAACGGAATGTTGATTATTACGTTGGTGTAACCTGTGGAAAATCCGGTCTTGTACTCAATCATTGTACCTATACCGGTGACGCCCCCAGGTGCAAAGTTGAGCGCGGGCGAAGTCATAAACAAACGCACGCAAACAGAGCGGATAAACGCAGATATAAGAATCATGCACGGAACAAGCACAAAGTTTCTTATGCGCTTTTTCTTTTGCTCGGGCGTAAGCGCCGCCTTTTGCTTGCCCTTTTCCCCTGTTGAAACGACAGAATCCGCCGTCGCTGCGCCCGCCGCGGCTACTTCGGCCTGCGGCTCTTGCTGTGCGGCTTGTTCCGTCTGCTCCGAAATTTCATCGGATGTTTGATTTTGTTGTTCTTCGAAACTCATGATTTGCCTCTGTATGAGTTATATCAAACTAAATAAAAATTATCAAGTAATTTAAAGATAATAAAGAATTAAATTATTTTTAATAGGCGCTAAAGTAAAACTCACGCGTTTATGCGGCTACCTATTTTTTCCCCGCATTTTACAACCGTTTCCTTGTCGGCGGCAGTGTTTTCAAAAAACTCGTCGTCAAGCGCCGCTCTGTCCTTTTGCAACAACAATATTATTGTCGAGCCGCCGAACTCGAACCGACCTTTCTCCTGTCCGCGCTCAAACCTGCCTTGCTTTACGTCGTTGACTATGCGCCCCACCATCATTGCGCCCACTTCCACCTGCACGGCAGTGCCGAAGTTGTCCGTATCCAACACGGTGTACTCCCTGCAGTTTTCGGTAAACACTCTGCGCCTTTCCAGCGCCACCGGCTGAACGGTGTGCAGTCTGCCTTTTATAAACGTGTTGTCCCTTGCCGAGCCGCCGTCAAAAAAACAGTATCTGTGGTAATCGGTTACGCACAGACGGAACACAACGCACAGACCGCCGCGAAAGCTTTCCGCAAGCTCGGGGTTTTTTAACAGCGTGTCCACGGTGTAGTCAAAGCCTTTTACGTTAAACTTTAGCTCGTCGTCTATTACGTAAGCCGACACTCGGCCGTCGCACGGCGCGCACAAAGCGTCGCCCTGCATGTCAAACGGGCGAAGCTCGGGCTTTATCCTGCGCGTAAAAAACGCATTAAAGCTTTTGTAATCTTCTTCCACAAACTCCGACATGTCTATGCCGTTTTTGCGAATATATTTTTTTATTTTTCGACGGGAAAACCTGCCGTCCAGATGATGCCCGACAAGCTTGCTCAGCCACCGCCGATTTATAATGCGCAAGCATAAGCCGCCGAATTTTGTGTAATACAAAAATCTTAGCGATTTCGGGACTTGCGGTTTTTCTACTGTCTCTCTCATTCCGTCTATATTCCGGCAGGGGTCTTTGTGAGCGGTCCGAACAACACAACGCCGCACGCGTAGTAGCGTATAAGCGCCAACGAAATTACCAGCACCGTTATTGTGACTACAGTTATTATAAGACCCTTGGCACGCGCCTTAAACATCTTAAACTTGAACACAAACAGGAAGCCGCAAATTATATAAAGCGACATCATTATTATGCTCTGATATATTATTATTGTGTTTGAGTTGAGCCCTATCCATTCGGGATGCTTGTCAAACATTGTGGCAAACAGATAAAACACGGGAAGCGCGAGCGACACGTTGGTTATGGGCAAGCCTTCGTAGCTGTCTCGCCTTACGGACGTGGGGTCTTTAAGCCTGTTTACTTCGCTCACGTCGTAGTACGCAAGCCTGACAAGCCCGCAAAGTGCAAACAAAACGTATATAATGCAGTAGTACCACCGCGTCATGCCCATTGCCACGCCCACCATTATGGGCGCAACGCCAAACGACACCATGTCGCTTAGCGAGTCTATGTTCATGCCGAACAGCTTGTCGTTGTCCGAGCGGTGTTTGCGCGTTTTGGCAACCATGCCGTCAAACGCGTCGCAAAGCCCCGCAAGCAGAACAAAAAACGCGGCAATATCGTCCCTGCGCGGACCGCCGTACGCCGCGGCAAAGCAAATGCCGCAAATGGACAGCGCAAGCGAAAGATATGTAAGTATAACGCCGTAATGCCAGTAGCCCACAAAGTGCTTAAGCACGGGGTCGCGCCGCGTCGGTTTTTCCGCTGCGGCGGGTTCTTCTTTGACCGTATCCTGTTGTTCAGTTATTTCCGTCATCTGAAGTACCTTCCTTTGGATTTTCGTCCGATTGAATTGTATCCGGTTGTTCGGCGGCTTGCGATTGCATGCCCGAGTCCGATTGCTGTATGTTGTCCGCTTCCGCAGTTGCCGACTTTTTGGCGCGCTTGGGTTTGGGTTGCGGAGCGTCGTCCTCTATGCCGAGCTCGTTTATTACAGCGTCGCTCTTAAGCGCGGAAAACACGTCCACGTCCTCCGGTATATCGGGCGGCACGCCGCCTTCCACCTTGATTTTTTTAATCCCTATCGCGTGGTACACCAGCGTGTACAGCCCCGTTATGATCATGCTAATATAGAATGAAATCGTGCGCGACACCATCATTGCCGCAAGCACAGACGTCATCATATCGGGAAAACCTATTCCGAATACGTTTGGATACAAATATTCGTACACGCCCGTGCCGCCGGGGAGCGGTATGGAGTTGTATCCGATAAGCACGTACGCCTGCATGCAGAACAATTCCAAAAACGACACGTCCACCTGCCCGAATAGCGGCGACGCCATAATTACAAAGCATGGGATAAGCGTCTGCGATACGCGCTGAGCTATGTTTAGGAGCAGCGCGTTTACAAACAACATGGGGTGTTTTTTTATCACCTTGCGACACGACCGATATTTGGTGACCATGCCGTCCAGCCTGCCGCGCCACTTTTCCGTCTTTTTAACGATGTGCAGTTTGCTTAGCACCGAGATTCCCCAGTTGCCTATTGCAAGTATTACGCGCGCGCGGCACAGGCACAACAGCAGTACCGCCAACAACAAGAACTGAATGACAAAGCCGATTATTATAAGCGTCTTTGCCAACCAGTGCCCTATTTTCCCGAACATTGTGGGACATGCCACAAGCCCGAAAAGCCCGACCAAAATCGTAGCCACGGTGTACGCTATTATGTTGAGCAACACCGTAAAGCCGGCTTGTCCGCCGCTCATGCCGTCGCGCATCATGTAAAACGCGGAGGCGGGCTGTCCGCCGCTTGCCGACGGGGTGATTGCCGAATAGTACAAATCGCTTGTGGAGTACGCCATAGACGACGTAAACTTGCTTTTATGCCCGAGCTTGCGGGCAATTATGTGCAGACTGATTGCTTCAAAAACTATATAGCCGAGCATGCCGCCAAACGCGCCCACGATAAACCACGGATTGCACTCGGAAAGGAAATGCCCCACGTCGTGAATGTTTATATCCTGACTGGTAAAAAGCACGGTAATGGTGACGCCTATAAGCACCACCAAAACCGCTATATTTATTATTTGCTTTTTTGCCTTTTTTGTCATACAAACTCACTTTATCGGCGTCTAAATATAACTCGACAATTATCATAGTAGCATATTCGTGCCGAATAGTCAAGCAAAGCGCGCGGAGAATGATATAATCGACATTTTTTACATAAAAAATACGGCTTATACGCCGTATTTTGTTCGGTTATTATATTTATTATTTGCCTTATTAGTTCTTTGCCGCAGTGGAATTGGGATATCCCGCTTGCTCGGCGAGCTTTTTGTACTTTTCCGCCAGCTCTTTATCTTCTTTGGTGCCTATGCCGCGCGAATAGCAATCCGCAAGCTCGGCGTACGCAACGGGATAGTTCTGTTCGGCAGCCCGCTTAAACAGCGAAAACGCGCGCTCGCTGTCCGCCTTTATGCCTACGCCGTCTCTAAGGCATTTGGCAAGGTTGTACTGCGCGGGTGCGCTGTCCGCGTCGGCGGCAACGGTGTAAAGTTGAACGGCCTTTTCCGCGTCCTTTTCCACACCCCTGCCCGATTCGTAACAAAAGCCGAGATTGGCAAAGGCTACCGGATTGCCCAGCTTTGCCGCTTGCTCAAACCAATGCACGGCTCGAACAAAATCCATTTTTACGCCCCTGCCGTTAAGATAGCACATGCCTACGTTGTTTTGTGCAACGTCGTAACCGTTTTGCGCGGCACGGTAATAATTGAGATACGCCTTTTCGCCGTCCGCCTTGACGCCGCGCCCAAAGTTGTAGCAGTCGCCCACGTTGTTTTGCGCCGCGGCAAAATCCAATTCCGCCGCACGCATATAGTACTCGTACGCCTTTTCCAAATCGACTTCCACGCCCAAACCGTGCTGATAGCAAAAGCCCAAATCGTTTAGCCCGCCGGCATGGTTTTTGTCGGCGGTCGAACGGAAAATTTCCACCGCCTTGCCGTAGTCGCGTTCCACCACCGAGCCGTCAAAGTAAAAATGCCCCAGCGTGAACTGCGCGTCCAGATTGCCCATGTCCGCCGCTTGCGTGATAAGATCGTACGCCTTTTTTTTGTCGCTTTGTACGCCCATGCCGCGTATGTAGCACACGCCCAGCGAAAATATGGCGGGCGCGTATCCCAGCTTTGCGCTCTGCGCATATCCGTCCGCCGCTTTTTTAAAGTCGACGGGTACACCGTTGCCGGTAAAGTACTTTTCCGCTTGGTCGAAATATTTTTTCGCCAAAAAATCGGTGGGCGTCAGCCCGTTCTGTTCATTGTTGATTGCCATGAAAACCTCGCTGTATTACATTTTTATGCAACACCTATTATTTATTTTATCACAATTACGCCGCCAAAGCAAGCGAAAAAGGAATTTTGACTACATCGCCATGTATCTTATTTCTAAAATCTATCCTTATTTTTAATTCCTAATTCCGAATTCCGAATTCCGAATTCCTAATTATCTCAATATTGTATCGCTTTTTTAACGGCGTCCGCCTTGTCTTTGCCGATGAGTAAGCCGATAAGCTCCAATCCCAAATCGACCGCACAGCCCATTCCGCGCGCCGTGGTGACGTTTCCGTCGGTGACTACGCGCGCAGACGGCATAACAGTCGCGCCTATACAGCCGTCTTCAAACCCAGGGAAGCACACAGCCTTTTTTCCGCGCAAAAAGCCGTTTGCGCCCAGCACCACCGCCGGCGCGGCGCAAATAGCCGCCACGCGCTTGCCCGCTTTAAGCTGCTTATCCACGGCGGAAATCAAATCCCCGCACGCGGCAAGGTGCTCCGACCCCGGCATGCCCCCGGGCAGGAATATAAGGTCTGCGGCGGTCAAGTCCACTTCGCCTACCGTATAGTCCGCTTTGATGTTTATTTTGTGAGAGCTTTCTACTTGCTTTCCGTCAACCGACACAAGCGCGGTGTCTATTTTTGCGCGGCGCAGCAAGTCCACAACCGCAAGGCACTCCACTTCCTCCGTGCCGTCCGCTATCATCGCATAAACCTTTGGCATAACAATCTCCTTTTTGGGCGCAAGTCCCACGCGCCTGACCGTACTTATTATACACCGTCACAGCGCAAAAGTAAATATAATTTGTCAGCCCGCTGTTGATTTTTTGCACGATAAATGGTATAATTACGGCATGGAAAAACTGTGCGTAATATTCGGTGCGGGCGAAGTTTTTTCGCCGCGCAAGCATTTTAATAAAGACGATCTTATTATTGCCGCAGACGGCGGATATGCTCAAGTAATATCGGCGGGGCTCGAGCCCAACGTCGTTATCGGCGACTTCGATTCGAGCGAAATGCCGACCGCCGCCGCGCACGTTGTTAAGCTAAAC
>JAFLVI010000063.1 GCA_022508405.1 Clostridiales bacterium
CATAAAAATCATATCATCTCGGTACTTCTCTTGAAATTCTATAATCTTCATATATATCTCCGCAAAATTACTGTTTACAGCACAACCATTTTACCACAAATAAAAACAAAATACAAGAGCAACGACATTGCCGTTGCTCTTGTTTAATTCTGCATTCTGCATTCTGCATTCTGCATTCTTAATTGGCTTCGCCTTCTTCTTCGATTATCTCTTGGTGGGGCGCGGTGGCAACGCACACTACGGTGCCTTGGTTCTTTACGCGCATCATTCTTACGCCCTGCGAGCCGCGTCCGATCTTGCTGATTTCCTTGACGAGCATTCTTATTATTGTGCCATTGTCGGATATAACCATTACGTCGTCGTCCGGATTTACAAGCTTAAGGTTGACAAGTCTGCCCGTCTTGGCGTTGAACGTGCCCGCCTTTATGCCCTTGCCGGCGCGCGACTGAAGCCTAAACTCGTCTATATCGGTGCGCTTGCCAAAGCCGTTTTCGCTGACGGTAAGCACGTCGCAATCGGGCAGGACAATGGTCATATCCACGACGTCGTCGTCCTCGTCAAGCCGCATGGCGCGCACGCCCTGCGTATCCCTGCCCATAAGCCGCACGTTTTCTTCCGAGAAGCGTATGCACTTGCCGCTTTGCGACGCGATTAGTATTTCGTCAATGCCGCCGGACTGCTGAACGGAGATGAGCTCGTCCCCTTCCATCAGCTTAATTGCGACCTTGCCGACCTTGCGGATTTGTTTAAACTCGGTAAGCGCCGTCTTTTTAATCATGCCGCGCTTTGTTGCCATAACAAGGTTGCCCTTGTACATATCGTCGGAAATGGGAATGATTGCGCTCACCTTTTCGCCGTCGTTAAGCTGCAACAGATTGACAATCGCGCGTCCCCTTGCCGTGCGTTCCGCTTCGGGAACGGCGTACGCCTTGTCCGCATACACCCTGCCGAAGTTGGTAAAGTACAGCAGCGTATCGTGCGTATTGGTGACAAACATCTTTTCCACAAAGTCCTCTTCCTTGGGACGGTGCGCCGTAACGCCTTTGCCGCCGCGGTGCTGGGCTTTGTACTCGGTTGTCGGAAGACGCTTTATATAGCCGTAATGCGTCATGGAAATTACCACGTCTTCTTTGTCGATGAGATCGCCTATATCTATTTCGTCATAGTCAATTACAAGCTCGCTGCGGCGCGGATTGTCGTACGCTTCCTTAATCTCGTTGAGCTCGGCGCGAATGATATCGGTAACGCGCTTGGGACTTGCAAGTATGCTCTTAAAGTCGGCAATCTTTTCCTTGAGCGCGGCAAGCTCGGCCTGAAGCGCGTCAATCTCCAGACTTGTGAGTCTGCGGAGTTTCATTTCCAGTATCGCGTTGGCTTGCTTGTCGGACAGATAGAATTCCGCCATCAACCGCTCCGCCGCTTCCACGTTGTCGCGGCTTTGCTTGATTATCTTTATAACCTTGTCGATATTGGCCTGCGCCTTGACAAGCCCTTCCACAATATGCTCGCGCTCTTGCGCCGCCTGAAGGTCGTGCTTTGTACGGCGAACAATAATATCTTCTTGGTGCTTAAGGTAGTACTCCAGCATCTCCTTAAGGTTGAGAATTTTGGGCTCGCCGTCCGCAAGCGCAAGGAAGGTTATGCCCTGCGATACTTGCAGGTTTGTGTGCTTAAACAGCATGTTAAGCACAACCTGCGCCTGCGCGTCGCGCTTGACTTCTATAACAATGCGCATGCCGCTGCGGTCGGATTCTTCCTTGATGTCCGAAATGCCTTCTATGCGCTTGTCCTTAACCAAATCGGCTATTTGGACGATAAGCTTTTCCTTATTCACCTGATACGGAAGTTCGGTCACCACAATGCGCTGGCGCATAATGTCGCTGCCTTCGCGCACCGGATACTCTTCTATCTCGGTTTTGGCGCGCATAACAACGCCGCCCTTACCCGTCTTGTATGCGCGCTTGATATTGGCTCTGCCCATAATCAAGCCGCCTGTCGGGAAGTCGGGCGCGGGAACATACCTGCAAAGCTCGTCCACAGTGATCTCGGGATTTTCGATCAAAGCGTCTATTGCCGAAATAACTTCGCCCAGATTGTGCGGCGGAATGGAAGTAGCCATACCAACCGCTATACCGTCAGAACCGTTTACCAAAAGGTTGGGGAAGCGTGACGGCAGTACCGTAGGCTCCTGCAGCGAGTCGTCAAAGTTGTTTGTCCAGTCCACCGTTTCCTTGTCTATGTCTCGAAGCATCTCCGCCGCGATTTTGGCAAGGCGCGCCTCGGTATAACGCATAGCCGCGGGCGGATCACCGTCCACAGAACCGAAGTTGCCGTGTCCGTCCACAAGCGGATAGCGCATGGAAAAGTCCTGTGCAAACCGCACCAAAGCGTCGTACACCGAACTATCGCCGTGCGGGTGGTACTTACCCAAAACATCACCGACAACACGCGCGCACTTGCGGTACGGCTTGTCCGCCCAAAGCGCAAGTTCGCCCATGGCGTAAAGTATGCGGCGGTGCACGGGCTTAAGACCGTCGCGCACGTCGGGTATGGCACGCGAAACGTTGACCGCCATTGCATACGCAATAAAGCACTTTTTCATTTCGTCAACAACGTGCGTTTCTATAATTTTTGTATTATCTACGTAATCCTTATTACTGCCGCCGGACGGCGCATTTCTTTTAGGTAATTTGGCCATATTTATATCGATAGTCTCCTTATCATAATAAGTCTTTGAAAGTACAGTCGCGCGTCAGACGGGCAACAGGTGGCGAGGGGGCGACGGGGCATGGGGTTGTAGAACCCCCTACATGACCAAGCCACCGAGTCACACGTAGCCCGTATTACGCGATGAATGTGCTTTCAAACATCTAACTCTGTAACAAGCTTGGCGTTCTGCTCAATAAACTGCCGTCTGAGTTCGGGCATATCGCCCATGAGCACGCTGAATATTTCGTCCGCTTCAAAAGCGTCTTCCATGGTGATGCGCTTAAGCGAGCGGTATTCGGGGCTCATTGTCGTTTCCCAAAGCTGTTCGGCGTTCATCTCGCCCAAACCTTTGTAACGTTGAAGTTCGCACCCCTTGCGGCCAAGCGCGTCCAGCGCTTCGTCGCGCTCCTTCTCGTCATAGCAGTAGATTTCCTTTTTGCCTTTGGACACCTTGTACAGCGGCGGAAGTGCGGCGTATACGTGCCCGCGCTCTATAAGCGGGCGCATAAAGCGGAAGAAGAACGTCAAAAGAAGTATGCGAATATGACTGCCGTCTACGTCGGCATCCGTCATACAAATTATCTTGTCGTAACGCAGCTTGCTCTCGTCAAACTCGTCGCCTATGCCGCAGCCGAACGCCGTAATCATCGCTTTGATCTCGGCATTTTCCAACACATGGTTAAGCCGTGCCTTTTCCACGTTGAGTATCTTGCCGCGGAGCGGAAGTATCGCTTGGAATCTGCGGTCGCGCCCTTGCTTTGCCGTGCCGCCCGCGCTGTCGCCCTCGACTATAAATATTTCGCAGTTGCTTGGATCGCTGCTAGTGCAGTCGGCGAGCTTGCCGGGGAGAGACGCCGTTTCAAACACGCCCTTGCGCCGAGTTAGCTCTCTGGCGTTACGCGCCGCGTCCCTTGCGCGCTGAGCGGTAATGGTCTTTATAATAAGCTCTTTGGCTTCTTTGGGATTTTCTTCAAGGTAAGTGCCAAACGCGTCCGTAACCGCCTTTTCCACTTGCAAGCGCATGGACGAATTGCCCAGCTTTGTTTTGGTCTGGCCTTCAAACTGCGGTTCGGTCAGCTTGACGGAAATAACGGCGGTAATGCCTTCGCGCACGTCTTCGCCCGCCAGCTTTTCGTCTTCCTTAATAAGATTCTGCTTGTGCGCGTAGTCGTTTACAACCTTTGTAAGCGCGTTTTTAAACCCTACAAGGTGGGTGCCGCCTTCTTCGGTGTTGATGTTGTTGGCGTACGAATAAATAAGCTCGCTGTAACCTTCGTTATACTGAATGGCGTACTCCACTTGGCTGTCCTTAAACGTCTTTTCGCCGTAAATGACCTCGGAAAGCATGGTGTTTTTATTCCGGTTTAAAAACTCGACAAAGTCTTTGATACCGCCGTCAAAGCGGAAAGTATCGCGCGCTTCCCTGCCCTTGCGGTTGTCCACAAGCTCGATTTCCAACCCCTTGTTAAGGTACGCCACTTCGCGAAGACGGGTACGCACCGTATCGTACGTAAAGTCTATGGTTTCAAAAATCTGGTCGTCGGGGAAGAACGTGATTTTTGTGCCCGTTTTGTCCGTCTTGCCCACTTCGGCAAGCGGCTTCATGGGCACGCCGCGGTTGTAACGCTGACGGTAAATCTTGCCGTTTTTGTACACTTCCACGTCCAGCCATTCGGATAGCGCGTTTACGCACGAAAGACCCACGCCGTGCAGACCGCCCGACACCTTGTATCCGCCGCCGCCGAACTTGCCGCCGGCGTGGAGTTTGGTAAGAACAACCTCTACGGTGGACACCTTTTCTTTGGCATGGATTTCCACGGGAATACCGCGTCCGTTGTCGGTTACTGCCACCGCGCCGTCGCGCGTGATTTCCACCAAAATTTTATCGCAATAGCCGGCAAGCGCCTCGTCGACCGAGTTGTCCACTATTTCGGTAATAAGATGATGAAGTCCGTGCTCGTCGGTAGAGCCGATGTACATACCGGGGCGCTTACGCACCGGCTCAAGCCCCTCCAAAACCTGAATGGAACTCGAACTGTAGCTGCCGTTATCTGTCTTTCTTGCCATCGCGTTTCTCCTATTTCAAGCATTAAAAACTTTGTATTTGCGGGCGGTTTTAACCCACACTAACATTATACCATAAACCGCGTCGTTTTCAAAGCGTTTTTGAGTGAAATTAGGCGAAATTATGAGTTTTATTTTTTGGCGCACGCCGTTATATGCCCTTAAATGCGCCTGTATGCCACGCCGCACGCAATTCGGGTATATAAGCGCGTTGCAAAATTAAGGCATACGGCGCAAATTTGCTTTTTTAGCAAAGAAAAAACGCACACCCGTAGGTGTGCGCCCATGCGTCGACAGTAACGACTACATTATAGACACTTTTGTGGCTCCCGCTCTTTGTGCGAGCAGCTTTGCCGCATAAAATCTGTGCGTGGTATACCGCGACTGATCGCCGAACGAAAGCGTGTTGCACTTGCCACGAAAGCGCGTGACAAACCGCTTGTCGGTGACAAACACATACGCTTCTTCGGGAATGTGCACTAGCAGACGAATAAGCGCGGTCATGCACCTGCGGCTGTACCTTATTCCGTCAAGGTTGACTATAACCGGCCCATTCGCTTCCCCGCACGTTTTTTCCAAAAATTGAACGGTGCGCCGCGCCGCCGCGGTCAGCTTGCATATTTTGGTATTGGGGTTTATGCCGTATCTTTGCACATCTTGGGCAGTGGGCTTTTTTTCGCACAGAGCACGCCTGTACCTTAGATAATCGCACACCGTAAAGTCGCCGAACGGCACCGGCGCGTACGCAAAGTAGTTGCGCCCGTTTTCGCTGGCGCAAAACAGCACTTCTATATTGTCCAGCAACACTGCATCTTTAACGGTCTTGATATATGCGCGCTTTGCCCGCGCCGACCCCAAACAGAATGTAACCATGTCGATGATTATTGCCATTCTGTGTGGGAATATACAGTATAATTCCAATTCGGAATTGTTGTTCGCTTGGTTAATCTTATAAATTCATCAAGCGCAACCTAATTAGCCTTCCCCTTGGGGGAAGGGGGACCGCGAGTAGCGGTGGATGAGGTTCATTCTGCATTCTTAATTCTGAATTCTTAATTTAATCTCTTTCGGGATTTTGTCCGCCGAGTATAACGGTATCAATTCATCGATATCCGCGGGGCGCGGCTCGTCAGTGATATTGGCCGCAAAGGCGAGTTCGCCTATTATCTGCCGCGCGGAATACGACTTGAAAAGCCGCTTTGCGCTGTCTCCTTCGCTTTTGCTGAGCTTTCTGCCCGACGAATCGCACACAAGCGGAATATGGTAGTATTCGGGCGTGGGGAGTCCCAAAAGCCGCTGTAAGTATATCTGCCGCGGTGTGTCGTAAAGTAAATCTGCGCCGCGAAAAACTTCGGAGACATCGCTTTCGCCGTCGTCCACTACAACGGCAAGCTGATACGCATACACGCCGTCACTGCGCCTAAGAATAAAGTCGCCGCACTCTAAAGCAAGGTTTTGGCTTTGCTTGCCGCATATGCCGTCCGTAAAGGTAATTACTTCGTCGGGAACGGAAATCCTAAACGCGGGACGAACTTTCTTTTCCTTTTCGGCTTTTTGCGCCGCCGACAGACTTTTGCACGTTTTTGGGTAAAGGATGCCGCCGTCCGGAAGTCGCGCTATTTCGGGCGCGTGAAGTTCGGCACGCGAGCAATAGCACGGATAGATTTGCGCGCGCGAACTAAGCAATCGTTCCGCCGCCTTATATGCCGCAGTGCGCTCGCTCTGCCAAATAATCGGCTCATCGCTCCTTATCCCCACCGCTTCGAGCGTATCTATAATGTCGAGCGCGGCGGAGCGCGGACAGCGCATTGCGTCCACGTCCTCTATGCGAATAATGAATTTGCCGCCCTTGCTCTTTGCGGAAAGGTATGCCAGCATGGCGCACAAAAGATTGCCTGCGTGCATAAATCCGCTCGGCGTGGGCGCAAATCTTCCTATAACTGCCTTTTCACTCATGCGCGTATTATAGCATATTGTAAAAGTTTTTTCAATACAAAACCATCCGCTATAAAGTGGACGGTAAAACAATTTTAAATAAAGAGTTCTTGCCTACTTCTTTCACAAAACAAGCAATGTCCGTTGATAGTTCCGATCTGCACGAAGAATATAAAATCCTTCGTCGCAGTCCGTCGGTTCGTTAGTTAGTTCGGTGACGCCCCGCAGCTATTATGTCGTATGTACGGACGGAATTAAACCGGAAGTGTGCTATATAGTAGTTAAATATACTAAATAAAAGAAAAAAGACCAAGTTTGTTAGACAAGGTCTTAATGACGATTATTTGATGATGTAAAGTCAGTCGTCTTTGAAGATGATTTTTGTATTCTTGCGTAGCAGATTTGGTTTGAAGCTTTACAAAATCTTCAGCTCAAGTATTTGCAAGCGGCTATTGCCGCGGAAGCGCCGTCCGCAACGGCGGTGGTA
>JAFLVI010000064.1 GCA_022508405.1 Clostridiales bacterium
TGTGACTTCTACCATGTGAAGGTAGCACTCTCCCGCTGAGTTAATTGCCCGTATTGTTTTTTCGCCCTAACGGCGTATTGTCATTTTATCATTATATTGCTTTTATGTCAAGCAAAATACTTGCGGATTTTGGCATTGAGCGCATTTTGCTCGGCATACATTATACCATGGCAATTATATGGTTGATTATGCTTTGCGCGTCGCTCGGGTTGATGTTGTTTACCAATCCCGCCGCCGCAGTCAATTCCATGATATCCGGTGCGCACGGCGCGGTAGAATTATCGCTTAACCTGCTTGCGTTGTACGCGTTTTGGCTGGGATTCTTTTCACTTATCGAAAAGCTGGGCTTATCGCGCGGACTGGAAAAACTGCTTCGTCCGGTAATTTCGCGGCTTTTCCCGTCCTGCGATACCGAAACGCGCAAGTACATAACCATGAACTTTTCCGCAAACCTTTTGGGCCTTGGCAATGCCGCTACGCCCATGGCGATAACCGCAATCAACCGAATGGATACGGGCAATCCGCGTGCCACGACCGACATGATTATGCTTACCGTTATTTCCGCCACAAGCCTGCAACTGCTTCCCACCACCGTAATAGGCATGCGCGCAACCGCCGGCTCGGCAAATCCCGCCGACTTTCTTTTTCCGTCGCTTGTCGCCACCGTACTATCAACCGCAATCGGCATTATCGGCGTGAAAATCTGCGCTAAAATATTCGACCGTCCGCAAAAAAAACGCAAGCTTTCCACAGCGGACAACGCCGCGCTCCCCCTTTCCCCCGCTCCGACGCGGCATAAAAAACGCGTGCGGAAAAGCAAAAAACAAAGCGCGCAAGGCGGTGCGGCATGAGCGCATACATAATCCCGATTATATTCCTTTTAGTGCTGCTGCTGTCCTTTGTGCGCCGAAAAGAGCCTTACGGCGGATTTATTGACGGCGCGCGGCAGGCGGTGGACTTGACGATAAACGTGTTCCCTTACCTACTCGCCATTATGGTGGCGGTGGAAGCGTTTCGCGTGTCGGGCGCGTCCGCATATCTTGCTACAGCCATGCAACCCGTACTGGGCGCGGTGGGACTCCCAAAAGAGCTTGCCGAGCTGATGTTTCTACGCCCCGTATCGGGCGCGGGCTCGCTTGCCATACTTGACGGCATTTACGCCGACTACGGCCCTGACAGCTATATTGGCAGGTGCGCGTCCGTCATTTATGGGTCGAGCGAGACCATATTCTACATCTCCACAATTTACTTTTCGCAATCGCATGTCAGAAGGCTGCGCTACGCTATCCCCGTTGCGCTTGTCGCCACAATCACCGGTTGCATTGTGGGGTGCTATCTTTTGCGGTTTTTTTAGAATAATACAGTGTTATCCGCATAAAATTTACGCGATTGCGCAAGCTAAATGCGGAGGGATTATACTTATGAACACGACGGAAACCATTGAGAACGTCACCAAGGAAGTGCAGGCGCGAACGGAGCGCGAAGTGGAGTTTTTAAAACAGCTCCACCAAGCCGCGCAGATGGGCAGAGACACGCTGGAACACGTAAACAACAATATCGGCCCGGGGGAGCTTCGCACGGCGGTTGAAAAGGATATATTCGACTACTCGGACGTTTGCGCACAAGTCACGCGCAAGCTGGAAGAGCGCGGCGAAACACCCAAATCGGTGGGCAAGGTTGCGCGTTGCATGGCAAGCATGATGATAAATCTTAAAATCAACGACGAAACACCCGAGGCCGAAGTTGCCAAGATGATAATAGACGGCACCACAAAGGGCGTAACGGAAAGCATACAAAAGCTGTCCGAGTTTGCCGATATAGACAACGACGTGCTCAACATAGGCTATCGCCTGCTGTGGGTGGAACAAAAGAACATAGACGAAATGCGCAGGTTTCTGCACAATTAAACGCCACACAAGCAATAAAAAGCTCGACTTTTTTTCAGTCGAGCTTTTTTGCGTAGAACGGAAAAAGTTGATAATAATATAGGTTGAGATTCTTCGCTCCGCTTAGAATAACCTGCGGTTGCTTCGTAGGACAAACAATGTAAAGCGGTATCACCTTTCATTCTGCATTCTGCATTCTTAATTCTTAATTGGATAAATATTTCTTCCAAAATTCGACATAATAGAATAGAGGAGGAAAACCAAGATGGAAAAGCTTACATCGGGCAAGATTGCGCCTAAGACCGGCGAGTACAATATCGTATCGGAAAAAGGCAAGGTTCTCGGCACGGTGCACGTAAAAAAAGGCAACAGAATGCCCCCTACGCGCCACACGGGAGCTCACTTTGTTTTTGGCGAATAACCAAAGTTAAAAACCCTCGAAAACGAGGGTTTTTGTTTGCTTAATTATAATGTCGCGTGCATATGCGCGCCCTTAAAACCTCTTCCACCGCAAGCGGTCCCCCTTCCCCCATTGGGGAAGGCTAAAAGATGTTTAGATCCTTCGCTACGCTCATGATGACAAAATAAATAAGTATCGCCTTTCATTCTTCATCCCGAATTCATAATTCCGAATTCCGAATTTACTCAACGCTTTTTAAAGCTTCCACCATGGAGATATTTTTTATTTTTGTATTGAACATCAGCGTTGCCAGCAGCGAAAAAACAAAGGTCATCGCCATACATCCTATCGCCACGTACCAGCTTAAAAATCCGGAAATGAGCACGTGGAAAGACGAAGCCAAATCGACAAGCCACACCATAAGCCCGTATCCCAGCGGCAAACCGATAAGACATCCTATAAGCGTAATAACCATGTTTTCCACCAGAACCATGCTTGCCGTTTCGCGCGACTTGTACCCCAACACCATTAGCGTTGCTATTTCCCTTGTGCGCTCCTTTAGGTTTGTGGCTGTTATGTTGTAAATGACCGCGACCGCCAGCACCGCCGCCCCTATCGTAAACAGCGCCGCGGCATAATCGAGCATTTTCATTCTGTCTTCGCGAGCCGAAAAGGTTTCTTCAAACGAACGAACGTCGCGCACCGCCTCGTAGCCGGCAAGTGTATTTATTGCCGTTTTGAGCGAAACGCCGCTCTTGACCTTGACAAACGCCGTGTCGGCAAACAGCCCTACGCCCAAGCTTTCAAACGTGCTGTAACTGCAGTACGCGTTTTGCTCGAAGTATTCGTAAATCACGTCGGTGATTTTTATATCAAACTCAATCGCGCGGTTATCCAGCGAGTATCCGCTGACCGTTACGGTATCGCCCTTTTTTGCGCCCAGTTCGTCGGCAAGCTCTGTGGGAATGGCAAACGTGTTATCCTTTATTCTAAGCCGCTGTTTGCCGCTGAGATCGGAAAACAGCCTTACGCAATCGGCGTCTATGTAGTTGTTTGTATCGGCCTGAGCCCGCGCGGCTGTGGGCAACGCCATTACCGTCATGTCCGCCGTTTTGCCCTTAAAGGTAAACCTGCCCGAAAAGGACGGCACAAACGTAAGCTTGTCCAAATACTCCACGCCCTTTTGGTCGGAGATTTCGTCAAAGTCAAACGCAGTCAAATCGACGGGCGCTTCCACGACCAACGTCAAGTCGTAACCGCTTGACGCATAATATCTGCCCAGCGAAAAGTCCATGTTGTCCTTTAGCCCTATCAACCCGATTAAAAGCGCCAAGCACCCGATTATGCCAACCGAAGAGAGCAGCATGCGAATCTTGTGCAAAAACATGTTTCGCATGTTCATTTTTGCGCCGAAACCCAGCCTGTTCCACAACCACGTCCAGCGTTCGGCGAGAATGCGTTTTGTCTTTTTGGGCGGTTTGGGGCGCATTGCCTGTGCGGGGTTTGCCTTTAGCGTGCGGTGGCACGCAAGAAACGCCGCAAGGCACGCAAGCGCCGCCGCCACAACAATTCCCAGTATAAGAAAGAACACGCTTACATGCTGTGGCGTAGGCGGCATTGTAAACTGCCTGTTGTACAAAACATTGATCAGTATGGGCACTAAGGTTATGCCGAGCACACCGCCCACCGTGCCGCCGATAATACACGCAAACAGCGCATAGAAGATATACGAAAAATACACAGCGCCTTTGCTTATACCCAACGCCTGAATGACGCCAATCTGCGTGCGCTGGTTATCCACCGTTTTGGACAGCGAAATAACGGTAATCGCCGCCGCAACCGCAAAAAACATTATGGGCAACACCGCCGCAAGCGCGGCAATCGTGTCGTTAATACTGTAAAACGCCACCACCGCCGGAAAGCTGTCGCGCTCCATTACGTACATAAACAGTCCCGCCGCCGCGTTCGGCTTGTTCAGCATTTGCAATATATCCTGCGCACTCGACAGCGAATATCTGCCGAAAAGCGCTTGGTAGTCCGCCTTGCCGTCCGCAATAACCTTTATGCCGTTGTACACCTGCACGGTCGAAGCGATTTCGGAAATCGCTATTTGTTGCATGCCTGTCTCGGACGGAATAACAAGCTGTGCCCCGTCCGTGAACAACGCAATCTCGCCGTAATTTACCTGCGCCATAATAAACTCGTCCGGCCGCGCCGCAGTGTTGCGCATGTTTACTTTGTATAAAACGTCGGGCGAGTGATATATTCCGCTCACCGTAAAATCGTAATGCCCCTGTTCGTAGCTAAGTTCGTACTTGGGGGTCTGTCCGCCCGAGCCTTGAGTGCTCATGGTTAGCGTTATTTCTTTCACTTCCGCTATATCAAAGCCGAGAATGTCGCCCACCTTTACGCCCAGCTTTTCCGCAGAAACTTGATCGACAATAATCTCTTTGGCGGCGTTTTCCGGCAATCTTCCCGTAATCATGTACGGAATGTCTATCCCGTCGGTCAGCGTTGTAATAGTAATATCACGTCGAATACCTTTTAGCTTGGTCTGCGTATAAAACGTATTGTACCCCGCCGCGCGCTTGACCCCGCTTGACTTTGCTATCTCGTCCACCGCAGGCGAGTTTACGTACATGTAGTCTGCACGCGCCGTGGCATAATGCTGAGACTTGGCATAGTCTTTAACCTGATCGGTCACGGCGTTTGAGCCGGCAGTAATTCCCGCAAAAAAGAAGCAGCCGATTATTATTACCGCAACAATCGATATAAAACTACCTATGGTTTCGCGTATGTCACGAAACGTTTTCAGCATTATGTATTTTATAATAAGCCTCTTTATTCAATGCAGAATGTAGAATTATCGGACTTAAATCTCATCCATTTTCAATTCCGAATTCCGAATTCCGAATTTACTTTACCATTCTATGCTTTCTATGGGCACGCGATTTTCATTGTAATCAATGCTCTCCACCTTGCCGCTGCGCATGTGTATAACCTTGTCCGCCATGGGCGCGATTGCGCTGTTGTGCGTGATAAGAATGACGGTTTTGTCGTACTTGCGGTTGATGTCTTCCAAAAGCTGCAAAACCATTTTGCCCGTTTTGTAGTCGAGCGCACCCGTCGGCTCGTCGCACAGCAGCAAAAGAGGGTTTTTGGCGACGGCGCGCGCAATCGCCACGCGCTGCTGTTCCCCGCCCGAAAGCTGACTGGGAAAGTTTTTGGCGCGCTCGGCTAACCCCACGCGCTCAAGCGTTTCCGCAGGGTCAAGGTGATTTTGCACGACCGACGCGGCAAACTCCACGTTTTCCAGCGCGTTAAGATTTGCTATAAGATTGTAAAACTGAAAGACAAACCCCACCTTTTCGCGGCGGTACAGAGTAAGCCGTTTTTGCTTGTATTCCGTTATATCTTCGCCATCCACAATTACGTTACCGCTTGTCGCGGTGTCCATGCCGCCCAATATGTTTAGCACCGTCGTTTTGCCCGCGCCCGACGCGCCCAGCACCACGACAAACTCGCCGCGCTCCACGGTAAAGTCCACTCCGTTAAGCGCGGGAATCTCCACTTCGCCAAGCTTGTAAATCTTGCTGACGTTTTTAAACTCTATAAGATGCTCGCTTAAAGGCGGCGTTACTTTTGTTTCGTTTTTATTTTTTTTCATTTTTCACCGTCCGTAAACATCTTAGCGGTTTTATACTCTCCGTAATACGCATACCACGCCTTTTTAAGCTCGGCTTCGGGCATGAGCGCGGTAAGGTCATTGAGTATGCCCAAAACAAGCGCGGAAAGCTGCTTTTCGCTGTCCGTACCGTCGGACACCGGCGAGCAAAACGCGGACGCGCAGATAAAGTCGAAATACACCCCGTCTTCTTGAGCAAACTCGTCCAGTGCGTAACGCACCGCGGCAAGCTTTTCGTCAAGCCCCGCGTCGTTCTTTAAAATTACGCCTATTTCGCGCCGAAAAAGGTCAAGCCGATCTATGCACAAACGCCGCACAATCTCGTCCTTACTCGAGAAGTACACGTACACCGTCGCCTTGGAATATTTGGCTTCCTTGGCGAGCAAGTTCATATTCATGCCGTCGTAACCGAGCTCGGTAAGCAAGCGGTCGGCGACTTCCATTAAAGCCTTGCGGTGGTAGCGCGCCACCGCCGCCTTTTTCTCTTCGGACATGACAACCTCTAAACCGTATTATACAACAATCGCGCACGATTGTCAATGTAGTTGACCGTGCGCGCGACATATATAAAACGCTTTACTTTTTAAATATTTTGCGGTATAATAGGCTGAACTTAATACTCGGAGGCGTATCGAAGCGGTCATAACGAGGCGGTCTTGAAAACCGTTTGGCGGCAA
>JAFLVI010000065.1 GCA_022508405.1 Clostridiales bacterium
TGACCCATGTAAGTCTTTACCTCCATAATCGACTCGGTCGGAGTCGATGCCCCGGCGACGATACCTACCACGTCGCTACGGGAAATAATAATATTTTTAAGATCGTCTACGGATTGTATAAAATGCGTACGGGGATTGACAGCCGCACACAAGTCGAAAAGTTTGTTTGTGTTGGAGCTTTTTTTGTCCCCTACGACCAAAATTATGTCGCAGTCATTCGCAAGAAAAACAGCTTCCTTTTGACGCTCATAAGTAGTATAGCAAATCGTGTCGAAAATTTCAACTGTTTTTGAAGGAATTTTATTTATTTTTTCAGATAGTTTTTTAAATTTTTGTCCGTCATACGTGGTTTGACACACGACGCACAGCTTGTCGTATGATTGCAGGGCGCTTATATCGCTGTCTATGTCGATTACGGTGGCTGTATTTTCGCACCACCCGTTTGTGGCGATTACCTCGGGGTGCGTCTTTTCGCCTATAATCACTATATGATATCCGTTTGAATAATGGTTACTTACAATATTGTGTATTTTAGCCACAAACGGACAGGTGGCGTCTATTATTTTGTAACCCATATCGGCGATTTTATTGTACGTAGCTTTATCCGCTCCGTGCGACCTTATAATTACGCTACCGCAGTTTACGGTCGGCAGGTCGTCAACAGATGCAACCGTTTTTATCCCGCACACCTTGAGTTTGTCTATAACAACTTTGTTGTGCGTAATGTCGCCGAGCATAAAGCAATCGCCGCCCGCATTGTTTAACGCAGCGTTTACCGCGCGCTTTACTCCGAAACAAAATCCGGCATTACTTGCTATGCGTACTTCTGGCATAATCCTTTTTTGCCGCCTTGTATTTGCGCTTTAGTATACGCGAATCGGCTTTAATCTCTTTTTTGCGTTGCTTGTTTGCTTTTTTCCAGCCTTTTTGCTCCACCCAAACGTCAAGTTCGTCAAGCGTTTTTTGCAATGCAATGCGAAAGCGTTCCGTAGCTTCCGCCAAAGTCGCTTCGTCCGTACGCTTGCCGTACAAGTCGGATAAATCCACTGGATCTCCCACACCCAAATAATTGCGGTGAAACAGCTTACCCTTGTGGTGAACAACATACGGTATTACCTGCGCATTACCCTTAAGCGAAAAAAGCGCCGCGCCCGAGTGTAACGGCTGCAACTCCCTATTCACCTTGTTTCTTGTACCTTCCGGACAGATAGTAAGAGTTTGCCCGTCCTTTAACGCGTTGATGCATGTGCGCATGGATGATAACTCCGGCTTGTCCCTATCCACAAAAATAACGCCTATACTGCGCATAAGTGCGCTTTGAAGCTTGTTTCCTTCGTTCTCTTTTTTGGACAACGTTCGCTTTAGCCCACCGGGGAGTCCGAAGTATATATACAATATATCCATCCACGATAAATGATTGGATATTACAAGCTGCCCGCGTCCGTACTTTTTGTACTTATCCTTGTTCATGATCTTGCGCGGACAAAGTATCGCGGCAATCGGGTACAAAATTATCTTTAAAAACATAAACCATGCTTTCATAGTACATCACCGTTAACTGTTGAACAAATAAAAGCCGCAACTTGTTCCGCCGTCATATTGTCGGAATTTATTTCGGTAGCGTCAAAAGCGCATTTAAGCGGCGCGACGGCACGCGTGCTATCGTTTTTGTCGCGCGTAACAACGTCGTTGTAAACGTCCTCGTAAACAACCGTCTGACCTTTTGCAATCAATTCGTCAAATCTGCGCTTTGCACGCACCTGTGCGGACGCAGTTAAAAAGAATTTAAACTCGGCACGCGGCAATACCACCGTACCTATATCGCGCCCGTCCAAT
This sequence comes from Clostridiales bacterium, assembly GCA_022508405.1. GTDB lineage: Bacteria > Bacillota > Clostridia > Christensenellales > Pumilibacteraceae > Anaerocaecibacter. The sequence continues at coordinate 1,837 of JAFLVI010000065.1, forward strand.
ATTACAGAACTTTTTTCGGCTATACCGCGCTGAAGCCCCAATAACTTTTGCCGCACGTACGGAATTGCCGAAACCGCCGAAGCCGCCATAGATACTTCGGGCGTGCGGATTTTGGATGACACGTCCACGCCGTCAGCAGTAACAATTTGCACTCCGTTTTGATAAACAATATCGACATTGACGTCTTTTATGCATTTTTCCACAGCGTTGCCGTCCTTTACATCCACACCGTTATCAAGACACACCAGCCCCAGCGCTCGGTACAGCGCACCGGTATCCAGATACGTTATTTTAAGCTCTTTGGAAACAAGCTTGGCAACAGTGCTTTTACCTGCACCGCTCGGTCCGTCCAATGCTATGGCGTATACGTCTGTCAAATCAGTACGCAACGCACGTGCGCCGTTTAAGTATATATGATACGGCTCGCTATCGGAATTAGCGGTAACCATAACTCGTATGCACTTTTCTATTCCGCCGGCTATATTAGGCTCAACGGCAGTGATTAGCGGCACGGCATGTCCGCTTTCGCGAATTGCACGTGCAGGCGAAAAAGCCGTCAGGTCGTTCGTGACCGTAACGATTATGTTTACTACGTCCTTGTCGGCAATACCGTTTTTAAAGTAAATTCTTTCGATCAGTCTTGCCGAAGCGCTACGTATGCCGTCTTCTGTGTTGGGCGCCGTTACGGCGCCGCGTATGGAAATTACTTTATTCATCCTGTTCTACCGCCGCGCTAATACCCGCAACGTATCCCGTTGCAAGCGCGATATGAAAATTATATCCGCCGGTAAGTGCGTCAACATCAAGCGCTTCGCCGCCAAAATACAGCCCGCGCGATATGCGCGACCCCATGGTTTTGGGGTTTACTTCACGCACGTCTACGCCGCCGCTTGTGACTACCGCACGGTCAAAGCCTTCCGTACCGGTAACGGTAACTTCAAACGATTTGATAAGCTCGACAATACGCGCACGCTGTTTTTTTGTGACCGAATTGACGGGCAAAGTTCCGTCCACTCCCGACATATCTATTATAAACGGAATTATCGATTTTGGCAAGAGTAAATCAAGCGCATTTTTAAATTGTTTGTTAAGTTGCATACCGAAATCGCGCAAAAGCCGCGCATCCAATTCTTCGCGTGACAATGCGGGTTTAAAATCTATGTACGCCTTGTACGGAAATTGCCCGCGCGCTGTGTATGCAGACAAAGTCAGCGCAATCGGACCGGATATTCCGTTGTCAGTAATCATCAAGTCCCCGAAAATCGGTTTAACCTTATCGGTGCGTAAACTTACGTTTTTTAGCGTAAGCCCTTCTGCGGCGGATAAATTCTCTTGCGTGTTAAGCGCAACAAGCGACGGTTTTGGCTCTATTAAAGTATGACCCAAACGCTTTATAACGGCGTATGCACTGCCGTCCGATCCGGTCTGCGGATAACTCATTCCGCCAGTGCAAATTATTACACGGTCAAAATACTCATCACCGTCCGACAATCGCACAATATAGCCGCTTTCCGTACGCACAATATCCATTACGTTGCTGTTAAGGCGAATTTGCGCACCGTTGCTTACAGCGTATCTGCTTAACGCTTTAATAACATCGCTCGCCTTGTCCGAAACGGGAAAGGCGCGTCTGCCGCGCTCAACCTTTGTTTTACAGCCGTTGTTTTCAAGTAAGTCCACTGCGTCGTACGGCGTAAACTTGGAAAGCGCAGAGCGCAAAAACGGTGCGTTTGTAACTACGTTTTGCAAAAACGTTTGGTTATCGCACACGTTGGTAAAGTTGCATCTGCCCTTGCCGGTAATGTAAATCTTTTTTCCGATTTTCTCGTTACGGTCGAATACGGTAACGTTTCCCATACAACAACCCGCCGCGACAAGCCCCGCCGCGCCGCCGCCGATGACTGCGATTTTCATAGTAAAAATCCGTCCTCGCCTATTTTTTTTAGCGCGGAATAGTCCGTTCTGTCCGGTAAAAGCGGCGTAATTGTTATGTACCCGTGCTTGCACCAATATTCGTCGTTGTCGTCATGAATATCGGAATAATCGCGTCTGCCTATCGGATTTATGGTATTTTCGTCCAAAAACTCGTACTCATCCACAAAAGTGGTTTGAGTGTTCATTTTTGTCACCTTTACGCCGAGCGGCTTGTCTTTGGGAAAGTTTATATTGAGCAAGCTCTTGGGCGGAAGCTGTATTGACATCAGTAAATCAAAATTGTTTTTTATAAAAAGTGCGCACGCCTTAAAGTCGTCTTCGGTAGCGTGCATATTGTCAAGCGAGAGCGCAATCGAACGGTAACCCAAATGCGCCCCGTCGGACGCGGCGGAAACCGTGCCCGAATACCAGATATCACTGCCCAGATTTTCGCCGTTGTTTATACCCGAAATGATTAAATCGGGTTTTTTAAACAAAAGCGACACAGCAGACTTTACGCAATCCACCGGAGATCCGCCGACAGCAAAAACCTTATAATCGTAACCGTCGACCTTTTTGTACTTTAATATATTGGGCCTTAGTGTTAAGGAATGGGATGCGGCGGATTTTTGCACGTCCGGCGCGATTACCGCGATATCGTGTTCGCTTTTAAATAAATCGGCGACGGCATGCAATCCTACCGAATTGTAGCCGTCGTCGTTTGTAAAAAGAATTCTCATATGGGTTGAACTTTATTGTCCTTATCGTAAATTGACTTGTCAATGCCGTGCAGCTTGGCTTCGCGCTTTTTAAAGAAAGGAATCGCAAGCTGCGGGAACAATGCATAAGTGAGCACGTCTTCTTCCTGTATGGCGTATTCTTCGATTTCTTTTTTGTATACGTCAAGTTCCGGTTTAATATTGTCCGCAGGCCTGCACGTAATACGCGGCGTATCGCCGATAATCTTTTTTATGATTTCCGTAGACGGCTCTACCGGAAGCTTGCCGTACTCGCCCGCTACGACGCCTTTGGTCTCCTTGGTGACCGTTTTGTAACGCTCTCCGCTGAGTACGTTGAGCACCGCTTGCGTGCCGACAATCTGCGAAGACGGCGTAACAAGCGGCGGATAGCCCATATCGGCGCGCACTCTGGGCACTTCTTCCAAAACTTCTGTAAGCCTGTCGGACGCATTTTGCTGTTTTAGCTGGCTGATAAGATTACTTAGCATGCCCCCTGGAACTTGATATATAAGCGCGTTTACGTCTACTTTGAGTACTTTGGGATTGAGTATGCCTTCGTTTGTAAGGCGTTCTGCCACCTTGCGGAAGTAAACAGTGCATTTATTAAGCTTGTCTAAATCCAGACCGGTATCGTACTGCGTGCCCTGTAACGACGCAACCAGCGATTCGGTTGCGGGCTGACTTGTTCCGTTGCCGAGCGGCGACAAAGCGGTGTCCACAATGTCACAACCTGCTTCTATCGCTTTAAGATTGACCATATCACCCGTGCCGGCGGTGTTGTGCGTGTGCAGGTGAAGCGGAATCTTAATCTTTTCCTTTATGCGCGAAACAAGCTCGTAAACGGTGTACGGCAACAGCAAGTTTGCCATATCCTTAATGCAGATAATATCCGCGCCCATTTTTTCCAGCTGAACGGCAAGGTCAACAAAGTAATCTATTGTGTGCACCTTGCTTGTGGTGTAGCAAAGAGCCGCTTCCACCGTGCCGCCGTACTTTTTGGTGCTGTCAATCGCCTGCTTCATATTGCGAATATCGTTGAGCGCGTCGAAAATACGTATTATATCTATGCCGTTTTTTATAGACAAACGGCAAAATTCGTCCACAACGTCGTCGGCGTAGTGTTTGTAGCCCAAAATGTTCTGTCCGCGAAACAGCATTTGCAGTTTGGTATTGGGTATTGCCTTGCGCAACGTCCTAAGTCTGTCCCACGGATCTTCGTCCAGATATCTAAGACACGAATCGAACGTAGCGCCGCCCCACGCTTCCAATGCGTAAAATCCGACGTCGTCTAAGAGTTTTGCGGCGGGCAACATCTCGTCCGTGCGCATACGCGTTGCGGCTTGCGACTGGTGCGCGTCGCGCAAAATCGTTTCCATTATTTTTACTTTACTCATAACATACTCCGAAAAACTAATTCAATATAATGGGCTAGAAAATCGCAAGCAATACGCCCGCGGCAACAGCCGAGCCGATAACACCGGCAACATTGGGACCCATTGCGTGCATAAGCAGATAGTTATTGGGATCGTCCTTTTGCGCAACGGTCTGCGACACGCGCGCCGCCATCGGTACGGCGGAAACGCCCGCACTGCCGATAAGCGGGTTGATTTTTCCGTGCGACAACAGACACATAAGCTTGCCCATTAGCAGTCCGCCTATCGTGCCCATTAAGAACGCGAACAAACCGAGCACCACTATTTTTAACGTGTCAAGCGCCAAAAATTCCGTACCTACCGCCATTGAGCCGACACTGATGCCTAAGAATATGGTTATACCGTTCATAAGCCCGTTACTGGCCGTCTGCGAAAGTCTGTCCGTCACCATGCATTCCTTTAACAGATTGCCAAGCATAAGCATGCCGAGCAGTGGCAACGAGTCAGGCAAAATCAGACCGCATACAAGCGTAACGACTATGGGGAAAACAATTTTTTCACGTTTTGAGACGGGACGGAGCTGTTCCATTTTTATGGCACGCTCCTTTTTGGTGGTGAGTAGCTTCATTATAGGCGGCTGAATAATCGGGATAAGCGCCATATACGAGTATGCCGCCACCGTTATTGCGGATAACATGCCGCTGCTTACTCCCATTTTGGTGGCAACATAGATGGATGTAGGACCGTCCGCACCGCCGATAATGGCGATTGCCGCCG
>JAFLVI010000066.1 GCA_022508405.1 Clostridiales bacterium
GTCTCTCGGAGGCAAAGCGTAAATGGCGATAGCCAAAATGTCGCACTTGCGCCTTGTGGGGCTCAAGCGCGATCAAAACAAAATAATGGACGTCCTTGTAGGCGGCGGACTGTTTGAGGCGCGGGCGACCGACCCCGTCCCGTTTGAATTGCAAAGCGGCGAATCGGGCAGGTACGGCGAGCTCAAACTTAAGCAGAGCGAAATATCTTTTGCGCTCGGCTTTTTAAAGGCGCGCCACGCATTTATGGCGGGAGTGCTGGAAGGAAACAAGCGCGCTGAAAAAACGGGCGAAAAGCAAATAGAATACACGCTGTCCCGCGAGAATTATTCGGACGCCAGACGGCTTATTACCAAAGCCGATTTTTCGGACGCCGCCGCGCGGGAATACGAGCTTATGCAGGTGTGCGACGACCTAAAGGAGTTGTCGTTTAAGCTTGTCGATTATTCGGCAAGAGTCGCGGAACTGAATTCCGAAGCACAGGCTTACGCGCCGTACGCCGTAATGCCGATAAAGTTTTCGGAACTGCACCGCGACGGAGATATTGTTATATCTATGTACAGCGGCAAAGCGTCTTTACAGGCGGCAAATGCGGCGCTTGACGGCATGCCTTGCGCATACGAGTTGCGCGTAAGTAAAGGCGTTACCGTCGCGTTAACAGTTGCAAGGCGGAACGGCGAAGCGGATGTAGAGAAAGCTCTTTCCGCAATCGGCTTTGTAAAGTGCGAGTACACGGACGACTGCACGGCGGCGGACAAGCTTGCCGCACTGCAGGGCGAAACAGACGACATACAAAAACAAATTTTAGATCTCACCAAAACCGCGCTCGATTACGAAAAGTACGTAAACGACCTGCGCATTTTGTACGATGTAATAGAACTCGATATAGAGCGCGTGGAGGCCGAACGCGGATTTTTAAAGTCGGACAACACGTTTGTACTGGAAGGGTGGTTGCCCGAGCGCGTTGCGGAAAGCACGGTGGAGCAGGTGAAGCAAACTTCGGACAACGTGTTTGTTCAGCTTCTCGCGCCGGAGGATAGGGATAAGCCGCCCACGCTGGTGGAAAACAACCGCGTTGTCAAGCCGTACGAACAGATTACCGATATGTACAGTTCGCCGCGTTACAGGGAAATAGACCCCAACCCGATAATGGCGGTATTCTACTTTTTGTTTTTCGGAATAATGATAGGCGACGCGGGCTACGGACTTATCCTTGCCATAGCGGGACTTGTGGTGGGCACGCGCAAAAAGTTTGACGTGGGCATTAAGCGGCTCGCCTTGCTTGTAGGCATGGGCGGCATTTCGGCAATCATTTGGGGCGTGCTTTTCGGCGGATATTTTTCCATAGACTTCGGCGAAACAAAAGTCGCGCTTCTTTTAAACCCGCTGGACAAGCCGCTGTTACTGCTTGTGCTCAGCATAGGCTTCGGCATTATTCAGATTGTAACCGGTTTTGTAATCAAGTTTGTATCGCTGTGCAAGGACGGAAAGCCTTTTTCGGCTATATTTGACTGCGGCTCGATAATACTTCTGTTTATCGCGCTTATACTTCTTGCAATCGGCGCGTTGCCGTCTCTTGCGCCCATGCTCGGGATTGAAGTTAACTTTGCTCCGCCTAAGGGCCTTTCAACCGCCGCGATTGTTCTTGCGGTCACCGGCGTTGCGCTCATTCTTTTGTTCGGCGGGCGAAACAGCAACAACATTTTCGGAAAAATCGTGGGCGGATTTAAGGGCTTGTACGGGCTTGTCAACTTGGTGTCCGATCTGTTATCGTATTGCAGACTTTTCGGACTTTGCCTTGCTTCTTGCGCCATCGGACTTGCGTTTAACAGTCTGGGCGAGATCTTAATGGGCATTCCGGTTGCGGGATACGTTTTGGGCGCTATAGTGCTAAGCGTGCTTCATATTTTCAACCTTGCGCTCGGCGTGCTCAGCGCGTACGTGCATGACGCCAGACTTCAGTTTTTGGAGTTTTACGGCAAGTTCTACGACGGCGGCGGCAGATTGTTTGCCCCCATGGGCGCAAAGACTAAGTACATCAGGTACAATTAAACGGGGTTTTGCCTTTTTAGGTTTACCATAAATATTCTCAAAAAGGAGAAGGATAAAAATGAATTTGACAATGGGTACATTTTACGCCATAATCGGTGCGGCGCTTGCCGTTATCGTGTCGGGCATCGGCTCGGCTATCGGCGTAGGCAGAGCGGGACAGGCGTCCTCGGCGCTTCTTTCCAAGCAGCCCGACAAGTTCGGCACCACAATGATTTTGCAGGTCATGCCGTCTACGCAAGGTTTGTACGGCTTTGTCGTGGCGTTCATGATGCTCATCAAACTCAACGCATTCGGCGACATTGCGGCGCTTACCGACGCGCAGGGCTGGACGATGTTTGCGTACTGCATGCCTATCGCCATTGTCGGCTTGGTATCCGCTATCATGCAGGGTAACGTTGCAATCGGCTGCATCAACCTTGTAGGCAAGCAGGAAAACCAGATCGGCCACGCAATCCCCATGCTTGTTCTTGTCGAGATCTTTGCGATATTCGCGTTTATCGTTTCCATTCTCGGCGTAATGCTTTTGGGCTTGGAATAATCGCATGCAAGGCAAACAGAAAATCATAGACGATATACTGTCGTCTGCGCGGTCTGCCGCTTCGGATATCGTGGCGGAAGCGGAAGAGAGCACTCGGGTAGAGCTTGAAGAGCTTCGTGCCGAGCTTGACGCCGCCCAAAAAGAAAGCCTTGAAAAGGCGGAAGCCGCGGCGCAGGAGCTGTACGCCGGTCAGGTCAAGCTGGGCGAACTGGAAGCCAACAAGGCCATTCTGTCCGCAAAGCAGGCGTGTGTTTCGGCGGTATACTACGGCGTAAAGCGCAAGATACTTGCGGCTAAGGACGCGGAGTATTTAAAGATTTTGCAAGCCGTTATCGTCAAGTACTGCGAGGACGGCGACCAAGTGATTGCGGCAAAGTCCGACAAGCGCGTTACGGCGGAGTGGGTAAAAAAGGTATCCACGGCGGCCAAAAAGAAGCTTGTTCTGTCAAAGGAAAAGGGCGACTTTGAAGGCGGCGTGATTTTGCGCAACGATAAGTTCGATCGTGACTTGACTGTGGATTCCATAGTGGAAGAACTGAAAGAACGCACCGTATTCGATACGGTTTCGCGACTGGGACTGTAAATGAACACTACAAGGGTTTTTGCCAATATGTCGGCGGTGTTTTCTTCCGGCCGACTGGACGCCGAAAAGCTCCGCCGCATTGTGGAATGCAAGGGCGTTGCGGAAGCGTTTAAAATGCTGGGCGATTACGGCTACGCTTACTCGGAAGGGCAGAGCGTGGACGGATTTATCGTGGGCGAAACCAACCGTCTTATACAGTTTGTCACGGAAAACTCGCCGAGCGCAAAGCTTGCGGAAGCTTTGCTTGCGCGCTTTAAGTACAACAACGCAAAGCTGGCGTACAAGTCGCGGTTTATATCCGTCCCTAGCGACGGATATTACGACGTGGATCTTCCCGTAAGCAAAATTGCGGACGGCGACTATGACGACTTGGACAGAGTTATGGCGCAAGCTTTGACCGAGCTTGACGAGCAAAAAGAAGAAAGTCCGCTTGCAATCGACCTTGCGCTGACAAGAGCGATGTACGCTTACGTTTTGTCGCTTGGCATGCCCATAGTAAAAAAGTATTTCCGCGCGGAAATAGACATGAAAAACATTCTGACTTACGCGCGCATGAAAAAGCTGGGCATATCGGGCGATCAGTTTATATCGGGCGGCAAGATAGATTGCAGTAAGTTTGAAGACGACTTTATGGACTGTCTGGAGCGCACGCCTTACGCCGAATACGCCGAGCGCGTAGCGGAAAACGACTTTTCCGATTTGTGGAAGTCGGAGATGGAAGCGGACGATTATTTGTACTGCCTTACGCGCAGGGACGTGGCGGACTACGGCTCGCTCACGCCGTTTTTAAACTACTATACGGAAACGCTTATCGAGCTTAAGACGGTAAAGACCGCGCTTGTGTGCATAAAAACAAATTCGCGCGACTTGTTCTACAAGCGCATACCCGAAATATATAGGTAATCGGCATGGAAAAGATCGGTAAAATAGCGGTAATAGGCGACACCACAAGCGCGACGGCGTTTTTGGCAATAGGCGCGGCGGTGTACAAGGTGGACGACGAGTACAAGGCGGCGGACGTCTTGCGCGAAATAGCCAAGTCGGACGAGTACGCCGTAATACTTGTCACCGAAAACTATGCCGCAAAAATGGAAGGGCTTATGCAAAAGCTCAAACAGCAGACGTACCCCGTGGTGCTTCCCATCCCAGGCTCGACAGGGTCCAACGGATTCGGGCTTGCGGGCGTCAAAAAGGACGTGGAAAAGGCCGTGGGCGTGGATATTTTATTCAACTGAAGCTGAACAAATTAAGAATGCAGAATGCAGAATGCAGAATGAACGGTGGTTAAGCCGTACTATTCTAATAAAGCACAGCACAACCTTGTTTTGTCATCCTGAGCGTAGCGAAGGATCTCACTAATTCAGACACTCGAAGTAAGGAGTGATAAATGGGTAAAATCATAAAAATCAGCGGACCGCTAATCGTAGCGGACGGAATGCAGGACGTCAAGATGTACGACGTCGTAAAGGTGTCCGAAAAAGGGCTTATCGGCGAAGTGATAGAGCTTCGCGGCGACAAGGCTTCCGTACAGGTGTACGAGGAAACGAGTATGCTCGGCACGGGCGAGCCCGTTGTGTCCACCGAGCAGCCTTTGTCGGTGGAACTCGGACCCGGGCTTATCGGCAGTATTTACGACGGTATTCAGCGTCCGCTTGAAAAGCTGTACGCCTTATCGGGCGACCGCATCGACCGCGGCGTAAGCGCGGCGGCGCTCGACCACGAAAAAAAGTGGACTTTTACTCCCGTTGCCAAAAAGGGCGACGAGGTTGTCGCGGGCGACATAATCGGCACGGTGCAGGAAAACGAAGTCATCACCCACAAGGTTATGGTGCCGTACGGCGTAAGCGGAAAGGTGGAAAAGATTTCGGCGGGCGATTTCACGATTGACCAGCCGGTCGCCGTAGTTTCGGACGGAAAGGTCAAGCATGACGTAACCATGCTTCAGCGCTGGCCTGTGCGAAAGGGCAGACCGTATGCCGAAAAGCTTCCGCCGGAAGAGCCGCTTGTCACCGGTCAGCGCGTTGTTGACACGCTGTTCCCCATAGCGCGCGGCGGTGTGGCGGCAGTCCCCGGTCCGTTCGGTTCGGGCAAAACGGTTTTGCAGCACGCCCTTGCCAAGTGGAGCGACGCGGATATAATTGTGTACGTCGGTTGCGGCGAACGCGGCAACGAGATGACGGACGTTCTAAACGAGTTTCCCGAGCTTATAGACCCCAAAACAAACCAACCGCTAATGAAGCGCACGGTGCTTATTGCCAACACCTCGGATATGCCTGTTGCGGCGCGCGAAGCCAGCATTTACACGGGCATAACCATTGCCGAGTACTACCGCGATATGGGCTACTCGGTGGCAATCATGGCGGACTCTACGTCGCGCTGGGCGGAAGCGCTCCGCGAGATGAGCGGTAGGCTTCAGGAAATGCCCGGGGAAGAAGGTTACCCCGCGTATCTAAGCAGCCGTCTTGCCGAGTTTTACGAGCGCGCCGGTCAGGTCAAGCTTTTGGGCTCGGACGGTCGCGTCGGCTCTGTCACGGCAATAGGCGCAGTATCGCCCCCCGGCGGCGACATGTCGGAGCCCGTCAGTCAGGCGACGCTCCGCATTGTCAAGGTGTACTGGGGACTTAGCAGTGCGCTTGCGTACAAGCGGCACTTTCCTGCGATTGACTGGCTTGTCAGCTACTCGCTGTACAGCGACAGGCTTTCGGAATGGTTCT
>JAFLVI010000067.1 GCA_022508405.1 Clostridiales bacterium
AACTGGGCGTGTAAATGCACACATCGGGCGTCAGCGGCGAAATGCACTTTTTGTAGAAGTACACAAGCCCCAAAAACAACCACTTAAAGGTGACAATATTTATAATGACGCGCTTGACTTTTTTGGTCATTTCAGCAGTTCCGCCTTGTACAGCAGACGTTCCACCTCGAGCGACAAAACCTCAAACGACTTGTCCGCCGCGCTCGGTTTGGCGACAACTATCGCCTGACACCCGCGCATGGAGTTTAGCCTGTTTTGCACTGCCGCTCTCAGCCGCCTTTTTACCTTGTTGCGAACAACGGCCTTGCCCACTTTGTTGGATACCGAAAACCCCACCCGAACAGAGTGCGCGGGAACAAAAATCAAAACCACGTCCGACTCGGCAAGACGTTTACCGGTACGGTAAACATACGCAAACGAGCCATGCTTATTCAGTCTGTTGGCTTTAGCGAGCAATTATTTGCCGAGCGGAGCGGGCGTAAGGTTTTTGCGGCCCTTATTGCGACGGTTTTTAAGCACGCGTCTGCCACCCTGCGTTTTCATTCTTTGACGGAAGCCGTGCACTTTGCGCTGTTGACGTTTTTTCGGTTGGTAGGTTCTTTTCATAATATCTCTCCGATAACGCGGATTTCACCGCATAATAAAATTCTATCGATTTATTATACATTAAAACTCGTTCTAAGTCAAGGATTTTAGCAACTACAATCTATTATCTAAGCCGAATTTTCTTGCAATATTTTGCGTATTGCGCTAAAATAAGTATATGAAACTACAAAAGCTACTTTCACTTACACGCAAGTGCGACGCCGACTTCGGACTTATAGAAAAAGGCGACCGCATAGCGGTGGGCTTGTCGGGCGGCAAGGATTCGCTTGCGCTGCTTTTTGCGCTCAGCGGATACCGCAGGTTTTGTCCAAACACGTTTGAACTGTGCGCGGTTGTTATAGATGCCGGCGCAGGTTGCGACTTTTCGCCGTTAAAGCCGATATGCGAAGAACTTAACGTCCCGCTGCACATAGTGGAAACGCAAATAGCGCCCATAGTGTTTGAAGAGCGCAAGGAGAAAAACCCGTGCTCACTGTGCGCCAAAATGCGGCGCGGCGCACTGGACAACAAGCTTAACGAACTCGGTTACAACGTGCTTGCGCTAGGCCACAACGCCGACGACATGGTGGAAACCTTTCTCTTAAGCATGCTGTACGAAGGTCGGCTGAATACTCTTCAGCCCAAGTCGCACCTAGACCGCGCGGGCATAAAACTTATTCGTCCGCTGCTGTACGTGCGCGAAAAGGAAACGGCGGCGTTCGTGCGCGAAAACAATATACAGGTTGTGCACAACCCCTGCCCCGCCAACGGCCATACAGAGCGCGAAACCATGAAGTCGCTTATAGCCGACATGTGCAAGGTTACGCCCGACGCGTTTGAACGCACGCATTCGGCGCTTATTCACCCCGAACGCAACAATCTGTTAGCTCCCAAAAACAAGGATTAAACGATGTTCAACAATATACTTTTCGATTTGGACGGCACGCTCACCGACTCGTTTGAAGGGATAGCCAACGCCGCACTGTACGCACTGAACAAACTGGGCGAAACTTCGTATACAAAGGCAGACCTAAACTTTTTTATAGGCCCGCCTATTTTCAATTCTTTCGACAAGATATTCAAGGGCGACGAGCAAAAGGTTAAACGCGCGGTAACACTGTACCGCGAATACTTTGGAGAAATCGGCTGGCGGGAAAACCGCGTGTACGACGGCGTAAAACAAATGCTGCAAAGTCTTAAGGACATGGGCAAAACTATGGCGGTTGCCACAAGCAAGCCCGAACACTTTTCTCGCCGCATAACCGAATACTTTGACTTGGACAAATACTTTATTTTTGTAGCCGGCGCGTCAATGGATACAAGCCGCGCGCAGAAGGCGCAGGTAATCGAATACGCCATAAAAAGCACGGGCATAAACAAGGCGGACACCGTAATGATCGGCGACCGCAATCACGACATACTTGGCGCAAAGGCATGCGGCTTAAAATCTATGGGTGTGCTGTACGGCTACGGCGACAAAGAAGAACTCACCGCCGCCGGCGCGGACTATATAGCCGCAACTCCGGAAAAGATTGTGGAGATTTTTAAAAGCTTATAATGCCTTCCCATTTGTAGCATGGGCAATATCAAAGGACAAAATGGACTCTCTAAATTCAATCCTTATTTTAAATTCTTAATTCTTAATTCTTAATTGAAAAAATCCGCCGTAGCGGATTTTTTTATTCTTCTTCTTGCGGTGATACGGTAATCTTTACTTCCGCCACTCTCTTTTGTGTGGAGCGAGTTACCGTTATGTGCAGTCGGTCGTAATCGAAGCACTCGCCCGCTATCGGGATTTTTTCCATTTGTTCGGTCACCCAGCCGCCGACGGACGCCGACTCGAAGTCCTCTCTTACGTCCACGCCGATACGATCGAACACGTCCAGTAGCGGCGCATTGCCGTTTACTATATAGGTGTCCTCGCCCGTCTGTTTGATAAGCTCTTCCACCTCGTCGTGTTCGTCGTAGATTTCGCCGACAAGCTCTTCCAAGATATCTTCCATTGTTACGATACCGCTGGTGCCGCCGTACTCGTCCACGACAACCGCCATGTGGATTTTGCCCTTTTGCATCATGCGGAGCGCTGCGGAAATCTTCATGTTTTCGGACAGGCACACGGTGTTTTGAATGCACGCTTTAAAGTCGGTTGCGCCGTCCAGCTTGGCAATAAGAAAGTCCTTTTCGTGGATGATGCCGATTATGGTATCTATGGTGTCGCTGTACACCGGCATACGCGAATAGCTGTTGTCGCGAAACTTTTTGGCGACGTCGTCCATGTTTTCATCGTCGCTGACCGCGACAACGTTTACGCGGTGCGTCATAATGTCGCCGATGTCCAAATCTTCAAACTCTATGGCGGAACGGATGAGCTCGGACTCGTGCTCGTCTATGCCGCCTTCGTTGTGCGCCGTTTCCACGTATGTCAAAAGCTCGTCCTCGGTAATCCCCGGGGTCTTTTTAAACTTAAATACCTTAAGCAGCAATTTTTTCCACTGCGAAAAAATCCACGTGAGCGGAAAGAACAGAACTTCCAGCGCAAAAATAATGCCGCCGAATACGCGCACAAATCCTTCGGGGTGTTCCTTTGCTATTGTCTTGGGCGTGATTTCGCCGAATATAAGTACGGCAAGCGTCATGACAACGGTGGAAACAGTCACGCCGGTCGAGCCGCCGATAAGTCCTACAAACAATATCGTAGCAAGCGATGACGCCACAATATTGACGATATTATTGCCTATAAGAATGGTGGTAATAAGCTTATCGTATGCGTCTATCATTTTGCCGACGCGTTTTGCCCACCTAACGCCGTCCGCCTCCAGCGTATGCAGCCGCACACGGTTGACGCTGGTAAACGCGGTTTCCGCCGAGGAAAAGAACGCCGACAAAAACACCAAAACGATTAAAACTACTAATATTCCTATTTGAGATGGGTCCATAATGGACGGATATTTAACTCCCGTATAATTTATAGAACTAATTGTAACACAACATATACAGTTTGTCAACTTTATTTTGAATCCCGAATTCTTAATTCTGAATTGTTAATTCAAACCAGAAAGTACTTCCCTTGCCTATTTCGGACACAACGCCGAAAGTTGCGTCGTGCGCGGTGAGCACGCTCTTGCAAATGGATAGGCCAAGTCCTGTGCCCACGACTCTTCGCGTAGCGTGCGGGGAGCGGTAGTATCTATCCCACACCAAATCCAAATTTTCCTGCTCTATGCCGCTGCCGTGATCGGTTACTTCCACACGCACGCACGTATCTTGATTTTTTACGCGCAAAATAACCGTTTGGTCGTCGCCGCAATAGTTGACGGCGTTGCCGAGAAGATTGTAAAACACCTGTTCGATTTTTGCTCTGTCGCACGTGACCGTAGCGTTATCGTCAATCTCGCGCACCAGCTTTATGCCGTCGCGCTCGCACACAGGTTCGAATCTGTCAATCACGGAAAGCGCTGTTTCGGACAAGTCGCAAGGCTCAAACTTGTACTCCGTCACACCCGCCTGCATGCGCGAATAGTCAAGCACGTCGCTGACAAGCGAATTAAGTCTATCCGCTTCCGTTATTATGACATTGGCGGTTTTTTCTCGCTTGCTCTCGTTTAGCGGCATGTCGCGCAGCATTTCCGCATACGCGCGGATCATAGTGAGCGGCGTGCGAATATCGTGCGACACATTGGCAACAATATCGCGTTGCAGATTTTCCGCCTTTTGGATATTTTGCGTGGCGGCGTTAAGTGCGCATGCAAGGTTTTCGTACTCGTTATAGCCGTATCCGCTGAACTCCACATTGTAATCGCCTTCCGCAAGGCGCTTGGCTTTTTGCGAAAAATCCTTTAGGTGTTTGGTCTCGTGCCTTGAAGCAAAAAAAGCAAACACGCACGCCAAAGCCAACACTATAATTGTGCACACTATCAACACGTAAACTATTTTGATGACCTGATTACTCCATATGTCATAGGGCTTCATTATCAAAAGATACACCGTGCCGTTCTCGGTCACCTGCTTACTGCCCTTGCACAAATACGTGCCGAACGGCGTACTCGCCTTGCGAACTTTTCCGCGTTCGAACACATCGGTAAAATCAAGCTCGTCCATTACATAATCAAACAGATCGCTGTTGTCGCTTATCCCGTTGCCCATGTCGTCCACCAATAGGCAAACGTCATGTCCGCTGCTGTCCGTTTCGAATACGGCTATCGCCACGGGCTTGTTGCTGCGCGCAATTTCCACCAGTCTGCGCTTGTATATCAAAACAAGGCTGTTGTCGTCCACGCGCTTGGGAAATCCAGCCGACGCGGACCGCTCTATTCGCTTTGCATCGTTTTCCATCAAACTGCCGTAAACTATATACAGTCCGGCAAAGGACACTAAGTAAAACAGTATCAGCACGATGAGCGCAAAAAGACAGTAATTGATTGTGGTGCTCATCGGTATCGATTTTATAAGCGGTCGGCGTTTTTTGGACACGCGCATACTAGGCGCGGCATTGCCGTCCGAAACGTCAGAGTGCACGCCTTGCGCTTGCGACTCTTTTTGATCGATTATGTTTTTGCCTTCGTTTTCCATAGGTGAAAAGAATCGGATATTTCCAATTCTGAATTTTCAACCTTAATTTTTAATTCCGAATTCCGAATTAGTAATTCTCCGCCTTCATCTGGAAGTACGCGCGGGGATGAGCACACACGGGGCAAACCTCGGGCGCGGAGTCGGCAACGACCATATGTCCGCAGTTAAGGCAAACCCAAACGACCTGCACGCCTTTATTGAACACTTCGTTCTTTTCGATATTGGCGGCAAGCTTGACGTAACGCTCTTCGTGCGTTTTTTCTATGGCAGCGACCTTGCGGAACAGTTCTGCAATGGAAGTAAAGCCTTCCGCGTCCGCCTCCTCGGCAAACGTCTTGTACATGTCCGTCCACTCAAAATGCTCGCCGTCCGCCGCGTCCTTAAGGTTGGTAAGCGTTTCGGGTACGCCGTCGTGCAAAAGCTTGAACCAGATTTTTGCATGCTCTTTTTCGTTGGCGGCGGTTTCGG
>JAFLVI010000068.1 GCA_022508405.1 Clostridiales bacterium
CCGCGGTAAGCGACGAGGTCAGCCGCTTTTGCGGCATGTCGTGCTGATACTGCCCCACGCCCAGCGAGCGCACGTCCACCTTGATAAGCTCGGCAAGCGGATCGAGCAGTCTACGCGCAATGGAAATTGCACTGCGAATGGTAAGGTCGAGTTCGGGGAATTCTTCCGCGCCCAGCTTGCTTCCGCTGTACACGGACGCGCCGGACTCCGAAACAACCGCGTACTGTACCGGACGGTCAAGCTCCTTGATTAGCTCGGCGACAAAAATCTCCGACTCCTTGGAAGCCGTGCCGTTGCCTATGGAAATGCAGTCTACGTTATATTTGTTTATAAGCTGTTTTAAAATCTCTTTGGATTGCTCCGTCTTTTTTTGCGGCGGCGTGGGATAAATCACAGCGCTGTCCAAAAACTTGCCGGACGCGTCTATTACCGCGATTTTGCAGCCCGTGCGGTACGCGGGGTCAAGCCCCAGTATAACCTTGCCTTTGAGCGGCGGCTGTAATAGCAGCGGTTTAAGATTGCGCTCAAACGTCTTTATAGCCTGTTCGGACGCGCGGTCAAACAGTTCGGTGCGCACTTCGCGTTCTATGCTGGGCGCGATAAGCCGCTTATAGCTATCCTCTATCGTCCTGTCGATAAGCGCGTCAAATGCAGACGACTTCTTTTTGGCGGCGGCAATAGCGTTTATTGCGGCGGGCTCGTCCACCGTTACACTCACCTTTAGGCACTCTTCCTTTTCGCCGCGAGTGACGGCAAGCACACGATGACTGGGAACAGTGGCAACCGCTTCGTCAAACTTGAAGTACGTTTCGTAAATCTTTTTCTTTTCGTCGTCCGTACAGCTTTCGTCAGGCACTGCGGTAAGCCTGCCCGAAGAGAGCGCCGCTTCCCTAAGCGTTTTGCGGATGGCCGCGTCGTCAGAAATGCGCTCTGCGATTATGTCGCACGCGCCGTCGATTGCCGCCTTGGAATCCGGCACTTCCTTTTCCGCGTCTATGTACGGCGCGGTAAGCTCGGTCTCGTCATAGCTTTGAAGTTCCTGCGCTTCTATGATATCGGCAAGCGGTTCTAGGCCGCGCGCAATCGCAACGGATGCTCTGGTCTTTTTCTTTTGCTTGTACGGACGGTAAATATCTTCCGCCTCGGTAAGCGTTTTTGCAGCCGACAACGCCGCCGCCAATTCGTCCGTCCACTTGCCCTGCGATTCTATAGACGACTTAATTTCTTCCTTGCGCTTTTCAAGCCCCTTAAGGTACTCGTAGCGCTCGGAAAGCTCGCGTATAACCTGATCGTCTGTCGCGCCGTGCATTTCCTTGCGGTAGCGCGCGATAAACGGAACGGTGTCGCCCTGATCCAAAAGATCGACAATGTTGGAACAATGTTCTTCTTTGAGTCCGAATTCTTCGGCAAGTTGTTTCTTTACGTCCATAAACTCCTCATCGCACGGCGTAAATAGTGCATAACCGTGCTCATATATTTTACAACTTTACGCCGTAAAAAGCAATTACTTTATCAACTTTTTTGCACGCAAAAAGCCGTGTACTCACACGGCCTAATAAAATCTATTTTTCTGCTTTTTGCTTTTTTCGCTTTTTTTCGGTATTTGCGCCGCCCGACGTCAGCTTGTACGTTAAAAAGTACCCCGAAAACAGCGCGGCAAACATGTACGGAGCAAGCACACTGCCGGTAAAGATTACGTACAGCGTGAATGCGCCGCCAACTATTGTAACCGTAAGCGCGTCCAGCACGACGGTCACCGGAAAGATGTCCGTGCGCTTAGCAAGCAAGGTCATGCCCATGTACAAAAACCGAGACGCTATGCCAAGCCCCAGACAAAACAAAAACGCGTAGGTTTCGCTCATTTAAAAATTCTCTTTAACAGCGGTGTGCGCGCGGCGGCATACTTAATGCTGTCTATATTTCCCTGCAACGTAAGGTTGCCGTCCGTATCGTCAAACTTGGCGATTTTAAGCGCAGTGCCGGTTACAATCAGCCTGCCGAGCGCGGTGGTCAATTCTATCTCGGTATCGGTAGCGCCGTCCACCTTGGCAACGCCGGTCATGACCGCTTTTTTTCTGTCGGTCATGTTAACGGAATGGGAAGTGAATTTTGTTGCGGTAATGATTTTTTCGTCTTTCATACAATCATACTATGCTAAACACTCAAAAAAAATCACCGGTAATTAAAAATACGGAAATAGCGGAAATACGGTTGCTTTAATTCGCGTTTTATTATATACTACAAGTGAAAAGGAGGTGCGAAAACGTGGACGAAGAATTATCCGAACTGCTTAAAGGGCTATACGACCTTTGTGAAAGCAGTATAACCGACGACGCGCTTGTGGAAGCGCTTAGCGACTACCACGAAGCCGATATTGCCGACGTCTTTCCGCTTTTAAGCGAAACTGCAAGAAAGCGTCTTTCGCACGTCCTTCCGCCCAACGTTATTTCCGATATATTCAGCTATCTGGACAACGCAGAAGAATATATCGAAAAGATGGACGCCGAGCGTGCCGCGGACATTATCGAATCGATGGACGCGGACGACGCCGTAGACCTTTTGGACGAACTTAACGAGGACACGCGCAGCGAGATTATAGAGTTGATGGACGACGAAGCGGTCGAGGACATCAACCTAATCAATTCGTATGACGAGGACCAAGTCGGTTCGCGCATGACGACCAACTTTATAATCATTAAATCGGACATGACTATCAAGCAGGCCATGAAGACCATGATAGATCAGGCCGCCGACAACGATAACGTTTCCACCATTTACGTCGAAAACGAAAACGGAGAATACTGCGGCGCAATAGTGCTGCGCGACCTTATTGTCGCCCGTCAGGACGCGTCGCTATCCGACATTATCATGACGTCATATCCGTATCTTACCGCCACCGAAAGCATAGAAGAATGTATCGAGCGGCTAAAAGATTACGGCGAGGATTCCATTCCCGTGCTTGGCGCCAATAAAAAAGTACTGGGCGTAATTACGTCCACCGACCTTGTCGAAGCGGTAGACGATCAGCTGGGCGACGACTACGCAAAGCTCGCGGGCTTGACCGCCGAAGAAGACATGGAGGAGTCGCTCCCCCGCTCTATCAGAAAGCGCATTCCGTGGCTGCTTGCACTGTTCTTTTTGGGACTGGGCGTTTCCACCGTTGTGGGCTCGTTTAAAAACGTAATAAGCAGTCTGCCCATAATAGTAAGCTTTCAGTCTCTGGTACTCGATATGTCGGGTAACGGCGGCACGCAAAGCCTTGCCGTAACCATTCGCGTGCTGAGCGACGAAAAGCTAAAAGGCAAACGAATACTGCGCTTGATATTTAAAGAACTAAGAGTCGGACTGGTGAACGGATTTATTTTGGGCTCGCTCGCTTGCGTAATCTCCGGCGTGTTTATTATGCTGACAACCGCATCCACCGCGGCTTACGCGTTTACAATGTCGGGGTGCATAGGGCTTGCGCTGTTGATCGCCATGACAATGTCTAGTATGTTCGGCACGATGATACCGCTGTTCTTTAAAAAGATTAAAATCGACCCCGCCGTCGCTTCGGGGCCGCTGATTACAACAATAAACGACCTTGTGGCAGTAGTCACCTATTACGGGCTTGCATGGCTGCTTCTTATTCAGCTCGCGCTGTAGCCGTATAAAAAAATTTATCCTACACATACTATCTCCGCACAAGGAGATAGTTTTTTTATGGACATAAAAGCAAAAATCAGGTCGGCATGGAATCATTTAACCGGCAAAAAGTCGAAATCGTCAAACAGCGAGCTCGGCGCGGACGAAGTTATCAAAAAGGAAGTGTTTCCCAACTCGGCTAATAAAAAAAGCGGCAGTAAAAAGCCTGCGAGTAAGCGCACCCGCCCCACCAACAGCAACTACCGAATGATAGACCCCAGCGACGACACGTCGGACGCGGGGAAAAGTTAAAGCAAATTCGGAATTCGGAATTCGGAATTCGGAATTAAATACTAAAGAAATAATTAAATCTGTTCACTAAAAAAATCGAAGCTAGGCTTCGATTTTTGTGTTGTACAGTTCGGATACTTCGTCAAACGACGGTATGCTGTCCGCCGCACCCTGCCTTGATACAGTAAACGACGCGGCGCGCGTTGCAAATATGCACGCTTCTTCAAACGAGTACATGCCGACGTGCGGATACGTAAGCGCAAGTGCGCCCACAAAGGTATCGCCCGCGCCCGTCGTGTCCACCACCGGCACCTTTCGCGCGGGTATGTGGCTTATCAGTTTTCCGTTGTCCGATATGGCGCAGCCGTTTCCGCCCAGCGTGAGCACTACGTACCTTACGCCGCGACGGTGAAATTCCTTCATGGCGGCAAGCTGAGAGTCCCAGTCCTTGGGGTTTATGCCGGTAAGCTTTTCCGTTTCCGTTTCGTTGGGCGCAATTACGTCCACGTTGTAGTACATATCCTCGGGCATTTCATGCGCGGGCGCGGGATTGAGTATTGTAGTCATGCCGCGGGCGCGCGCCTGAGAGAGCGCATATCCCACTATGTACATGGGCACTTCCATCTGGCAAAGCAGAGTATCCGTGCTTTTTGCGTTCATTAGCGCTTCGTCAATGTCCGACTTGCTTATTCCTAAGTTTGCGCCGCTGTACACCATTATGCGGTTGTTCTTTCCGCACACCGTGACAATGGCGGTACCGGTCGATCTGTTGACCTGTCTTACAAATTCCACGCCGACGCCGTAAGATTCAAGCTTGTTCTTAAGCTCGGTGCCAACTGCGTCCGTGCCGACCTTGCCTATCATTTGCACGGCCTTTCGTCCGTCATCGTACTTGCGTGCAAGCCGAGCGATGGCAACCGCTTGATTTGCACCCTTGCCGCCAAGTCCCATGCGGCAGCTGTCCGCAATAAGCGTTTCGCCCTTTTTAGGCATGCGTTCCATTTCCAGCGATATATCGTTGTTAATACTACCAAGTACGTAAATCATTTTTTTCTCCTTTTTCTTCGTTTATTTCTTTTATTTCATTCTGTTCCGCAGTTTCATGTTCGGCAAGCAGGGTTTTTCCGCTGTGCTTGCGCTCGCGAGTGCGGCGTTTTTGTTCGTTGGATATCTTTTCCATCGCTTCGCGCTGAGAGCCGGACGGCGATTTTATGGAAAACGCTATGTTGGTAAGGTGGTCGGCAATACGCTCGAGCGCGCTGATAATCGAATAAAAATACGTGCCGCTCTCCACCGAACACCCGCCGGCGTTAAGCCGAGCTATGTGGTTGTTGCCGAGCAGCCGTTTTGTCATGTCCACTTCCTGCTCGCGCTCGGAAAAGCCTTTAAGCCTATCCACCGCGTTGTTGGCAAATATATACATAGCCTCGTCAAACATTGCCGTAACCTTGTCGTACATGTCTTCCAACTCGTCCATGGCGTCTTGGGTAAACATGCAGTCGTTTTCCTTCATGGAAAAAGCTATTTCCATAAAGTTTTCGGCGTGGTCGGCAATGCGCTCTATATCGCTTACGA
>JAFLVI010000069.1 GCA_022508405.1 Clostridiales bacterium
ACGGCAGATACGAATGGCGTCCCAACATCTACGGCGGCAACGAAAACCTTGAGGCTGTGGACTTTTTGCGCAGACTCAACACCGCGATTTTCGCAAAATATCCCAACGCGCTTATGATAGCGGAAGAATCCACTGCGTGGGGCGGCGTGTCGCGGCCTGTGGATATGGGCGGCTTGGGCTTTAACTTTAAGTGGAACATGGGCTGGATGAACGACACTCTGTCCTACATTAAGGTCGATCCAGTTTTCCGTCAATATCACCACAACACGATAACATTTTCCATGATCTACGCGTTTACCGAAAACTTTATCCTGCCCATTTCGCACGACGAGGTGGTGTACGGCAAAGGTTCGCTCATAAACAAAATGCCCGGGGATTACGACATGAAGTTTGCGGGAGTCAGAAACTTCCTTACGTACATGTGGTCGCACCCCGGAAAGAAACTTCTGTTTATGGGCGCGGAACTCGGTCAGTTCAACGAGTGGAACTTCAGCAGGGAGCTTGACTGGAACATTCTCGATTATCCCGCGCACAAGGATTTGCAAAAGTTTGTGTCGGTGCTTAACGGCATTTACAAAAACTATCCCGCCATGCACGAAATCGATTACGATTGGAAGGGCTTTGAATGGCTTGTGGCGGACGACTATCAACAGAATATCCTTGTGTACGAGCGCCGCGACAGCGACGAAAACCGCATGGTTGCAATAATCAACTTCTCGCCGGTGCCGCACGAAGGCTACCGCTTCGGCGCACACGAGGGCGAGTATACCGAGCTACTCCGCACCGAAATATACAAATGGAGCCAGTCGGGCACGGTGTACAAGACCGAACCGATTGCAAGCCACGGCAAAGACTGCTCGCTCGGCATAGACGTGCCTCCCATGGGCGGCATACTGCTGTACTGCCCGAGCGGCAAAAAGAAGGCGGAACAAAAAGCGGATAAGCCCGCCGCAAAAAAGGTAGCTGCGGACAAGCCTGCGGCAAAAAAAGCTCCCGCCAAAGAAGCGGCAGAGAAAAAGCCCGCGACAAAAAAGGCTGCCGAAAAGAAGCCCGCGGCAAAAAAGGTTGCGGAGAAGAAACCTGCTGCCAAAAAAGAAACGGAAAAGAAGCCGGCAAAAAAACCTGCCGCCAAAAAAGCGACAAAATAGTATATAAAAAACGCGGGCGAAGCAATAATTCGATAGAAATTACCGAGCACAATTTTGCCCGATATGTTAAAATTAAATAAAACGGATAATTTTACTTACTCCTTTACTCTTACATTTACGTCCGTTAAAATACATGGCTTTTATAAAAGGAGAAAAAAGTTAATATGGCAAAAGCAAAAATTCAAAATGTGCTGTTTGTTACAACGGAAGCGGAGCCCTTTGCGGCAACCGGCGGAATGGGCGAGGTGTGCTCTTCCTTGGCACGCGCACTCAATCAGACCAAAAAGACCGAAGCGCGCGTCATGATGCCGCTTTACGAGGACGTGGCATACAGATATAAGGATCAAATGACCTTTGTGTGCAATATCACGGTGGGGCTTGCTTGGCGCAATCAGTACTGCGGACTTTTCCGCATGGAATACGAAGGCGTGGTTTACTACTTTGTGGACAACGAGTATTACTTTAAGCGCGGCAATCTTTACGGCTACTACGACGACGCGGAGCGGTTTGCTTTCTTTTCGCGCGCGGCGCTGGAACTGTTGCCGTATCTCGACTTTAAGCCGGATATCCTTCAGTCCAACGATCACCTTACCGCGCTTGTGCCCGTGTACTACAACTTGGAGTACAAAAACAGAGAAGGCTACGAGCGGATAAAGAACGTTTTTACCCTTCACAACATAAACTATCAGGGAATATATCCGCTGGTCATTGCCGGCGATGTGTTTGGCATTGCGGACGAGGACGTGTCGGTTGTGGAGTACAACGGCAAAATCAATCTAGTCAAGGCGGCTATTATCACTTGCGACAAAATTACAACCATGTCCCCGCAGTACGCGCGGGAAATCCGCTTGCCGGAATTTGCCGGCGGGCTGGACGGCGTTTTAATCGAAAACCGCGAAAAGATAGTGGGCATTCTCAACGGCATAGACGTGGACGAGTTTAACCCCGCGACAAGCCCGTCGCTGTTTGTCAACTACGACGCGGAACACCTTGACGCCAAAAAGAAAAACAAAATCGAGCTTCAGCGCATGCTGTCGCTTCCCGAGGACGAAAACGTGCCCGTTGTGTGCATGATCGCGCACATGGTTGCGTACAAGGGTTACGATTTGCTTCGTAAGTCAATCAACAAGGTGGGCGACACGGGCAATCTTTTGGACACCAACATGCAGCTCATAATTTTGGGTAAGGGCGACGCCGATATAGAAGGGTATCTGTCCTATATCCAAAACATGTACAGTCCCAGAGTGCGCGCGCTTGTCACATTCAACAAGGACTTGGCGCGCAAGGTGCTTGCGGCGGCGGACATTTGCCTTGTTCCGTCTCGCACAGAGCCGTGCGGGCTTACGCAGATGTACGCGTGCAGGTTCGGCACGGTGCCCGTTGTGCGCGCAACCGGCGGACTTATAGATTCCATTGTGGATTGCGGCAAGGGCGACGTCGGCAACGGCTTTGTATTCGAGGAGTACGATTCCGACGTGATGGACAAAACAATCTACCGCGCGCTCGACATGTACCAAAAAGATAAGGCTGCATGGACTGCGCTAATCAAGCGCGCCATGGCATGCGATTTTTCGTGGGGCAAAGCGGCGCTTGAGTACAATGTTTTGTACCGCGTGCTCACGGCTTAATGAATAGCAAAGTCAAAATGCTTGACTTTATTCGCGTGCATAATTTACAATAATACGGTGCGTTTCGCACTTTTCGACATATTCATTTTACATAATTTTCTGAGACGGAGGAAATATGAATAAGACAACAAATGAGGTGCAGGAGCTTATACTTGATAAGCTGGCCCGCTACTTTGCTATCACGCCCGAACGAGCTAACGAGGATCAGATGTACAAGGCGGTTGCGTTGGTAGTGCGCGACCTCTTGTTACAGAAAAAACAAGAAAACAATGCGCGCATTGCGGAAGGCAAATACAAGCGCGTGTATTATATATGCATGGAGTTCCTTATCGGCAGATCGCTAAAAAACAATCTGTTCAATCTGGGGCTTACACAGCAGTTTGACGAATGTCTTAAAAACATGAAGTTCTCTTTGGATAGCATATTCGAAAGAGAATCGGACGCGGGACTGGGCAACGGCGGACTTGGAAGATTGGCCTCATGCTTTATGGACAGTCTCGCCACAATGAACTATCCCGCAATGGGCTTTACAATCAGATATCAGTACGGCTTGTTCCGTCAGCGCATTATAGACAATCAGCAGGTGGAGTTGCCCGATATGTGGCTTCCCAGCGGCGAAGTGTGGATGATGCCGCGTTCGGATAAGCGCTTTACCGTCAACTTCGGCGGCAGAGTGGAAGAGTACTTAGAAGACGGCAGAATGCACGTCCGTTACGTGGACGGCGAAGCTGTGGACGCGCTTGCCAACGACGTTATGATCTCCGGTTACGGCGACAACGCGGGCGTAAGCGTGCTGCGGCTGTGGACGGCAACTTCGTCAATGCAGTTTGATATGCGCTCGTTCTCGCAGGGCGACTACGAAAAGGCGGTGTTGCGCGAAAACGAGGCCGAGCTTATTTCCAAAGTTTTGTATCCGTCCGATGACCATTCGCAGGGCAAGCAGTTAAGACTCCAACAGGAATACTTCCTTGTTTCCGCTTCGCTTCAGAGCATAATCAAGGACCATTTGCGCCTTTATAAGAGCGTAAAGAACTTGCCCGACAAGGCGGTCATTCACGCCAACGATACCCACCCCGCGCTTGCCATTCCCGAGCTTATGCGGCTACTTATGGACGAACACGGTTTTTCGTGGGACGACGCGTGGGATATCACCACCCGCACGGTCAACTATACCAACCATACCGTCATGGCGGAAGCGCTGGAAAAGTGGGACGAAAACACCTTCCGTCTTGTGTTGCCGCGCATATATACCATTGTTTGCGAGATCAACCGCAGGTTTGTCGCGCAGATGGAAGAAAAGCAGGTCGAAGGCCGTAAGATCGACGCCATGCGCATTATTCACAACAATCAGGTCAAAATGGCCAATCTGTGCGTAATCGGCTCGCAAAAGATCAACGGCGTTTCGGCGCTTCACAGCGAAATAATCAAGGATACCATTTTCAGCGAGTTCAACGATATTTATCCCGACAGATTTACCAACGTAACCAACGGCATAACGCACCGCCGCTGGCTTATACAGTCCAACCCGCGCCTTTCCGCGCTCATTACCGAGCTTATCGGCTCCGACTTCTACACCAGACCGGAAACGCTGAGTTCGCTCAACAAATTCACGCGCGACAAGACCGTTCTGGAAAAAATCGGACAAATCAAGCAAGCCAACAAAAAGGACTATGCGGATTACATTAAAAAGTCCACAGGCTTTGTGCTCAATCCCGAATCTCGGTTTGATACGCAAATTAAAAGGCTTCACGAGTACAAGCGTCAGCTTTTGAACGTTTTGAAGATTGTACATTACTATCTCGACCTACTGGATAATCCCAATAAGAATGTCGAGCCGCAGACCTTTATATTCGGCGCAAAGGCGGCGGGCAGCTATATGCACGCAAAGCGCATAATCCAGCTTATCAACTGCTTGTCTGCGGAAATCCAAAAGAACCCCAAAATCAAGAAAAAGCTGGACGTAATGTTTGTGGAAAACTACAACGTCACGCAGGCCGAACATCTTATTCCCGCGTCCGAAATCAGCGAACAGATATCGCTTGCGGGCAAGGAAGCGTCCGGCACCAGCAACATGAAGTTTATGATAAACGGCGCGGTAACGTTAGGTACATGGGACGGCGCCAACGTCGAAATAGGCGAGCGCGTGGGACCCGACAACATCTTTGTATTCGGCTTAAAGACGGAAGAGGTAGAACGCGCATGGCGCGCCGGATATAATTCGTCCACCATTTACACGCACAACAACGACATCAAGCGCGTGGTTGACAGACTGCGCGTAGGGTTCGACGGCGAAAGCTTCTCCGATATTGCCGACTACCTTATCGCCGGTCACTATCAGGTTGCCGACCCGTATATGTGCCTTTTGGACTTTGACGACTATATCGCCGCCGCCGAAAAAGTGGGCAAGGCGTATGCCGACAAAAACAAGTGGAACAAGATGGCGCTTGTCAATATCGCGCAGGCGGGCATATTCTCGTCCGACCG
>JAFLVI010000007.1 GCA_022508405.1 Clostridiales bacterium
CTCTTTGCAAGTTACTCAAGCCACATATACGGGGCAAAATCTCGGTGCAAGCAATATGGAACGGGTATCAATAGGGGCAAAACAGACTTTTTTAATGTCGGAAATTATTACGCTTGTTTTATCGGTTGTTGTATTCTTTCTAGCCGAGCAAATAACGACGTTATTCAATCTGACGGACGAAGCTACGGCATACTGCATTACACATCTTCGCACAATAGCGATTCTTTTACCCATTCTTGCGGCATACTTCCCGATACTCGGACTTTTTCAAGGTGCAAACAACGGCTTTAAGGCGACGATTGTCGCATCTATGGCACTGCTTGTCAGGGTTGTAACAACATACACGCTTTGTTATCTGCCGTTTATGGGCTACCGTATAATTTGGTGGAACACTGCGTTTGGTTGGGGAGTCGGTATGATATTAACTTGGTGTCTATATTTCCACGGTGGGTGGAAGAATAGATGGTTGAACAAACAGAACACAGTGGAGAAATGAAATGGAATACGTTACTTTAAACAACGGCATTCAATTGCCGATATTGGGGTATGGAACATATCAAACGCCACCGCGCATCACTGAGCGGTGTGTGTTGGACGCGCTGAGTGTTGGCTACCGTTCGATTGATACTGCTCAATGTTACGGCAACGAACGAGAAGTCGGGCTTGCATGCCGAGTATCCGGAATCGCGCGTTCGGAGTTATTCATCACAACAAAGTTATGGGCTTGCCGCGGATATCGAGATACGGCAGATTCTATTGAAAGATCTTTACGAGAACTCGATTTAGACTATATTGATTTGCTGCTCATTCACGAGCCTACTGGCGACGTTAACGAAATCTACCGCGCGATGGAAACTGCATACAAAGACGGAAAAATACGCGCAATAGGTATATCGAACTTTTTGGAAGACATGTACTTGAACATTGTCAACCATTGTAAAATAGTACCGGCTATCAATCAAGTGGAAACGCATATCTTCCGTCAGCAGAGAAAGTTGCGCGAATTGGAAGCACAAATCGGAACGAAACATGAGAGTTGGTCGCCGCTTGCCTGCGGTCAAAACAATATCTTCCGTAATCCCACTCTTATGCAGATAGCTGAAAATCACGGCAAATCCGTTGCTCAAGTTGCCTTGCGGTTTTTAACACAACAAGGAATTATAGTTATACCTAAATCAACCCATATCGAACGAATGAAAGAAAATTTCGATTCGTTAGAGTTCGATTTGGAATCAAAAGAAATGCGCGAAATCGAACAACTTGAAATCGGAAAGAGCCTGTTCGGTTGGTGGTAATAAAAGAAAAGGAGAAACAATATGAAGATTTTGGTACTTGAAAGCAGTCCGCATATTAACGGTTCGTCCAACTTGCTTGCAGAAAATTTTGTGCGCGGCGCAAAGGAAGCAGGGAACTCCGTGACTGTTTTTGATGTTGCTAGAGCAAACATTCACCCATGTCTAGCTTGCGAAGTATGCGGAATGAACGGCCCTTGTTCGCAAAATGACGACATGGGAAAACTGAAGGAGCTTATTTTGCAGTCTGATTTGGTCGTGTTCGTTACGCCGCTTTACTACTTTGGAATGTCCGCACCGCTAAAGATTGTGATTGACCGCTGTTACAGTTTTAATAGTAAGCTCCATGACAAAGATTTGAAAACAGCGCTTATTGCCACTTCGTGGGACAGCAACGAAGTAAAGATGCGTCCGCTCGAGCAACACTATCAGATGATATGTCACTATTTGGGCTTTAAAGATAAAGGCATGATTATTGGGTTAGGTTGCGGGACTCCTTCCATGACGCAGAAAACTATCTATCCGCAAAAGGCTTACGAACTCGGCAAAGCAATAAAGTAATTGTTTACAAAATTAAACATCAAAATTAGTAAATGATTGACATAGTGCGTATTACTTCTTATAATTTAGGTATGGATACAAAGCATTTTTTGGAAATTATGAATCGTGGCGATTATGTTGCCGCAGACTCCGAAGCACACATTGTTATGCACGCGTTGTCCGACGAGGCTCGGAAAGTTACCGCAGAGCTCAACAATGTCTATCATACAAGCGAAGAAATCCGTTCGATTTTTTCAAAGCTCATAGGAAAAGAAGTTGACGAAGATTTTGGATTGTTCCCGCCATTTTATTCCGACTGCGGAAAGAATATAACGGTTGGGAAGCGTGTTTTTATAAATTCGGGCTGTTGTTTTCAGGATCAAGGCGGCATAGAAATCGGTGATGATGTGCTTATCGGTCAGCAGGTTGTGATTGCAACACTCAACCATGATTTAAATCCCGAAAAGCGAGGAAGTATGATTCCGAAGCATGTAAAAATCGGAAATAAAGTATGGATTGGCGCACACGCAACAATTCTTGCAGGCGTTACGATTGGCGACAATTCGGTGGTAGCGGCTGGTGCGGTTGTAACCAAAAATGTGCCTGAAAACACCGTTGTTGGCGGAGTGCCTGCAAAAATCATAAAAAACATTGACGAGGGTTAAAATGAAAAGGCTGAAATCAATCGTAATTGCACTGTCAGCTTCGTTATATATTTTCTTTTCGGCTGTCGGGTGTACTCCGAATAAAAAACAAGTAGGCAATCAAAAAGATAAAGACGGTGTACAGATTAGTATCTCTGTCGGTGCACAAAATTTTTCAGCTACACTTGCGGACAATGCTACTGCTCAAGCGTTTATAGCGTTGTTTCCGCTCACGCTTGACATGAGCGAGCTTAATGGCAACGAAAAGTATAATTATCTCGGCGATAGCTTGCCCGCTAACGCGACTAAGCCGGGGACAATTCACGCAGGAGATTTAATGCTGTACGGAACAAACTGCGTGGTGCTCTTTTATAAGACATTTTCTTCGTCATACTCTTATACGAGAATAGGCTGGGTTGACAACGCAAAAGGGCTTGCTTCTGCGCTGGGTAGCGGCAATGTTACGGTTACGTTTGCGGTTTCCGGCACGACGGAAGCGGTATAGTTACATGGCAAGTAACATCCGGTAATGCTTTTATAAACAGTAAAGGCGTCGTAACAACAATCGGTGCCGGAGACGTGACAATAGTCGCAACAAAGGCAGGGGATTGCAACTTCTACTCAACGTCGACCTTAATAACTTTTACCGGCAACAAGGCGCTTGCCAATTACATACTGCCTAGCGGATTGACTGCAATCTACGGCGAAACGCTTGCGGACGTGAAGCTGCCAAACGGTTGGACGTGGGATGACGCTCTTTCAACCAAAGCGGGCAATGCGGGTAAGCGTATAATGGCAATCATTTTTGCAAAAAAATTCAAAGAATCAAAAGGGCAACAATCACAAAAATAATTTTGGTGACATATAAACAAAACTGTGTACGAATACAAATCGTTATACCGAAAAAAGGCACAAAAAAACGGGCTTATTCCCAAAAGGAGTAAGTCCGTTTTGTGCTAAAATGATTTTTTATAATTGAATCCAAAAGAACACGCTCATAATAGATATAAAGGCTAAAAACAAAAATAGTGCGGGAACAATAAATTTGGCTATCACTTTATCAATTATGCCTTCGGCTTCGTCCAACGCTTTTCTTTGAAAAAATGCCGGAATAATCAACAAAACTATTCCGCCTATGCCGGCTACTATGGAAAACTTAAATATATAAACAATGCCGAAAATCGCAATGACAAAAAGTATTACCGAAAGAATGCTGTAAAATATCGATTTTTTGCTCATAATTTTCTCTCCTGAATAAAGTCTAACATAAAAAACGCATTATTTCAATAATTATTATATAATTTTTTTTAAAAGTCTTGATTTTTAATTCAAAATGTGATATAAAAAACGTACTAATTATATATATACATCTTGCTTTTGTTTTGGCTTACAATTTTAATTATAGGAGAAACAAAATGAAAAAGAAGCTCATACCACTTATTGTAGCGATTGTATGTTCGCTTTTTTGTGCGTGCGGACTTATCGCATGCGGCGGCGATGACGGCGCCGGCGGCGGCAAAACGCTACAAAGCATTGTTGTTGTAGACAACAGCGGCGAGCATTCAGGCACCTATGATCTTGGCGTGATTACAAGCCTCGATTCTTTAAGCTCGCTCAAGGTCTACGCCAAGTATTCGGACGGAACAAAAACCGATATCACGTCCGAAGTCAGCTTAAGCTACACCCACAACGGAAACGCAATCCCGTCGCTTACAGGAAATTTTGATGACGGTTCATATAAGATTACGGCTTCGTATCAAGGCAAATACGTATATGTTACGTTTACTGTGGGCGGTCAAGCGAGCAACTCGCCGTACTCGCTTACATTGAGCAAAACCGAATGGCGTTATCAAGCAGAAGCGCCTACGCCAACCGTTACCGAAAACGGCACGCCGCTTGCGGAAAACGAGTACATAATTTACTACATAACCGCAGCAAAGTATAACGAAATCAAAGACGCTTCCGACTTTGACGATAAACTCATTAACGAGCGCGAATGGTTTACATCCACGGAGTATCTCAAACCCGGTAGTTATTACTTTTTTGCAAGCGTTTACTCCGACAATTCCAATTTTGTTCAAGTGACCGTTCAAAAGGCAAAACTCAATGTCAGCTTTGACGGAGAGCCCGCAATCACATTAGCCAATACTTATTGGCCGAGCGGTACACTCGGCACGATGAAAATATCGAATATCGATTTAATGTGCAATAACATGACTGTTTTGTCTGCCGAAACGGGCGAGCCTGTGTCCGGTTATCTCATTTGGCAAAATCCCGACGAGCAAATCACATGCGCCGCCAACGGTCAAACAAGAAAGGTCGCGTGCCGTGCCTCCGAAGACGACGCCTACGATGACTACGTTCTTCCCAACGATATAGAAATCGAACTCGATAGGTCCGTCTTATCAAGGAAATGGCTTTACGAAACCGAGCATACTTTTGATGCAACCGCCCACGATATTATGCTTGGAAATATTTCGCCGGGAAGCGGTGATATCGATTTGTGGAATAATATAATCACAATAACAAAAAGCTATAACGGCGGCACAGGAGAGACCGTTACGTTGGATGAAAACGCCGGACTTGGCACGGCGCGTGAAGTCGGCGTTTACACCTTTAAGATTGCGTTTAAGGATAAAGTTAATTACGTCTGGAGTTGGGATGACGATCAAAACCAAAACCAAACTAGCAGCGACGACTACACTCTCACATATACTGTTAAGGGCATGGCCTCCTCTGCAAACTTTAATCGCACCAACAAAACGTTTTCCGTTGACGCCGATCTCAAGGTTAGATTGGAAATGAATGCGGACAGCAACTACGATAACGACGAATCATTAACTTCCACTCCTTACGCGGCGGGGACTCTTGTGGTCACTTCGCTCGGCGGTTACGGCGCAAACAGTAAGGACATGACGCAAGTGTCCGCTACGGTCACGGTGGTTAACGAAGGCGGTAAAGATTATGTGGAAATACAAATTACCGATTTAAAGCAAGGTATTTCCATAAGTTTAGGAGATTTTACGCTTTACCTTCAGGTTACCGCAGTAGGAGATCAAAACTTTGATGATATAGACAGAGAGACATCGGTAAACATTACGCTTGCTCCCGAAATTCCCGCCGATATGGGTAAAAAGCTTGTAGGAACAAAGGTTTCCACTTTGTATACGCAGTACCCCAGTCTTGTAACCAAGTTCGGCACATGGAAGCTGCAAGCTAAAATCAACGGAGTTTACGTAGACGTCGATGTCGAGCAAGGCGCTTTGCAAGAAGGTAAAAATGAATTAAAGCTTGTATTTGTAGCGGCCGATGAGTATAAAGATCGGTTTACTATAACTAAAGTAATTGAATTTATTATCACGGGCGTAAACAGTTTGTAAATCGGCAAGCGTGTGCGCTGTTTACAGCGGCACAGACATTTCTAAGTGTAGTTAAGTTAAACGCGGTTTTGAACGCAAGTTCTAAATCGCGTTTTTATTATGCCCGTAACATGTAAATGTTTTGTAAAATATTCGAATATTATTGACAGCGCGCGTTTTACGTGCTAAATTAAAATCGGGAGTGGTTATTGCCGTCGGTAATAATATAAAATGCTATGCAAAACAATCATACAAACGCCTCCGATGCCTTAGCGCGGCTTATGGAAGGTAACAAAACTTATATAGATTCGGTAAAAGCCATCGGGGATATTTCGCCCGAAAAACGCCTTTTCACAACCGAACACGGACAGCATCCGTATGCGGTGGTCGTAAGCTGTTCGGATTCGCGCGTCATTCCAGAATGTATTTTTTCGGCGGGGATAGGCGACTTGTTTGTGATTCGCGTCGCCGGAAACGTCATAGACAATCATCAGCTTGGCAGTATAGAATACGCCACCGAACATCTCGGCTGCAAGCTTGTGGTTGTGCTCGGGCACACCGGTTGCGGCGCAGTGGGCGCGGCTTTGCACAAAAACAGCGGTTATGTGCAGTCTATCACAGATGAAATTAAGCGCGCTATCGGAGATGAACACGACGAGCAAAAGGCGAGCGTGCTCAACGTACGTCACAGCGTTGCCGTTATCAAGGAGCGCTTGACCTTAGTCGGAGTAGATGTTGTTGGTGCGCTGTATCATACCGACAGCGGCGTTGTTGACTTTAATATTTGATTTTGCTTACATTCGGCATAAAAAGGCGAAAAAATGAAAGAAAGAATTGTCCGGTGGATAAAAAACTATTTTGAAGAAAACGGCAAGGGCTGTAATGCCGTAATAGGCATTTCGGGCGGAAAGGATAGCTCTGTGTGCGCCGCGCTCCTTGTGGAAGCGCTGGGTAAAGACAGAGTAATCGGCGTGCTCATGCCGCAAGGCAACCAGCACGATATTGACGTTTCGCACGAGCTTGTCAATTTCCTAGGTATAAAGCATTTTGTAGTAAATATAGGCGACACGTGCGAGAGCCTTGTAAAAGCAATAAGCGAAAGCGGTATTGCTCAAGAGAGCTTGCGCACAAACAAGGTCTACTATTC
Organism: Clostridiales bacterium; assembly: GCA_022508405.1. GTDB lineage: Bacteria > Bacillota > Clostridia > Christensenellales > Pumilibacteraceae > Anaerocaecibacter. Next base: position 6,983 of record JAFLVI010000007.1, read on the forward strand.
CAACACGCCGGCAAGAGTGCGAATGACGGTGCTTTACGGAATATCCGCGCTGTACAACGGCAGAGTGGCAAACACGTGCAACAAGTCTGAAGACTACGTGGGATATTCCACCAAGTTCGGCGACAGCGCGGGCGACTTCAGTCCGCTTTCCGACTTGCTCGTTAAGGAAGTAAAGGCGCTCGGCTACGAGCTGGGACTGCCCAAAAAGTTTATAGAAAAAGCGCCTGAGGACGGACTTTCGGGCAAGACCGACGAGGACAACTTAGGCTTTACTTATGCCGTGCTCGATAAGTATATAGAAACGGGCGAAATAGACGATCCCGAAGTAAAGGAAAAAATCGACAGAATGCACAGGGCAAATCTCCATAAGATCAGCCCCATGCCCATGTTTAGGAAGTAACGCTATAAAGTAAAAAGGAGTTTAATTATGATAGAAAACGTATTGGTAAGAAGCAACATTTCTTTTAAAGTAAAGATTGCGGTTAAAAGCCTTATTGCGGCGGGCATTGTTGCGCTTGCAGTAATATTGCCGCAGCTTGTTCATCTTGCCGCGGGGCAGGCTGGCGGCGTAAAGTGGCTACCCATGTATGCGCCCGTGCTGATAGGCGGCTGTCTGTTGGGCTGGGCGTGGGGAATGGGTATCGGCATAATGTCACCCGTAGTCAGCTTTTTGATTACGCTTGCTTTCGGCAATCCCATGCCTGCGCTAACTAGGCTTCCGTTTATGATGGCGGAGCTTGCCGTATTTGCCGCAGTGACCGGCTTGTTTTCCAAAAAGATTGCGGCAAACGGTTGGATGGCGTTTCCCGCAGTGATCTTAGCGCAAGTTTCGGGAAGAACGCTATTTATGTTGCTTGTACTTATTTTCCAATCGGCAACGCCGTTTACGCCCGCCGTCATTTGGGCGCAGATACAGACCGGACTTTTGGGGCTGTTTTTGCAGGCCGTAATCGTTCCGTTTATAGTTATGGGCTTAAAGTCGATTTTGGACAGGGACAAAAATGACTGATTTACAGATAGCAAAAAACAACCTTGCCGGACATACGATTTGTCTGTGCAAAGACGGCGAGTGCATTGTAAGCGACAAGCGCGGCATATCGCCAATTATGGGTTTTATTGCGGACGGGGTGAATCTAACCGGTTATTCGGTTGCCGACGTTGTTGTGGGCAAAGCCGCCGCCATGCTTTTTGTCAAGTGCGCTATTAAAAGCGTATTTGCAAAAATACTTTCCAAAGCCGCCAAAAGAGTTTTGGAAACCCACGGATTGTACTTTGAGTATGAAACGCTTGCGGAAAATATTATCAACCGCGCGGGAACAGACATCTGCCCGATGGAAAAAGCGGTTTTAAACACAGACGATATCGAAGAAGCGTATTTACTTTTGAAAAAACGCTTGGCCGCTATGATGTAATTTTTGGGATTTAGCCTATGAAAAACAAAATGATTTTTCTTGCCGTGTTCTTTCTGATAGGACTGCTGGCATGCGGAATAACATATTATTTTGTGCGTAACTCCGTTCTGTTTTCTTTTGCGATTACTTTTGGGACGTGTTTTTATCATTTTGGCATTCGATTGGCAGTCGGACACGGCATAGACGCTGTTTATCATAACAAGATGAATTATAATAGGTGGTGGTTTAAGGAAAGAAAGTGGGAGGCAAAATTATATAAGCTTCTTATGGTTAAAAAGTGGAAAAAACATCTACCCACATACAATCCGCAAGCCTACAGCATTACCGAACATTCGTTTGAAGAAATAATACAAGTCACATGCCAGTCCGAAGTAGTGCATGAATTGAATATGCTTTTAAGCTTTGTTCCGGTCATTTTTACTATTTGGTTCGGTTCGCTTACGGCTTTTCTTATAACTTCTTGCGTCGCATTTTGTTTTGACGGTATATTCGTAATTATACAAAGATACAATCGTCCGCGATTGAGACGGTTGGTTATTCTGGCGGCTAAGCGCAATTCAAGCAAAGCTGCCGAATAAACTTGGCGATATTGCCCAATATAATTACTACTTGACAAATTTTTACCGGTATGGTATAATATCGCAAATACTTAAGCGTGCAAAATTTTTTTGCGGCTTATATACTAATAAATTGTACGGATTAAGTAAATAAATCTTATAGTTGAGGGGCACTATGGGACTATTTGATTTCTTTTTAGGCAGAGCCACCCGCAGCAATCGCGGGGGAATGCCGGCTGAGTACAGGGAAGCCTTGCGCGAAATGCGCAAGCAAAAATCAAAGCTGTACCGCACCATGCGCATGGCCGTTATATTTGCTGCCGTAATGTCGGGAACATTGTTTGCTCTTGCGATAATGGTATCCGATTTGCGCAAGGAAGGCGTGTTTAAGTTTGTGTTTATCATATTCGCGCTTTGTGCGGGCGGCGGCATGACTTTGCCTTGGATAACACAATTCGAAAGGGATCGCAGAAAGGCCGCAAATGGCGAAAAGGTAGCCGCTTGGCGCAAATACGTAGTGTTCGGTTTTTGGGGACTTATCGGAGTCTGCACACTACTATGGATTATTTCCGTGTTTGTTTTAGGCGACGGAATCAAGCTTGTTATAGAGTATGCCAAGTTAAACAGCGACGAAATTCCCAATTTTGATAAACCGTTTAAAATGCTGCGCACATCCATAATAGTAACAATGCAGGTGGCAATAGGCTCGGTAATCGCAACAAGCACCATGCGTTACGGCAAGAAATACATGATGTTGCGCGTTATAATTTACGTGGCGCTGTTGTACCTTGATTTTTGGTTTACGTGGTTTGTCGGCGGAGTCACAATTTACAGACTTACGCACACCTTTACGCCCATATCCAACACATTGCTTTGGGTGCTTGCGGTAATGGCGACGGTTGCACTTGCCACGGCTGGCGGTATATTCGGCGCTCAGGCAAGAAGAAAGGAAATTGAGCTGTTTATGAAAGGCGACATGAAAGCGCTTACCGAAGGCGATGTAGACCTTATAGACACGGAAGCCCATTCCGACGTCGGCAAAGCCGAACCGTTTGCGCCCGCACCCGCGCCAAAGCCCGAAACAAAGGATCCGGAACAGCAGCTTACCAAAATCAAAGAACTGTTTGATAAGGGAATAATCACCGAAGAAGAATATCAGGCGAAAAGAAAAGATATTATCGATAAGATGTAAATTTAATAAAAGGCTTGTTCATAGTGAACAAGCCTTTTTTAAATGCTTGTTGGATGCGTTCAGGATATCGTACTGTTTTCGGAGCACAGTTGAAGGCGGGGAGCGGCATTTTAAATTTACTTAACCAACAAAAATTATTTGCTTGACATTGCTTTTTAAATGTGATAAATTATAGTAACTTCTATAAGGAGAAGTGCGCCCTTTTATCAATTAAATGGATTATAAGTCTATTACATACAAAATTCAAGACGAATATTTGTCGCCGTACGCGTGCAAGGACAAGGACACCAAAGGGAGAGCAAAACCGCTTGAGCCCTGTCCCATGCGTACGGAGTTTCAGCGTGACCGCGACCGCATTATTCACAGCAAGGCTTTTAGGCGGTTAAAGCACAAGACGCAGGTCTTTTTGTCACCCGAAGGCGATCATTACCGGACTAGGCTTACGCACACGCTGGAGGTCAGCCAGATAGCGCGCACTATTTCGCGCTGCTTGCGGCTTAACGAAGATTTGACCGAAGCGATTGCGCTCGGGCACGATCTTGGGCACACGCCGTACGGACATGCAGGCGAGCGCGCATTGGGTAAGTTTACGCACTTTAAGCACAACGAGCAAAGCCTGCGCATGGTCGACAAGATAGAAAACGACGGGCAGGGCATGAATCTCACGTTTGAGGTGCGCGACGGCATACTCAACCATTCGGGCGACGGAAAAGCGTGCACGCTTGAGGGCAGGGTTGTGGCTTTTGCCGACAGAATAGCCTATATAAATCACGATATTGACGACGCTATTCGCGGGGGCGTTATTAAGGCGGCGGATATTCCCAAGCGTTTTACGGATATGTTCGGCGATACGCATTCCAAGCGGATTTCGGCTATGATTTACGATATAATTAACACGAGTTATGGCAAAAATACCGTTGCTCAGTCCAAAGAATTTTCGGCAGGCACAAACGAACTAAGGCAGTTCATGTTCGACAACGTTTACACGTCGTCGCTTGCCAAGTCCGAAGAAAAAAAGGCGATAAAGATGATAGAGTACTTGTATCTGTACTTTGTCGATCACGAAAGCGAACTGCCCAAACAGTTTATATACGACGATGAGTCGATTGAGCGGCGGGTATGCGATTATATTTCCACTATGTCCGATCATTACGCTGTGCGCACGTTTGAAAATCTTACCGTGCCGCGCAACTGGTCAAAGATGTAAGCGTTTTCTATTTATTAGGCAAAAAGAGGTTTTGTGGACAGAGAATTTTCCGATTTTATTTCAAAGGTGCTTGACAAGACGGACATAGTATCGGTTATTTCGCGTTATGTCAAGGTCGAGCGCAAGGGCAACACTTACTGGGCCTGCTGTCCGTTTCATCACGAAACGCAGCCCTCGTTTTCCGTTGCGCCGGACAAGCAGTTTTTTCACTGTTTCGGCTGCAAGGAAAGCGGCAATGCGCTGTCCTTTTTGATGAAGATGGAAAATATAGAGTTTATCGACGCGCTTAAAATGCTTGCCGAACAGGCGGGGTTGGAAATGCCAAAGCCCAAAGCAGGCAGCTACCAGAGCCACGTGGACAAAAAACAGCGCGAAATACTGTACAATCTTATGCGCGACGCGGCGCGGCACTATCACGAAAATCTGCAAAGTCCGCGTGCCGAAATATTCAACAACTACTTGGTCGAGCGCGAGATTACTCCGCAAATGGTGCGCAGATTCGGTTTGGGCGCAAGTCTCGACTTTACGGAAATGTTAGATTATCTAAAAGGCAAGGGCTACACGTACGAGCAAATGCACGCCGCCGGCATAGCGGAAAGCAAGGACGGCAGGGAATACGATGTTTTCGGCAAGCGCCTAATATACCCGATAATCGACAACATGAACAATGTGGTTGCGTTCGGCGGCAGGACGTTGGAAAAAGACGTACATTTTGCCAAATACCGCAACAGTTCCCAGACGGATATTTTTGACAAGTCAAAGGTGATTTACGGCATAAACCTGCTTAAAAAGCGCAAAAGTAAAGCGCCGATCGACTATGTAATAATGACGGAAGGGTATATGGATGTGATTGCGCTTCACAAGGCCGGTTTCGATACGGCGGTTGCGTCCATGGGTACGGCGCTCACCACGCGTCAGGCGCGTCAGCTCAAAATTTACAGTGATCTCGTTTATATCAGCTACGACGGCGATACCGCGGGACAAAAGGCGACAATGCGCGGGCTGGACATTCTGCGCGAGTGCGGACTTACGGTCAAGGTGGTGCGCCTTCCCGAAGGGCTTGACCCAGACGACGTTATCAAGCGTTTCGGCACAGAAGGGTACAAAAAGCTGTTGGACGAGGCGGTGCCGCTCACTGCGCACAAGATAGACGTGCTAAAGAACAAGTACAATCTTGACGACCCCGACCAGAAAGCGCAGTTCGCCATAGAGAGTACAACCGATATCGTAATGTCGCTTGACAACCCGATAGAGCAGGAGCAATACTTCGACTATGTGGCAAAGCTTACGAGATTTTCCGTAGACGCACTAAAGCGGCAGGCAAACTTTAATGTCCAAACGGCTAAACAACCAAAGCGCGAGCGCGAGCAGCCCGTTCAGGAGCAGGACGAACAAATCGAGTACGACGATACAATCAAGTTTTTTCTGTCCAGCCTGATACGTGCCGAAGACTATGCCGACTACGAAAGAAACGTGGCGGCGGCAATGCCAGATTCGTTTACGTTACGGTTGTACAGCTGGTGCAACGATCACAAGGGATTTAAGCCCGCCGATGTTTTTACGGCGTTCGGATACGACAACGGTGTGCTTAGCGAGCTATACGATTACCGCGGCTTGCCCGGGGACGGCAGACAGAAGTTTAAAGACGTTCAAAACGAGCTGTACCGCCGAGTGCTGGTAAAGGAACGCAACGGACTTTCGGCGCTGTACGAGAGTACCAAGGACAAAAAATATATCGAACAAGTGGGCGAGATAGAAGCCGAACTTGCAAAAATAAAGAAATACCGCAGTTAAGGGAGTATACACATGAAGGGACACAAGGAAAAAAAGCAGGTAGTAGAAGAAGTGGTGGAACCGCCGTACGTGCCGTCCGAAACGATTACCGCCGCGCTGAGCGAGTTGCTGGCCGGCGCCGGAACGGACGGTGTTGAGTATAACATTATACTCGACAAGCTTGTTCCGCTTGAGGCAGGCGCAAACGATATGGATTATGCGCTCAAGTTTTTCGAAGAAAACGGCATATGCATACTCAAGGACGGAAAGCGCGCACCTATTTTGACGTCCAAAATGAACAATGCGCTATCCAAGCTTATTGCAATAGGCAGACAGCGCAACTTTTTGTCAAACGTGGAAATCGGCGAAAAGCTGACTATCGAGTGCGGAGCCGATGCGCAACAGCTTGAAGAAGCAATGCGCATAATCCGCGAAAGCGACATAGAGATTACGGACGGACAGGTCAAAAATGCAGAGTTAAAAAGCATAGACAGTCTTATCGGCGGGGAGACCAATGCGGACGATCCAGTAAAGGTGTTTCTTAAGGATATAGGCAGAATTCCGCTTTTAAGCGCCGATGAGGAAACCGAACTGGCAAAGCGCATGTCGGAAGGCGACGAGTACGCCAAAAACAAGCTTACGGAAGCTAACTTAAGGCTTGTGGTAGCAATAGCCAAGCGTTATGTCGGGCGCGGCATGCAGTTGCTCGACTTGATTCAGGAAGGCAATCTCGGCTTGATGAAGGCGGTGGAAAAGTTTGACTATACAAAAGGATTTAGGTTTTCCACGTACGCCACGTGGTGGATTAGACAGGCGATTACGCGCGCAATAGCAGATCAGGCGCGCACCATTCGTATCCCCGTGCACATGGTGGAAACAATAAACAAGCTTGCGCGCACCACGCGCATACTTGTGCAAAAGCTGGGCAGGGACCCCACACCCGAAGAGCTTGCCGCGGAAATGGACTTGCCTGTGGAGCGCGTTATGGAAATTCAGCGCATAAGTCAGGATCCCGTATCGCTGGAAATGCCGGTCGGCGAGGAAGAAGACAGCCACTTAGGCGACTTTTTGGAAGACGAAAAGTCCAAGGCGCCGCAAGACTTTGCGGAAGCGGGCATGCTAAGGGAACAGCTTGCGGCAGTGCTTAACACGCTCACGCCGCGCGAAGAAATGGTTATTCGCTTGCGTTACGGACTGGACGACGCGCATCCGCGCACTTTGGAAGACGTGGGCAAGGAGTTTGGAGTAACGCGCGAACGCATACGTCAGATTGAGGCAAAGGCGCTAAGAAAACTCAGAAACCCCGCGCGTAGCAAGCGGTTAAAGGACTTTACAGACAGATAAATGAGCAAAAGGCTGGATTTAATCAAATCGCTTATTGTTCCGACAAAGGTTATAGCCGACGTCGGTTGCGACCACGGTTTGATTGCGGAATACTGCACTAAGGTCGCCGAGCGCGTTATAGCTTCCGATATAAGCGAAAAATGTTTGCAAAAGGCCAAAGACAAGCTTGTCGGTGCTAAAAACGTTTCATTCATATGCTGTGACGGGCTCAAGTACACGTGTGACGAGGCGATTATTTCCGGAATGGGCGGAATACTTATTTCTCGAATTTTGCGAGAAGCGGAGTGTCTTCCTAAAACGCTTATCGTAAGTCCGCACCGCGATGAAGGACTTGTAAGGACAACGCTTATCGAACTTGGCTACGGCATAGACGCTGACATACCGGTGTTTGACCGAAGCAAGTACTATTCGGTGATACGAGCGGATAAGGACTGCGGAATACGGCAGTTGTCGCACCTGCAAACGCTTTTCGGCGTTGATTGTGCAACACCAAACGATGTGCTTAAAAAGCGTTTATTTCAGCTGTTAGATACATATTCGGTCGCGCCGCAACAAAACGGTCAAATTCTTTCGGATATTAAGGCTGTTATGCAACTGCAACAAATTGTCAACATAGAATAAAGGAGAACATCATGGACGAACAAATCAAACAATCTTTCAAAAAGTTGATTGCCTATCAAAAAAAGGATATAGAGCTTCGCAAACTCAACAATCTCATCGAGCGCGACGAGGCGCTTGCCGTGATGAACAAGTACAAGCTTGTGTTTAACGATGCAAAAAGCGCAATCGCCGAGTGCGATAACCAAGCGGGCTTGCTTTTGGATACGTTTGCCGAGCTGCAAAAATATATTGTAGATAACGAAGCGTTGCTCGGCGAACTCGAGGGCGAAGAATGCGAAGGCGAGGAGGAGCTTGAACGCCGCGTAAAACGGCTTGAAAGTCTTAAATCCAAGTTCCAAGCCGCAGACAAAAAGATACACGACATACAGGATAAAGCAAAAGCGGTGTGCAATCGCCGCGCCGAAGCGCTCAAAACGGGCAAGGCCGCTCAACAGAAGTTTGCCGAAGCGCGCGACAAGCACGGCAAGCTTGTGGGATCCAAAGCCGCCGAGCTGGATAAACTTAAGTCCGAACTCGACGAATTGCGCAAGACTCTTGACGAAAAGCTTTTTGCCGAATACACAAAGCTTGTGGAGGAGAATAAATTCCCGCCCATTGTTCCTGCGTCCGGTGATGAAAAAAAGAATATGTTCAACTGCGGCGGTTGCGGACTTAATTTGCCGCAAAAGGGTAATGCGCTTTTGCAGGATCAGGGTTGGTTCCGTTGTGAAAACTGTCATAGAATAATAGTTCATTTGGATTAGTTTCAGCGAGGTTGTTATGCAATCAGTCATACGCAAGGCAGTAATTCCGTGCGGCGGAATGGGTACAAGGTTTTTGCCCGCAACAAAGGCGATTCCTAAGGAAATTATGCCCATTATCGACACGCCCGTGCTATCGTATATAGTCGACGAACTTATTTCGAGCGGAATCTATCAAATTCATATTGTTTTGGGCAAGGGCAAGCAGGCGATTAAAAACTATTTTGTTCCCAACAGTCGCATGGAAAATTCGCTCAAGCATAAGCCTGAAATGCTCCAAAAACTAAGGGACATATCCAAAAACGCGGAAATCACGTTCAGCATGCAGCATTCTCCGCGCGGCAGCGGCGATGCCATTATGTGCGCAAGGGAATTTACCGGAAACGACCCGTTTATTATGGCAAACGGCGACGATCTTATCGTCGGCGACCAGCCGGCTACAGAGCAGCTTTGTCTTGCATATGCAAAGCACCCTGCGCTTATTATCGGAGTTCAGCAGGTGCCGGCGGCGGAAACGTATAAGTACGGTATTATCGATCCCAAAAGCGTGGACGGCAAGTTTGTATGGTGCAAGGGAATGGTGGAAAAGCCCAAGTCCGATCCTCCGTCCCGCTATGCGGCTGTCGGAAGATACTTACTCACGCCCGAGGTTTACGAGCGTATCGAATGCGTGCGTGTGGTAAACGGCGAAATCAGCCTTACCGACGCAATATACGCTATGATGAAGGAAGGCAAGGTATATGCCTACGATCTGGACGGCAAAAGGTACGATATGGGCGACAAGTTCGGCGCGCTCACCGCAACTGTGGACTTTGCGCTTAAAAATCCCGAACTCAAGGATAAGTTTGCTCAATACTTGCGGTCGGTAGTAGACGGAACGTAATATGGAAATAAATAGGATAAACGCGCTGTGTACTGCAAATATAAAAAAGGCAAAAACCGATTGCGACATGGTAATAGCGTGTTGCGATAAAGCAGTAGCGCAGGACGGTGTACATATAGTCGTGCCGTACGGTAAATCGCTTGCAAGCGGCGTAAGCGAAGTGTATATAAACGACATGTTGAACGAAGATTTGCTGGAAAGCGCGTGTGACTATATAATAACAAACAACGCGCGCGCGATTGTTCGTGCGGCGTACGATATGGAAGAAGCCGGAATAATCGAGGCGCGTCACAAGCTTTCGCCCGTAATGTTGCTTCACAAGCTTGGGATACTCGGCAACGTCGCAATAGCCGGCGGCGTATGTTTGGATAACGACGATTTAGACCTTATGGCGCAGGAGAAAGTGCCGCTTATTTTGCTGCCGACTGCGGACGCCGGATACGGACACGGATTTGCGCCGGTGTGTGCGGCGGCTCATAGGGGAATTAGATTGGGCATTGGTACTTTTGACTGTAAGTATAACGTAAACGCCGATTTGGATTACGAACTTAATTTTTTGGCTTTGACGGCAAATGCGGAAATGCGCACACAAAATGCGCTGGATAAGGAAACGCTAAAAAAGATTTTGGCTTTCAAGTAAAATTTATTTTGTAACACGATAAAAATAAGTTGACAAAGCTCGATTGATTTAGTACAATATGTTAGCAAATGCGGTTATGGCGGAATTGGCAGACGCGCAAGACTAAGGATCTTGTGGTAACTCCGTGCAGGTTCAAGTCCTGTTAACCGCACCAAACAAAAATAAGAGCCAAAGGCTCTTTTTTTATTTGGTGCGAATGAAGCGCCGCTGACGCAGCATGAAGGAATGAAGACACTTTTGTTAATGAAGACGCTCGCTATCGCTCGCTAATGTCGGTGGTGCTTCGCTTCATTTTTAAATAGTATCCAAAGGTGATGTCTTCATTAGACGATATTCTTTTCTTAAAAGCTTATGTTATACATACATTAACTCGAGTGGGCAAAAGCGTAAACAATAATAATATTCGGTGTGACATTTTGAGCGAGCGCGAAGTCGCGTTTTACTTCATATACTATATATAGTATACATATATGCCTAAATATCAACACTTACTGAGCATATTGTGATAGTTTTTTTGCACATTATCGAACAAGTTGTAAATTTAGTGCGAAAAATTTGGCTGTTAAAAGGTATATATGTTTGACAAACGCTTGTCAATGCGGTATAATAACAGGTAGCATCTCGGTTTTGGATTAGACAAAGAAGTCTGCCAACGCCGTTATTGTCGTTTAAGAAATCTTGGGTATATTTATTGCTCGGACAATTAAACTTGACAGATGGGCGGCAGAATTGTTACAATCAAGCAGTATGCCAACCGATTATGTCGAACCTACACTTATTTGTTCGAATTACGAACATCAACGCAACATTCGAGAGGATATACAATGACTAATACAGCTCGAAAGGCACTAAACACCAAACTTATATTCATTTTAATCGCAGCGCTGCTGGCGCTGGTTTTAGCGTTGCAGGTCGTGTATGCGCCTATAAATGTATATGCTCCCGACAGGGGCGGCAACAGCAACACCGCTACTGCCGACAGCATGAACGGTGTATCGGTTAAATATACACCGGCGGAAAACGGATTGCAGGGTGAGGAATACGATTATAAGCTTTCCGACGATTCCGCTCGTGCCGCTTCCGCCAAATCCCTGCCTGCACCCAGCAAAAAAGTTGATGTTATTGTGTCGCTCGAGGGCACTTCCATGATGGACTATGCGGTAAGCAAGGGCATTAGCGTCGCAAAGGCCATTGCCACCGAGGGCGGACAAAAGAATTTGGAAAACCTGCGCAAAATACGTGAGAGCGCAATAAACGATTTATCAAAATACATAATAGAAAAGCGTTATGATTACAGCACTGTCATGAACGCGTTTTCCGCTACTGTGCGTTACGGCGATGTTGCCGCCATTGAGCGCGATAGCCGTGTTAAAAACGTAATACTTTCGGAAACTTATCTTGCGCCGCAAACCGTCACCGAAAACTACGTTGACGTTTACGAAACGGGTATATTCAACTCCGAGGGCGTGGGCTACGACGGAACGGGCACTGTTGTCGCCGTTTTGGATACCGGTACCGACTACACGCACGAAGTATTCGATATGGAACTTAATGCCGACACGCTTGCAATATCCAAGGACGACGTTGCGGCTGTCGCATCGGCGCTTACGGCTACGTCGCTTTCCGCCGCCGTCGGTGACATTATAGACGAAGACGATCTTTACATAAGCTCCAAGCTTCCTTACGCATACGATTATGCGGACAGCGACGCCAATGTTTATCCCAAAGAGGCACACGGTACGCACGTTGCGGGTATTATCGCCGGCAAGTCCAAAACAATTACAGGCGTTGCAACCGGTGCGCAGATTGCCACTTTTAAGGTTTTCTCCGATTATAATAGCGGCGCTAAAAGCGAGTGGATTATGGCAGCGCTCAACGATTGCATCACTTTAGGCGTTGACGCCATCAATATGTCGCTTGGCTCGTCCTGCGGTTTTTCGCGCGAGGTGGACGAGGTTGTTGTAAATGAAGTATACGATTCCATCAATGCTGCCGGCATATGCTTAGTCGTTGCGGCCAGCAACGATGCGTCTTCGGCGCAAAGCAGTACTTGGGGCAATACCAACCTTGCCAGCAATCCCGATTCAGGCACGGTCGGCTCGCCCGGGTCGTACAATGCGGCGCTTTCCGTAGGGTCGGTTAGCGGCGTAAAAACAAAATACTTTATTTCCAACGGAAAGGAAATTTATTTTAACGAGTCGCGTTTGATAGGCAAGACCGAGGCCAACGACTTTGTGGCCGGCATGCTCGGCAACAAAACGGAAGGAACTTTCGATTATGTCGTAATCCCCGGCGTAGGCATGCCTGTAAACTATAACGGTATAAATGTAGAAGGTAAGGTAGCGGTTGTCAAGCGCGGACAAACCAACTTTGAAGAAAAGGTGCGCGTTGCCGCCAGCCGCGGCGCCATAGGCGTTATTGTTTACAACAATGTTTCCGGTACAATCAGCATGTCTGTCGGTACCAAGCTTATAGTGCCCAGCTGCTTTATTACTATGGATCTTGCAAAAGATCTGGTTGCGGCAGGTAGCGGAAAGATCAAACTTTCCACTTCCTATCTTGCCGGTCCGTTTATGTCCGACTTTTCAAGCTGGGGTTGCTTGCCCAATCTAATACTTGCACCCGACATCACCGCGCACGGCGGAGAAATTTACTCGTCAATCCCCGGCGGCGACCAGTACGATAAGTTCAGTGGTACATCCATGGCTTGTCCCAACCTTGCCGGTGCGCTCATACTGGTGCGTGAGTTTGTAAAGGAAAAGGAACGTCAGGCGTCCACCATAGCAATTCGCGACGAATCGTACAGCCGCATGATGAGCACTGCTACCATAGTCAAAAACGAGGAAGGCAATCCGTATTCACCGCGCAAGCAAGGCGCCGGCATTGCCGATATTTCGCATTCTATAAACACAAAGGCGTATCTTACCGTAGACGGTTTGAACAAGCCCAAGCTCTCGCTCGGCGATGATCCGGAGCGCACGGGCGTATACGAGTTGAAGTTCAATCTTGTCAACGATTCTAATAGTGCAATCAGTTATTCATTCGATCAGTACGTCATGACGGAGAGCATCTCCAGTGACGACCGAACCGTATCCGAAAAAGCGCATCTGTTTACCGATACCAAAAACACCTATTCCGTTCAACAGAAAAAAGGTGTAGCAAAGATAAATAACAACACCATTTTGCTCGGTGGCTATGGTGAAGCGGCTATTACGGTAAAAATCGAGCTTTCCGCCGCGGATAAACAGTACTTAAACACTCTGTTTATAAACGGTATGTTTGTCGAAGGCTATGTATTGCTTAAGAGCCAAAATACCGACGGAATAGATTTGAACATACCGTACATGGCGTTTTACGGTGATTGGGCGGACGCACCCATGCTTGACGTAACCGAATACGAGGTGGGCGAATCCGCCGTTGACGATTCCGTTTTGGAAGAAGACAAGCTTAAAGCCGATGTTCATGCAACGCTTCCGTATTCGGGCTTCTACTCCGCGTGGGGTGTCGATAATATGGGTTATTACGGTATGGGCGCCTATGCGTTTAATATCGCCAGCGGGTATAAGACGCCCGTCACGCAGGAAAAATTTGCCGCACTTACCACCAATTCCGACGGCGATTATATGTTGTACATGATAAACGCCGGTCTTCTGCGTTGTGCAAAACGCGTGGATATGGAAATCCGTAACAGCGCCACCGGCGAACTTGTTTGGTCGGGTGTGGACTACAATGCGCGTAAAAGCCATTCCAGCGGCGGCAGTCAGACCGGCGGCATGGTGCTTATAGAGCTTGACATTCGCAAGCTCGATTTACCCAACAATGCCAAGTACACGTTTAGCATGACGTGCTATCTCGACTGGAAAAAGGACAACGATTACATCGGCGACTACAGCGACCAAATGGACAAAATGGACGAGTACCAATACGGTAACAAAAACACCTTCTCGTTTGAGTTCACAATAGATAACGAGGCGCCGCAAATTGCCGGTGCCGCCATACGCAAGGTTGCGTCCGGCAATTCGTACCGTTACTCTTTGGAATTGAGCCTGTATGACAACCATTACATGCAAGGTTTTGCTCTTTACACATATGGCGGTAAAGAATTGATAAGCGGTTATGAGCGTCTTACCGATGTTACATCGCTCAAAAACGGCGTTGTGCCTGTGGACGGCGAGTTCAATTCGGAAACGTTGTGTTCTGTGGATATTTCCGGCTACTGGAATAAAATAATAGAAAACGAAGGCAAGCTGTATGTCACATTGTACGACTATGCCAAAAATTCTTCTTCGTTCGAGCTTGTTGTAAGCGAAACCGGAGACGATTCGGCAAATCCCGATGCATCGCTTGTGATTTCGCCCAAAGAAGATTTGACCATAACCAAAAACCGCAACGTTCGCGATAACTATACGGTAAAAGTAAATGAACAGCTTGACTTTTCTACACTTTTAACTGTTCGTGCCAATATCAACGACAAAAATGATTCGGACGCAGTGTATCAAGAAGGATATTGGATGAAAGACCTTATTTGGTCTGTTGACGACAATACCATTGTTGATATTACAAACGAAGGTGTTTTGACCGGCTTAAAGGAAGGCGAAACAACTTTATACGTTCGCACACCCAATACAAGCGCATTTGACGAAAACGATACAACGCACTGTCTTAAGTTTGTAATCAAGGTGGAAGGCGTTCAGGCAGGCGGGCTTAAGATTTCCGGTGTGGAGCTTTCCGCAACTGCGCTCAACTTGGAGCGCGGCGAAACCGCAATCATCACAGCAAAAATAAAGCCTTACGGTTACAGCGAACCGTTTAAGCTAAACTGGACATCCACCGGTGCAACTATTGTTTCGGTTAGTGTAAACGAAGGCGGTATGTCTGTTGAGATTAAAGCGTTAAAGAGCGGTTCCGCACAAATTCAGGCAAACGTAGTCGGCAGCTACATATCCGGTTATTGCGACGTTACCGTTCTGCAAGAATTTTTGGTGAACGATAATATTTATCTTCGTTCTTATACCGGACGCGGCGGCGACTGGGTCAACGAAAACGGCGAGATCGAGCACAATGTTGTGGAAATACCCGATGATTTGGGCGTGTCGTTTATTTATCCCAGTGCATTCTACGGCAACGAATATATAGAAAAGGTAATTATTCCGGAAGGTATTACTTCGCTCATGCGTGCGACTTTCTTTAATTGCAGCAACCTTAAAGAAGTCGTCTTGCCGGAATCGCTTACATCGATAGATTATCTTGCGTTTGCCAACTGCAACAAGCTGGAAAAAATCAATCTCGGACATGTGCAAACTATAGGCGATTCGGCATTCTGGGGTTGTGCTATGGAAGAAATCGATTTGTCTAAATGTACATACATAGACAAGTACGCATTTGTTTACTGCAACAACCTTAAGACGTTGGATTTGTCGCGTGTCGGTATGATAGGCGGCGGCGCATTTGCGCATTGCTCCGGCTTAAAGTCGGTTGTTATCCCTGAAAACACTTCAATGGCATACGACACTACGTATTTGCTTAATGGCGGTATCAACCGCGGCGGCGTGTTTGCATTCTGCACTAACCTTAAAACCGTTACCATCAAATCGCGTACGGTTGGGGAAAGCGCTTTTTACGCCTGCTTGTCGCTGGAAAATGTAATTTTCGAAAACGACGTAGATGTTATCGATGTAAATGCGTTTGCGCATTGTTACGAGCTTAAAAACGTAACGTTCTACGGCAGTGTGTACAAAATAAGCGATATGGCTTTCCTTAGATGCATAGAACTGAAAGAATTCACAATACCCAACGGGCTGACTATTTTGGGCGAAAATGTGTTCTATCTTTGCGACAAGCTGTCCAAGATAATCGTTTCTTCAGGCGCTATGCTTGACACCATAGGTACCGGATCGCTCGGCGGACTGGACATAGAGGAGTTTGTTGTTGAGGACGGGAATAAATATCTTTCCTCCGAGGACGGCGTTTTGTACGACCGCGCAATGAAAAAGCTTATCGCGTATCCCAATGCGAAAATCAATAGTACCGGCGAATTTACTGTTCCCGATAAAGTAAGAACAATAGGCGAATCTGCGTTTTCGCGTGTTCGGTCACTCGGTATGATCGATTTAAACAAAGTAGAATACATAGAGGCCGAGGCGTTCTTCAATATAGTTTATGTCAACGGCAACACCACCGCTTATGTCCAGTTTACCGGTTATAACAATGTCAAGTACATAGGCGCTATGGCATTCTACAGAGCAGTCATTACAGCGTTGCCTATATCTCTTAACAACACGACGTATATCGGTGACGGTGCGTTTTATATGGCTTCGCTTTATCAAAACAGCAGTATGCCTGCCAATGCAACGCTTACCATACCCAAAAATCTCAAGTATCTTGGTGAAAGGGCTTTCTCGGGCGGCGTTCTTGTAACGACCGATGATGAAGAAATTTTGTTCTCATTGAATATTTCCACAGTCTCGTTTACGCAAAGCTCTATAAAAAGCGTAGGCAAGGGTGCGTTTGCTTACAATCCCTCGCTTACAAAGATTGAATTCGGCAATCTCGAAGCTATCAGTGAGAGCATGTTTGAAAACTGCGCGTGGACGTCGACGTCTTTGTTTGGCGGAACAAACAAACAGGGCATTAAAGAAGTAAGCATACCCGACACGATCAAGACGATAGGCAGCAAAGCGTTTAACGGCAACTACCTTCTCTCCAAAGTATCTTTGTCGTCAAATCTTACGAATATTGCGGACAGCGCGTTTGCCGGTACTGCAATAACCACTATCAATCTTCCGGACAATATTGTTAGCATAGGCGCAAGCGCGTTTGCGGATTCGCAACTGCAAAGTATCGTTTTACCCGAAAAGGTTACGGAAATAGGCAACAATGCGTTTGCCCGCACTCCGTTGACTACAGTCGGATACAAAACGGGCAAAGGCGCGGTTAAATCAATAGGCAACGGTGCGTTTAGAAATTGCGATAAGCTTACAAACGCGCAGTTCCCGTATGCCGAAACCATAGGCAACAATGCTTTCAACGGCTGCAAATTGCTCGACCAAATCGACTTTAGTTCGGCAAAAACAATAGGCACCGCCGCATTTGCCGGTTGTGAAGCATTGGATGCAATAACGCTTAATAAAGTGGAAACTATCGGCGAACGTGCATTTGAGGGCGCAACCAATGTTACGTCCGTCACAATGCCTATGATCAAAAAGATTGGCGGGGAAGCGTTTAGCGGCACGGCTATTACAACCGTTTCTCTTCCCGAGGGCTTTACCACTGCGGAAGATAAGGCATTCTACGGTGCGAATATGCTTTCCTCAATAACAGTTGCCGCAAACAACAAAACTTATAAGAGCATGGACGGCGTGCTTTACAGTGTAAATGACAAGGGTATGTACACCTTGGTCAGCTATCCTGCGTGTAAGACGGACATAACAGATTATACCGTCTATAATAAGACAATCAAGCTTAGCGCGTACGCATTTAACGGCAACACCACGCTTGAGAGCATTACGTTGCCTGTTTACTTGCAGGTGATAGGAATGTCTGCTATGAGCGGAATGACAAGTCTGACAAAGCTTACAATCAATGCCGTAAATGCGCCTACGCTGGAAAGCTATGCGTACATGGTTTATCCGGAAATCGACGATGACGAATCGGACAGCGGCAATGCGGACAGCGATGTTGTAGGCGATGACGATGTAGAAAACGACAACGAAATTGTCAACAGAAACGACGGTGTGTTTACCAACTTCTACGACAACTTCAACTTCGCCTTTGAGGACGCGGATAAGGAGCAGCAGCTTAAAATATATATTCCGTACAACAACAGCGGGTATTATGAAAACCGCATCTGGAAGCTGTATGTCGGCAGATGTCTTAACACTACAGACAAGGTTCACGCAACACTCGGCACACTTCAGGTAATAGAAAACATCAAGACCGAGCTTGCAAAAACCACTCATGACCAAAACAATATAAAACGTCTCCTTAACATAGTTAGAAACATCAACGTTGTTCAGCAACAGCTTATTTACGGCAATTACGATTACGAGGTTAAGGATAACAGCGGAACAACCGTTGCTACAATAGATAAGGCGTATTACAACGACATGCTTGAGGGTAAAAACTTCTATCAAGCATTGTCGGCGCTTCAAGGTCAGACGTCGGCATCTGCAGCTTTTGCCGATGGTCAGTACGGAATAGCGGCATTAAAAGGCGATGCCGGAATTGTATCTGTTGTAATTATTACGACGCTTTGTCTTGTGTTTGTAATAACCTTGATTACATTTTGTGCGAAAAGGAGGGGACGCTAATGAAAAAGCTTAGAATTGCGGCAATATGTATACTTGCAGTTCTTGCGGTATTTGCCTTTGGTGCATGTAGCAGCAAAAAATCCCCCAAAATGTATACCGTTACTTTTAATACAATGGGCGGATCTGCGGTATCTTCCTACAAACTGGAGGCCGGCAAAAAAATCACTCGTCCCAAGACAATTCCCACAAAGGAAATGTTTGTATTTGATGATTGGTATTGGGAAAATCCCAAAAAGGCCGGCGAAATACAAAAGTTTGTATTCGGCACCAAGATATCACAGAACATTACGTTATTTGCGGGCTGGATAGGCGAGACAAGCGTAAAAATAGACTTCGATCCCAACGGCGGAGCATTTGAAAACGATAAGGAAGTCTCACTATACGGGCTTATCGGCGCTCAAATGACAGAACCTGAGGATGTGCCTACTCGCACAGGATACGTCTTTGACGGCTGGTATACGGAAGAGGAGTGCTACAACAAGTTCCCGTTTAGTGTGTTCCCCTCGGATAATGCCACGCTGTATGCAGGCTGGGCAAGGGACACCGAGAATTATGTGTTTATTTCGTACTACGGCAACGATGAGTTATTGCTAGTCGAGCCTGTGGAAAAAGACGAAGACGTTGTTTTGCCCGATTTATTCGATGCGGACAGCGATATTGTTACAACCGGTTGGTTTGTGGACAACAATCCCAACAGACCTTATACATTCGGCAAAGCCACAGTCGATTTGGACTTATATACCGATTATTATACCAACGGCTTGGTGTTTAGCAGTTCTACAAGGTACAGCACGGTTGCCGGTTATGAAGGCACTGCCACCAAGGTGATTGTTCCGCCTGCTTACGGCGGCAAACCGGTTACTGCCATCGGCGATGACGCGTTTTACAGAACGGGGGAACTCCCTTCGATAAAATCTGTATCGCTTCCAGACAGCATAACCACAATAGGCGACAGAGCTTTTTACAACTGTCAGTACCTTGCGTCAATCAATTTAACAGACAACGTTACTCATATCGGCGAAAACGCATTTTACCGTAACACACGGCTAAGGACGGTAGGCGATATTACCGGTGTTATGGGCGAAGGGCTTGGAGCCGGTGCGTTCAACGGCTGTAGCGATTTGCGCCAAATCGAACTTGGCAACGGATTGACAAAGATATCGGATTATACGTTTAACGACTGTTCGGCACTCAACCAAATAACACTGTCCGGCGCGTTAAAGGGTATAGGTAATTATGCATTCAGCGGTTGCACATCGCTTAAGTCCATCGAGATCGAATCTTCGGTTTTGGAGACAATAGGCGATTACGCATTTGCGGACTGTTCCGCCCTTGTGGATGTTACGATTGCAAAGGAAAGTGCCGCGGTTACGCTTGGCGGCAACGCATTTTTAAACAGCCGCAACGTTACAATCTATGTTCCGTCCAATCTTCTTGATGCTTACAAAAACAACGCAACCAACAACAAATTCAAGGATAAATTTGCAGCGATAAGGTAGACAAATGCAAAACGCAATTTCAACAAAACGCAGAAAGCTTTTTCTGTTCATACTGTTTATTGTGCTTGCCGTATTAGGCATATTTGTGTTTACGGCGTGTTCCGAGGAAGCCGGTGAGCAAACGTTAAGAAACAAAGGATATCAGGTCTTTGTTGTTTACGATTTTAACGGCGGCACATGGAACACCAATAAATCCGTCACGGTTGCCGTAAAGAAAAATAGTTTGCTCCCCGCGCCGCTTCGCACCAACGGCGGAGTAGGCTTTCCTACTAGGAAAAACTACTCGTTTAAGGGCTTTTATCCCGCTGAGACCGATGAAGACGGTAATGTGGTTTATGATGAGAACGGAAAAGTAGTAATTTCCGACACCGAATGGAATTTTGAAACCGACAGGGTAGAAGACAAAGATTTTACGCTGTATGCCAAGTGGTGGGACAATTACAAAGTGGTTTTGCACTACGGCGAAAGCTACGAATTCAGTACGGAAATTGACTTGTCGCGCAATCAGGACGGTAGTCCGGTCACCATTACGGCAAATTCTTTAAGAGTAAATGACGTAACATTTTTATCTTACAATATGGTTAAAGACAGTACGGACGAAGCGACCGCGCTAAATAAATTCCCGTTTGATCTTTCTCCGTATGTCCCGTCAGGCGACGGTTTGGAAATCGACGTGTGGGGCAAATCATTGATGGGAAATTACGTATTGGTTCGCTCCGCAAGCGACTTAAGCATTTCTTCTGTCGGTGAGAATACAAATTATTATTTGCTGGAAGATATCGACTTTAAAGGCGAAAAGTATGACGAGAGCAGTTCGCTACAGACGACAAAGCTCCCCAAGTCGTACGGCGGCAAATTTATAGGTAACGGTCATACTATCAGCAACTTCAATATTAAAATGGATACGCTGGACCGCACATATAACAGCTTTGGACTGTTTAGAACGCTGGAGTCGGGTGCGGAAATCACAGGCGTAACATTCAATAACTTTACGTTCAGCTACGATTTGTCCAATTCCAATATCAGCAACTACTATGTGGGTATGCTGGCGGGACAATGCGAGCAAAACGTAAAAATCGAAGACGTGCACTTTACATCTTGCAAATTGGAATATTTAGTCGGGACGGGAGTGCAAGACGGCTCTGTCGTAATAGCGGACGACCTGCTTGTCGCTCAAAAACCGCAGTCGGTTGTTCTTAATAACTGCTCCGAAACCGAAACTATGCGCGTCTACTCAACAGGCGTACTTACGGACGACCAAGAGTATATAATTTACGTAAAGTATACGTTGGATAACGACGCAATAGTTTTGGACAAAGACTCAATCTACAAGCTGGCGCAAAAGAACAGCAACGGTAATTATTCCAACAAAACTATTGAAAGCACGGAATACAAAGGTAACAACACGTACGTTTTGACGCGGCTGGACGGCAGCGAGTACGACGTGACAATTACAGTCGATAATGGCAAGTTACATGCCACTATGGTATTAAAAGAAACAACATAATTTATGTTAACTAGGAGGTAATATGAAAATCTCGTTTAAAAAGACTCTTGCAAAAATGTTATGCCTTACAATGGGCGTCAGCTCTATGGCTGCGCCGCTAATCGGTTGCGGTCAAAAATCGACCACGCCCGTCTTGCTGCTTGCAACAGACGCGTTGGATACCGTATTCAACCCGTTCTTTTACACATCGGGTCCGGACGGTGAAATAGTAGGTCAGACTCAAATCGGCATGCTTTCCAGTGACAAAAACGGCCAGCTGATAGCCAACTGGAACGAACCGTGCGTTGCGTTTGAATGGAGTTATGTAAAGCACGGCGATCCGTCTATGGTGCAGGGCAATGATTACGGTGATTACTATACAGATTATTACTTTGCGTTAAAGGACAATATCAAGTTCAGCGACGGCGTACTACTTACCAAGGACGACGTGTTGTTCAATATGTATATGTATCTCGATCCCGCTTACACCGGTTCTAACACGATGTATTCGGTCAAGATTGACGGCCTTACGGAATACCGCACGCAGACTGCCGATTTGGATAACGCCGCCGGTGCCGACCAATATTTCCAAAACAAAGTAGAGGGCAGACTTAAAAAGATTTTGGCATGGGTAGAGGACGAAGACGCACCGTGGGGTGACGCCGGATTTTCCCAATACGAATATTATCCCGGCGAAAAAACGCTTGAAAGCGATATAAAAAGAATTCAAGAGTACTACAAGACCTCGCTTAGCGAAACTTGGACGTCCGTTATTTCCGCCGATATCGAAAAGGAGTACGAAAAGTACAAGGGTTCGGACGGCAAACTGCTTATTACCGAGCCGTATCAGCTTTTCCTGTATTATTACGGCATAGTTAATTTACGCGAACACCGCGTCAGTACTTCCACCGGCAGTGTAGTCGACTATTACGAATACGAAAATAATTTCCCGCAAAAGGATATTCCCAACAAAAAAGACGACAGAAAGAGCAATAAGTTTAGGGATACGCTTATAAATTACGTATATAACGGAAAGTTTGACGCAACGGAACAGGCTAATGCCACGAATGGATTCAGACAAAATCTTTATGATGTAATGAATTCCTATCCTGTAAATGCGTATATGGAGGAGTATTTGCTGTCCGACGTTAAATACCGTGAATTTAAGAACAACATGCAAGTAAAATCAATCCGCGGTATTACGGTGGAAAAGCAAGACACAATAAAAGTTGTCGATGAAAATACGGGTAATGTAGTAGAAAAACCGTTAAAAGACGCCGCAGGCAATCCCAAGTCGTACTACGTTTTGCATGTCAAGATAAAGGGTGTAGACCCCAAGGCACAGCAAAACTTTGCGTTTACCGTCGCCCCCGGTCACTACTATTCCACCAAGGAAGAATGGGCTAAAGCTACAGGCGACAACGATAAGGATAACGAGTTTTTCGGCGTAAAATTCTCCGACCCTTCGTTTATGGATTCGGTCAGAGTCAAGCAACTGCCTTTGGGTGCGGGACCTTACCGTGCGGCTAAAAGCACTGGCGGCGTAGCAACAAAGAAGAGCGACTTCTTTGGCTCCAACAATATCGTCAACTTCGAGGCAAATCCCAACTTCTTATTGGGTAAACCCAAAATCAAAAAGCTTCGCTATAAAGTTATAAGCAGTTCCCAGCTGTATAATGCTGTTAAGAAAGGCGAGGTTGACTATGCGTCTCCTTCCATGAAGAGAGAGGAGATTACCCAGCTTGCAAAAGACGCAGGAAAGTTAAGTTCGGAAAGTGCGGATAATCTCGGTTACGGCTATATCGGCATAAGCGCGCGTTACATTCCCAATATCTATATTCGTAAAGCCATTATGACAACGCTCGATTCCCAGATGTGTATTGATTCATACTACGGTGGAGAGGGCGGCTCGGTAATAACAAGACCGATGTCCAAGACTCTTGAGGGTTATTACTTGGATTGGGATGCGTATTATGAATTTGACGATACAGGTGCGAAGGCAAAAGAGTTTTTGGAAGACGGCGGTTGCCGCTATGAAAACGGCGTTTATTTAGACGAAACTGGGAAAAAGATGAAGTACACGTTTACCATTGCCGGCGACAGCGACGATCACCCCGCAAACTACATGCTTTTACGGTCTGCGGAAATCCTTAACGATTTAGGTTTGGAGATTACGGTCACGCACGACTCAATGGCGCTTTCCAAGCTGTCCAGCGGATTGCTTACCGTATGGGCTGCTGCGTGGAGCTCTTCGTCCGATCCCGATATGTTCCAAGTTTATCACAAAAATTCACAGGCAACAAGCACAACCGCATGGGGCTACAAATACATATTCAGCAGTCAGTTCCAAGAGTTGGAGCCGAAAAACAACAAGCTAGGTTACGATCAACGTAAGATGATAGACGAGCTTTCCGCTTTGATTGACGACGGCAGAGAAACCGATGTAAAGGAAGAGCGTATAGAAATTTACGACCAAGCTATGGATAAGCTTATGGATCTTGCGGTGGAATTCCCCACATACCAGAGAAAGGTTTTCTATATCTGGAGAAAAGGCGTGTTTAAGGAAAAGACCATGCTTCGCGGCACAGGCAACGTTACGACCTATCAGTCGCCGCTTTCAAGAATTTGGGAAGTGGAACTAGCTAAATAATAGTCCGATTGACTACGACTAAAGGTAAAAAATGGTTAAGTACATCTTAAAAAGAGTAATATACTCCATACTGATTTTGTTGCTGGTATCATTGCTGTTGTACCTGATTATGCGTATGCTGCCCAACGACTTTGTTGACAAAACATACGAATCTCAGTTGAATAGCGGTGTTATGACAAAGGAAGACCTGCATCGAATAAAGGAAACGCTAGGTATTGCCGATAACTCCTTTAAAGGCATAATGAGGGGTTACGGAGATTGGCTTAAAAACGCACTCCGCGGCGACTTAGGCTTGTCGTTAAAATATCAAGCGCCGGTCGGACAGGTTATTTCCGACCACATGTGGATATCGTTTGGCATTGCCATGTTTGCGTTTATCTTCCAGTTTATCATTGCCATTCCGCTTGGCATAAAGGCTGCAACACATCAGTACGGTGCGGTGGACTACACAACGTCCGTTTTGGCAATGGTAGGCATTTCCTTGCCGTCCTTCTTTTTGGCATACCTGTTAATGCGCGTTTTATCAATCGAATTAGGGTGGTTCCCGTTGCAGGGTATAGATTCCGGACGCGGGAGCGGGTTTGACCTAGGCGATCTTCTTTGGCATATGGTCTTGCCCATGTTGACTATTATTATCGGTTCGATAGGCGGACTTATGCGTCACACGCGTACCAACACGCTTGAGGTGCTCAATCAGGACTATGTGCGCACTGCGCGTGCAAAGGGACTGTCGGAACGCAAGGTTGTATACAAGCATGTGTTCCGTAACACAATGGTTCCCATTGTCACCATGACGGCGGGTATTATCCCGGGACTTTTCGGCGGCATGATGATATTGGAAAAAGTTTTTGCCATAGACGGCATAGGAAGAATTGCATACGAAGCAATGGGCGTGGGAGATTTTCCGCTTGTTATGGGGTACAATATGTTTATTTCCATACTTACGGTGCTCGGCACATTGCTTTCCGACCTTGCTTACATGCTGGTTGACCCCAGAATAAAGATTTCAAAATAGGCGGTGTATTGTGGAAGAAAATAAACAAGAAATTCTTAATAACGCCGCCGAAATCGAGCAAAGTCCCGTTTCGGATATACAGCCCGATATGAATGCTGCGGATACTGCGGCTGCAGTGGCCGTTTCCCAACAGGAAAAAGCCCCGCAAAAAGAAAAAACAAGCGAGTTTATTTCGGACAACGTCAGGATTGTTTCGCCGTTTAAGCTTGTTCTAAAGCGGTTTTTCAGATCGCGGCTTTCCGTTATCGGACTTATAATGTTCCTTTCCGTTGTTGTTTTCTCCTTTTTGGGACCCGTTTTTGTTCCTTGGGGAGAGAAGGAAATAGACCGTTCTCAATCGTACCGTACATATTACGATATCTCATCCCTTTATTCGGTAGTAGACGAAGAAGGCAATGAGTTGTTTACGTATTACACCTTTTCGGTAAGCAGACCGGAAAACCTTAATATTTACGCGCCGTCGTTTACGTACGGCATAAACAAGCAAGGCAAAAGGGCGCTTCATCTATTCGGTACGGACGGCACAGGCTACGACATTCTTGTAAGACTTATGTACGGCGGACGGCTTTCGCTCATGCTAAGCTTTTTGGTCGTTTTGGTCTATACTCTTATAGGTATTATAATGGGCGGACTTGCCGGCTACTTCGGCGGCTGGGTTGATATGCTTATAATGCGGCTTGTGGATATAATTAACTGCTTGCCGTCTTTACCGCTTATGCTCATTTTGGGCGCAGTTTTTGACGGATGGCATGTAAGCCCCAATTTGCGCGTATATTTTATGATGGGCGTGCTTACATTGATGAGTTGGTCGGGTACTGCCAGACTTGTGCGCGGACAAATTTTGACATTGCGCGAGCAGGAGTATATGGTGGCTACCGATGCGCTTGGATTCAGCCCTTGGCGAAAGATATTTAAGCATTTGGTGCCAAACGTCATGCCGCAGCTGATTGTTTCCATGACGCTCGGACTGGGCGGAACAATACTGACCGAAGCGTCGCTCAGCTTTTTGGGCCTTGGCGCACCGCCCGATGTTGCGTCACTGGGAAGAATGGTCAACGCGGCGGAAAGTCAAACTGTACTTGAAAAATATACTATGGCATGGTTGCCGGCGGGATTGATAATTATTCTTGCGGTTGTTGCCTTCAACTTTATCGGTGACGGATTGCGCGATGCGCTTGATCCCAAGATGAAGAGGTGATGCAATGGAAGAAAAACAAGAAAAAAAGAAGGGCGGTAACCGCATAAAAGCGTGGTACAGACGCGTCACGCATAAGGACGATCCCCATTATATTTCCGGCAAAGAACAGCGCAAAATCGCCAAAGACAATCGTAAAGCGACGCGCGAGTTCGAAAAGAAAAAACGCAGAAATGTTTCCGAATCGGATTATATTTCCCAAATGCGCGACAATAACAACATTTTGGAAATAGATAATCTTTGCACGTATTTCTTTACCGATGCCGGCGTTTCCAAAGCGGTGGACGGCGTTTCGTTTGACATTCCCAAAAGCTCTATTGTGGGCGTAGTAGGCGAAAGCGGTTGCGGCAAGTCCGTTACTTCGCTTTCCGTTATGCAACTTGTTCAAGCGCCGCAGGGTCAGATTGTCGACGGTTCTATACGGTTTAACACTCAAGACTACAAAAAGGGCGAGGACGGCAAGCCCATTCCCATCTGGGAATACGAAGAAGTAGACGGGCAACGTGTAATCAAAACAGCGCCTAAGCTCGACAAAAAGGGTAAGCCCGTGCTCGACAAGGACGGCAAGCCCGTTTTGGTTCAGGTTCAGGCGGTGGACGGCAACGGATTTCCCGCATTCGAAATGGAGGATAAGGTTTTTGACATTGCCAAAATGCCTACGCGTGCTATGCAACGCATACGCGGCAAGGAAATTGCAATGATTTTTCAAGAACCCATGACAAGCCTTAATCCGCTATTTACCATAGGTAACCAGTTGGACGAGGTTGTTTTGCTCCACACCCCCGGCGCGGATAAGGCGCTTGCGCACAAGCGCACAATAGAAATGTTGGGACTTGTCGGAATAGCCATGCCCGATATAGTCTACAAAAGATATCCGCATGAGCTGTCCGGCGGTATGCGTCAGCGCGTGATGATAGCTATGGCCCTTGCGTGCAATCCCAAGCTGATTGTCGCAGACGAGCCGACTACGGCGCTTGACGTTACAATTCAGGCTCAGGTTTTGGAGCTTCTTAAGGAAATCAAGACTAAAATCAACGGTTCTATCATGATAATAACGCACGACTTGGGCGTTATTGCCGGCATGGCGGACTACGTTGTTGTTATGTACGCAGGGCGCGTGATAGAAAAGGGCACGGTGGAGGACATTTTTGACACTCCGTTGCACCCTTACACTGTGGGATTGCAAAAGAGCAAGCCCGTTATGAACAAGGACGTGGAATGGCTGTACAGCATTAAAGGTCAGGTCCCCAATCCTATCAATATGCCCAAATATTGCTATTTTAAGGATCGCTGTGAAAGCTGTGTTGAATGCTGCAACGGCGAGTATCCGCCGCTTGTAAAGGTGTCCGATACGCATTACGTGGCGTGTTACCGCGGCGAAGAAATGATGGCGGCGTTAAAAGCTAAGGCTGAAGAACAAAAAGCACAGGCGGATAATGACGCTTTGGGCGTCGAAAATGCGGAACAGGCGGCTTCGGACGAACAGGCCGCAACACTTGAGACCGATAAAAAGAAAAAGACAAAGTCCGCCAAAACCAAATCGAAGCACGCAGAGCCCAAGGTGGTTATCGCCACCAAAAAGCCTGCAAAAAAGTCGAGCACAACTAAGGCTAAGACCGCTACTGCTGCCAAGACAAATGTTGCCGCTACAGCTAAGGCAAAGACATCCGCTTCGGCTAAGCCTGCCGCCAAGTCAAGCGGCACAAAAAAGGCTTCAACAAGCAAGTCAACTACCAAAAAAAGCCCGCAGAGTAAGTCCGGCGAGAAGGAGAATAAGTAATGTCGGAAGAAACTATCGAAGTAAAAAACAACGAGGCGGCGCAAGACGATTATATTTTGGAAGTTTGCAACTTAAAGAAATACTTTTTAACCAAAAAGGAATTTAAGTTTGTAAAAGTACCGGTGGAAAATAATTCCAAATCGACCTCTACAGCTATGCAGGACGCCGCAAACTCCGTTGAAAGTCAAGAAAGCAACAGAGATGTTGTCTCGCCCGAAATTCCCGTAGAAAAATCCGATGTTCTGCCCGAGACGAACGTCGACGAAGAACAGAGTTCCAAACCGAAAAAAGATCACAAAATCAAGTTGATTCTTGACAAAACTTATGTTAAGGCGGTTAACGACGTCAGCTTTAAGGTGAAGCGCGGAGAAACGCTCGGCATAGTAGGCGAAAGCGGTTGCGGCAAGAGTACTATGGGCAGGAGCATTCTCAGGCTGTTTGATATCACGGACGGCAAGGTGTTTTTTGAAGGAACGGAGATTACCGCATTAAAGCCGAGAGAACTGCGCAAATTTCGCACCAAAATGCAAATTATTTTTCAGGACCCGTACGGCAGTTTGCCGCCGCGCAGTCCTGTCGGTCAGATTATAGGCGAAGCGGTCAAGGTCCACAAAATAGTCCCTAAGTCCGAGTACCGCGACTATGTTATAGATATCATGCGCAAGTGCGGCTTGCAGGACTTTTACTTTGACAGATATCCGCACGAGTTTTCCGGCGGACAACGCCAGCGTATTTGTATAGCAAGAGCTTTGGCGGTTAAGCCCAAATTTGTCGTCTGCGACGAGCCGGTTTCGGCATTGGACGTTTCCATTCAAGCGCAGGTTATCAATCTGTTAAAGGAATTGCAGCGCGATCTTGGCTTGACATATCTGTTCATATCGCACGACTTGAGCGTTGTTCAGCACATTTCGGACCGCGTTGGCGTTATGTATCTGGGTCAGTTTGTCGAGATGGGTGACGAAAAGGATATTTTCAATAACCCCATGCATCCGTATACTCACGCGCTTTTATCCGCCGTGCCCGTGCCCGATCCGCATTACAAGGGTAAGCGTATTGTACTACAGGGCGACATACCAAGCCCCGCCAATCCGCCTTCGGGTTGCAAGTTCCACACGCGCTGCTCGCGGTGCATGGAAGTGTGCAAGCATGTGCAACCTAAGTTTAAGGACTACGGCAATGGGCACATGTGCGCATGTCATCTGTATCCGCAGGATTGAGGAAAGACTTTGGGAAAGAACAAAAAAAAGTATGCCGATGACGACGGCAGAACCATAGCGGATATGAACGTGGACGGCATGCCGTGGTATCAGCGCAACAAGCCGGACAAAAAGATTACCGATGAGGATAAGCCCACGCGCAAGGAAAGGCATGCCATGATGCGAGCTTGGTTTTCCGTATATCTGCCGCGAATACTTGCAATAGTCGTTGGTTTTGGGCTTGCTGCTGCCGTTACGGTGTGTTGGCTTAACGGTTGGTTTGTAAAATAGACAAAAATATGTATTAAAAGACAGAGTATGCACTCTGTCTTTTTGTTTATTCGGAATGGATACATTACAAAATAATTATTTGCCTTTGCTGCTTGATTGTGGTATAATAAAACAAAATCACAAAGAAACATATGGGTAAATCTATAAAAAAGATAATAATTGTATTTTCAATCGTCTTTATCGCAATAAGCATTGGATTGATAGGTTGCGGCAGCAACGGGGACAAGTCGGGAAACAACGGCTCGCCTAAGTATTATACCGTAACGTTTGACAGTCGCGGCGGCAGTGCTGTGTCAAGCAAGCAAGTGTTAAGCGGCAATCTTGTTGCCAAACCGACTGCTCCGTTCCGCGAAGGGTATTGTTTAACGGGGTGGTTTACTATCGACGGCGATGAATGGCATTTCGACACAGATAAAGTATACGGAGATATTACGCTGTATGCGGGTTGGTCGACGTCGGACGAATCTTTGGAAAATGAGGAAATTACGACAATGTTTATTACAATCAACGGAAATAAGCTTGCGGTAAAGCTTGAAAAAAACTCATCGGTAGACGCGCTTGTCGAGCTGTTGAAGCATGGCGACATGGTTTATACTGCCGACGACTACGGAAATTTTGAAAAAGTAGGTAGTTTGGGTCACAGTTTGCCCACAAACAATTCCAATATTACTGCTTCTGCAGGAGATGTAATTCTGTATAGCGGTAATCAGATTGTCTTGTTTTACGGCAGTAATTCGTGGTCGTATACGCGTCTTGGAAAGATAGAAGGTTATACTGCTTCACAGCTGCGCGAATTGCTGGGAGCGGGCAAAGGCGCAATGTCGGTTACACTCAGTCTCAGCTGAAAATTTCGCATTTAATCTTGACAACAACAGTGTAATATATGTAAAATATATGAGAGGTGCGAGCATGAATGATAATAAAGACAAATCGGAAAATACTAATCCGCTGACTGAGAAGGATGAAACTGTGTCGAATGATGTTGTCGGCGCCGAACTTTCCGATAAGGAAAAGCGCAAGCGCAAGCGCACCGTGCGCCGTACAAAAAAACTTTTTCGCGCCATAGATATCTTTTTTTCGCATGCGCAAAACTCTTGTCCGTACGTAAATAAAAACAACATAAAAACAATCGATGTTCAATCGGATATAGTTTACGATGATAGTGTGCCCGAAATCTGCAAGTTGGATTTTTACCGCCAAAAGACAGACGAAAAGCAACCCGCCATAATATTGATACACGGCGGCGGTTTTTCCGCAGGAGATAAAAAGTATCGCAAGGGTAGGTCGCAGTTTTTTGCTCTGCACGGATTTAGCGTTTTCTGCGTAAATTACGGACTGGCGCCTCAGTACATTTTTCCCGAGCCGCTAAAGCATATTGTTGCCGCGGCAAACTTTGTTTACGACAATGCAGATACTTTCAACATAGATACAAAAAGGATTTTTGTCGGCGGGGATAGCGCCGGCGGATATTATGCGGCTATGATGGCGGCTTTTAACTGTTCGGAAAAACTTAAGGAAGAAATCGGCGTGTCGCCTAAGTTTCGCTTTTTCGGCGCGTTGTTTAATTGCGGCGTATATGATATGAATACTGTATTGAACACCAAATATCCGTTTGGTCTGTCTAAGGGCGTGATTTTGAGTATGACGGGCATCAAGCCGGACGACTTTAATACTTATAAATACCGCGACGTTTGCGTGCCTGCCGAGCTTGTGGGAAAAGACTATCCGCCGACTTTTATAATATATTCTAACAACGATATATTCTGCAAAGGGCAGGGCGACGTCATGATAGACGTCCTTAGCAAAAACGGCGTGTATCACGAATATTTTTGTGCGCTCTATTCCGGTTCCAATCATTGTTTTTCGCTTACTTGGAGCGGCGAAGACGCCTCGGCCGCAAACGAACTTATGCTGTCTTTTGCAAAGCGGCTTGCCGATGACAAAATCAAATTCTGACAAATAAATTTACGTTTTTGTTGACGGAATAACTCTTAAATGTTACAATAAAGAAGATGAAGGAACAATTTGACAAAATTGTTAATAGCAAATTCGGAAGAACTGCGGACAAGCTGTGCAATTCCGTTTGGTATATTATTGCCTACGGTGTTGTTTGTGTGCTAAGCCATACGCTGGAAATTCCGGTGATAGGCGCGGTATTGCTTGTATTGCTGTTGGTTCCCGCTTTGTTGTTTTGCAAAAATTCATTTGTTTTAATGCCGTTTTTAATGATGTGCGCCTTTGTCATGTCGGAGAGCACCAATCCAGAAACGGGATACTACAATACGCCGCTAAGAATTTCCGTTTTATGTATTGTGCTCGTAATCGCTGTTGCGGCAGTTGTGTTTAACATTTTGTACTATAAAAAATGGAAACAAATATATAAACGGGCATACTTTACGGTGTCGCTTGCGCTCATGTACGGCGCATTGATAATCGGCGGAATGGGCAGTTCCTTTTTTACGGTGAGTGGATTTACCATGTCGTTGGCTATTGCGGCGGCAACGATTTTGCCGTATGCGCTGTTGGTTAACTGCGGTGAATACGAGGGCAGAAAGACTGTAGAATACTTTGGTTGGGCGCTGATAGTTGCCGCAATGGTTATTTCGATTGATTTTTTTCACAAGTTTATTATAAACGATTTTAATTTACAAGTTTGGGTAGTAAAGGAGTTTTTAAAACTGGGATTTGTCGGACCTAATACCGGTGCGTCGGTTGTGACAATGGCAATACCCATGACGTTCTATTTTGTGTATAAGTACAAAAAGGGATACTGGTTGGTGCCGTTGGTTGCGGTAGAATTGTTTACAGTGGTTGCGTCGTATTCTCGCGCGTCGCTTGTTGTCGCCGCGCCCATAACGGTTGCAATCGCTATATTTTTGTGCTTTAAAAAGACCGAAGGGCGGCGCGGGTATCTTATTATGTTTGCGCTTTCGGCGCTGGCGGCAATCGTTATTGCTATAGTTCTTAGGCATTGGATATGGAATAAACTTGTCGAGTTGTTTTCCGGCAATGTCACGGGAAGCGGACGAACAACATTGTGGAAAACAGGATTTAATGCTTGGTGCAAATCGCCGATATTCGGTATCGGACTGTGGTTTTTACGCCTGAACGATGCACATTGGTATTATTCGTTCCACTGCACGCCGCTTACGTATTTGTACTGCGGTGGCATATTGGCGCTGGCCGGATATATTTACCACAGATACAGAACCGTAAGACTCACGTTTTCCGCTAAACTTACCGTCGAGCGTGTGTTTGTGGCGCTATGCGGCCTTACGATGATATGCAACGCCTTGCTTGATACGGCTATGACTGCGGCAACGCACTTGATTCATTACGCGATTATACTCGTGCTTATAGAATGCGATGTAAAGGCGACAAAAAGCAATCAAACGGATATAAAAGACGTAATCGATGCGGATAATACCGTCGAAGAACAAAATATTCAGACGGAACCTGAAGGTGATATACAATGAGCGAATGTACTCATAATTGCAACACGTGCGGACAAAAGTGTTCCGCACCGCAAACGGATAATCCACACGAATTGTCGCGCATAAAGCGGGTTATTGCCGTTGTAAGCGGCAAGGGCGGCGTTGGAAAGTCATCCGTTACAGCAATGCTTGCGACCGCGATGAACAATAAAGGGTACCGTACGGCAGTGTTGGACGCCGATATAACAGGCCCGTCCATTCCTAAAATGTACGGCGTTCACGGCGGAGTGCAAAGCGACGGATCGGGGATTTTTCCCGCACAATCGGCAGGCGGAATCAGAATTATTTCGTCCAATCTTTTGTTGGAAAACGAGAGTGACCCCATTGTTTGGCGCGGTCCTATTATAGCCGGAATGGTAAAGCAGTTTTGGACGGATGTCATCTGGGGGGATGTTGATTACATGTTTATCGATTGCCCGCCGGGGACGGGCGACGTGCCGCTTACCGTGTTTCAGTCTATAAAGATAGACGGCATAGTTGTGGTCACTACGCCGCAATCGCTTGTTTCCATGATAGTGGAAAAGGCAGTCAATATGGCTAATATGATGAAAATACCGGTGCTCGGCATTGTGGAAAACATGAGCTATGTGGTTTGTCCGGACTGCGGAAAGCGCATTGACGTATTCGGTAACGGCAAAGCGGTGGGCGATGTCGCGCAAAAATTCGGTTTGCCGGTGCTTGCCGAAATTCCGTACGATGCGCGGCTTGTCGAAGCGGCAGACGGCGGAAAAATGGATGATGAGTTTGACTATATCGCTCCTGCGGCGGACATTTTGGAAAGCGGCTTGCCCGTAAAAGCTCATTAGCACGAAGTGTGGATGATATGACAGAAAAGGAAAAAATGCTTGCGGGCAAAATTTACGATCCCGCTTCGCAAGAGCTTTTGTCGCTCCGGCAAAACGCGCATAGACTTTGCAAGCTTTACAATGATACGTTTGAAGAAGATGTTGAGACGCGCGAAAAAATTATTGCCGAGCTTATCCCAAGCATGGGAAGCGGCGGTTACTTACAAGGCCCGATATATTTTGATTATGGGATTTTTACAAAGCTCGGAAAAAACTTTTATGCTAATTTCAATTTGACGGTACTCGACGTTTGTCCCGTTACTATAGGAGACAATGTTTTTGTCGGACCTAATGTGTCTATACTCACGCCCAAACATCCGCTTAGGTATCAAGACCGCAATATCTACAAGGGCGATGACGGCAGGATGACAAATAAGGAGTGCGGTTCGCCTATAACAATCGGTGATAATTGCTGGATAGCCGGCAATGTGACTATTCTCGCAGGCGCAGTAATAGGGTCCGGCTGTGTTATAGGCGCTGGCTCGGTCGTTGCGGGAAATATTCCCGATAACAGTTTGGCTTACGGCAATCCCTGCAAGGTTGTGCGCAAAATAACCGAAGCGGACGCGTTAATGTACAAAAAAGAGCTATTAAGCTAATCTAAATATTTTGCAATCGCCGCGTACGCTGAAATTAGCGCGTCAAGCTTGACTTTGCAGTTTTGCGGGCTGGTGGACGGCAGGCGTTGCGCACTATTTATTACGTGATTGTTTATAGTTTGATTGTAGCGCATGAGTAGTTCGTGCGCTTTTGTTCCTGTGGTAAAAATGTGCGTAATTTTACTGTAACGCGTAAGCAGTCCCGATATATCGTTATAAACAACATTTGTTATGGTACTGTCAGACGCGCCCGAAATATCGCAACTGGAAATTACATCCCATAGCGCGATGCGGTGGGATAGTGCGAGTTGTGTTTTTGCTTGGTTATCGGTAGGACAATCGCAGCCGAGTACGGCGGACAAAACGCGCCAAAACCTGTTTTGCGGATGAGCGTAGTAAAACGCGCTTAAAGCGGACTTTGGCGACAGCATTGATCCGAGTATCAAAACGGTACTGTTGTCATCTATAATCGGCGGAACACCTTCGTGCGTAGCATGGCGAATTATTTTATTTGAGTGCATGTTCATAAGGGGGGGATACCGTCTTTGCTGTTGTGGCTTTAATTATATCAAAATTAAACTACTTTTGCAAGGGGAAAACTCCCTAAGAATGTCCGCGAACAGCGCGGACGGGCTTTGGCTATGCCAAGCGCCTAGCGAACCGCACGCCGAAAGGTCCTGACATGAATTAAAAGTCGCGGTTCTTTATTAAGTACAATGTAAAATTATATTTTATTCGGCGTGCTTCTCACTCCTGAAAGTTTGCCAAAACAAAAGACGTGCACAAGGCACGTCTTTTGTTTTGGTACACCCTCGGAGACTCGAACTCCGGACCCACTGATTAAGAGTCAGTT
>JAFLVI010000070.1 GCA_022508405.1 Clostridiales bacterium
ATATACCCATGTACTTTCCGCTTGAAAAAACGAACGCACCGTCAATCTCGGCGTTGATTTTGTTAACGCATTTAACGACATACTGCTCTTCGTCCAACAGTGAATTAGCAAGCCGTTTGGAAAGCGGTGACAAAAAGTAGCGGTAAATAAGCGGCTCGTTTGTAATCGACTTCACTTTACGCGTTTTCATTTCCGAAGAATAGACAATTTCAAAATGCCTTAAAAGAAAATCCTCGGCATCCTTTTTAGCCTGAAAGTCATTATAAAATAAATGAAACGCGTAGTATTCCTTATAATCGGGATAAATTCCGTAGCCCGCAAAACCGCCGCCGAGTCCGTTTGACCTGTCGTGCATTGTTGCAATCGAGCGAATGACTTTGTCGCCCGTCATGGCCTTTCCGCTTCTGTCGATTATAGCGCTGACGGCACAGCCCGAGGGGATTTTAACTTCACCCTCGAGCAGTGCCGAATTGTTGCTTTTATTGCTTGTAAACATATTCAATATCCGTTTTTAATATTTATCCTTCTACCGTTCCCTCGTTAGTGAGTGCGTCGGCGCCCGTCTCTCCCGTGCGAATGCGCATTACGTTTTCTATTCCCGAAACAAAGATTTTGCCTGCGCCGTACTTGCCGTCGTTAAGCACCTTTTGCGCTACAGCAACCACAAGCTTGGGATCTACTGTGGACACAACTATATCCACTTGAATTTTAGGAATAAGGTGCATCGAAGTTTTTACACCGCGATACTGTCCTGTCTTGCCACCTTGAACGCCGCAGCCCATAACGGTGGAAACCGTCATACCGGTAACGCCTACTTGCGCCATCGCGTCTTTCAGTGTAAGGAATTTGTCTTGTCCTGTGATAATCGTAACCTTAGTGTACTTGGACGGCACCTGCTCTAAGCTCATTTCTGCCGGAACTACGCCCGAAACATCTACGCTTGTACCATCTCCGTCGTAGGAAGGAATTGTGGGCAGGAAATCGGCATACGCAGACACAAGCCCGTGCTCCGATATATCCAGACCGGAAACCTCGTCTTCTGCAGAGCAACGAAGTCCGTTCCAAGTTTTTCCGATTTCGATTGCTTTCTTTAGTCCGCACCGCTCTTTAATCATTACAGGCACATACTTCATGCAAGCGAAAAGGATAAACATACATACCGCAGTCCAAGCAAGGATTGACAGAATGCCGGCAACCTGAATGCCGAGAAGGTGTCCGTTTCCGCCGTAGAAAACGCCGAGTGCCGCGGGGTCTGTAAGCACGCCTGCCGCGCCGTCCTGATAATCGGCTACTGCAAACAAGCCTACTGCGATTGTGCCCCATACGCCGTTTGCAAAGTGCACAGCAACGGCCCCGACAGGATCGTCTATATGTAGCTTCTTGTCCAAGAACTCCGCAACGACTACGACAAGTATACCCGAAACAATACCTATAACAGTCGCCCCGATTGCGTCTACCGTATGACAGCCTGCGGTTATTCCGACAAGCCCTGCAAGCGAGGCGTTAAGGCACATTCCGACATCGGGCTTTTTGTTCTTTACCCATGTGAACAAGAGTGCGGCGACGGTTGCAATCGCGGGCGCGATTGTAGTGTTTACAAAGATGGCCGCAAGCGATTCGATTGATGTTGCCGCCGCACCGTTAAACCCGTACCAGCCGAACCAAAGTATAAACACACCGAGAGCGCCGAGCGTCAACGAGTGACCTTGAATGGCGTTTACCTTTGTTACTTTTCCCTTTTCGTCGCGTTCGTACTTGCCGATACGCGGGCCGAGGAATATCGCGCCGATAAGGGCCGCCATGCCGCCCACGCTGTGAATTGCCGCAGAGCCTGCAAAATCCACAAAACCGTTAGTCGCAAGCCAGCCCGATCCGTTCCAAACCCAGCCAGCTTCTATTGGATAGACAACGAGCGAAATCATAGCCGAGTATATGCAGTACGAGATAAACCGCGTCCGCTCCGCCATTGCGCCGGAAACGATTGTTGCCGCCGTAGCGCAGAACACAAGGTTGAATACGAAGCTCGACGCTACCCCATCTGTATTGGTGACAAACGCATTCCAATTCGATAATATGTCAATATTGGGAACGCCGATAAATCCTGCCACATAATCTTCAGCCATCATAAGTCCAAAGCCGAGAAGCATGAATACGACGGTGCCTATGCAGAAATCCATCAGATTTTTCATTATGATGTTTCCTGCACTCTTTGCTCTGGTAAAGCCTGTTTCAACCATTGCAAATCCGCATTGCATAAAGAATACAAGCGCCGCGCCTATGAGAAACCAAATTTCAAAGCCCATAATTATACCTCTTGAAGTGAATTTACTCTATCATTTCCCCAGAGAAATATAATTTTTATTTTACGCTGTACAACAAATCAAAGTATGTGGGATACGGCCAGTAGTCCGACGAGGTAAGCGTTTCCATTTCGTCCACGAGCGCTCTGACTTCCGCCATATCGGGAATAACGATATGTGCCATCGCCTGCGATGCGGATTTTATATCACTGTGGTCAATCGCTTTCAAGTCAGCTTCTAACTTAGCGACCGCCGCGCTCGCTTTATCATTGAGCTCAGCAAGGCGCATAATCAATCCCTTTTCGGCATTTACGGGAACGCAGTCGCATACTGCCTGCTTTGAGGTAACATTTTTGCACAGCTTGGCAACAAAAGCGGAAACCGTGGGAATTATATCGCGCTTTGCCATTTCAATCATAGTAAGCGCCTCGATATTTATGGTCTTTATGTAGTTTTCGAGACGAATATCGGCTCTTGCGATTGCCTCGGCTTCGGTGAATACACTCTGCTTTACAAAAACGTCCACATTGCTCTTTTCGTAGAATACAGGCACTGCGTCCGCCGTGTTCTTATGGTTGAGTAGACCGCGCTTTGCCGCCTCCGGCTCCCAATCGGGACCGTAGCCGTCGAGGTTGAATATAATACGGTAATGCGCTTTAAGCTCTCTCTTAATAAGCGCTTCCGCCGCCTTTTCAAAGTCGGGCTTGCCTTCCAATTCGTTTGCAAACTGCTCAAACGCGTCGGCAACGATAGTGTTGAGTACAATATTCGCTTCCGCCACATTCGCCTGCGATCCGACCATGCGGAACTCGAACTTGTTGCCGGTAAATGCAAACGGAGACGTCCTGTTTCTGTCCGTCGCGTCCTTAGGGAATATCGGCGATTCGGGAACGCCTATTGACGCAGGCGCCGGCTTTTCGTGAACGTAGCTTTTGCCTTTTACTATGCAATCCACAAGAGCGCCGAGCTGATCGCCGAGATAGACGGAGATTATTGCAGGCGGCGCTTCGTTTGCACCCAAACGGTGATCGTTTCCGGCGGACGCGACCGAAGCACGCAATATTCCTTGATAGTCGTCTACTGCCTTAATCACCGCCGCAAGCACGAGCTTGAAAAGAAGATTTTTCTCGGGCGCAGGACCGGGATCCAAAAGATTGAGCCCTTTGTCGGTGGACATAGACCAGTTGTTGTGCTTGCCGCTGCCGTTTATGCCTTCAAACGGCTTTTCGTGAAGAAGGCATACCAGCCCGTGCTTTTGCGCCACCTTTTTCATGATTTCCATGGTGAGCATATTGCCGTCCACAGCGACGTTCGTCGTGCCGAATACCGGCGCCATCTCGTGCTGTGCGGGCGCAACCTCGTTGTGCTTTGTCTTGGAATATATGCCGTAAGACCAAAGCTGTTCGTCCAAGTCACGCATAAATTCGCCGACCTTTGTCTTGATTACGCCGAAGTATTGATCTTCAAGCTCTTGCCCACGCGCCGCAGGCGCACCGAACAGAGTTCTTCCCGTAAGCTGAACGTCCTTCCTCTTTAAGTACGCCTCTTCTGTGATAAGGAAGTATTCCTGTTCGGATCCGACGGTTGTTGCAACCTTTTTGCACTCTATTCCGAAAAGCTTAAGTACACGCTTTGCCTGTTTATCGAGTGCCGTCATAGAACGTAAAAGCGGCGCTTTATTATCCAGCGTCTCTCCCGTATATGAAACGAAAATCGTGGGTATGTACAGAGTCCCTTCTTTGACGAAGGCCGGCGACGTAGGATCCCATGCCGTGTAGCCGCGTGCCATATAGGTCGCGCGCGATCCGCCCGAAGGAAAGCTCGAAGCGTCCGGCTCGCCGACGATCAGGTTTTTGCCGGCAAAGCGCATGATTGCCTTGTCGCCTTCCGGCTCGATAAAGCCGTCGTGCTTTTCCGCAGTAAGTCCGGTGAGCGGCTGAAACCAGTGAGTATAGTGTGTAGCGCCTTTACTGACCGCCCACTTTTTCATAGCGGAAGCGACCGCGCCCGCAATGGATACGTCAAGCGGCTTGCCTGCCTCTATCGTTGCACGCAAAGCCTTATAAACTTCGTTGGGCAAAGTCTCTTTCTGCACCGCGTCATTGAAAACGTTTTCGCCAAACTTTTCGGGAATTGTCATCTGTTATGCTCCTTTGACCTCTCGGTCGTGTGTTCTCATACAGATTTTATTCCACGCCAATATACTCGGTCAACCAATCGGCTATAACGATTTTTTGCACCAAACTATAAATGAGATTTATATTTCTATTGTTCATATCAGTACAACAATTCATCAAATATATTGATAACCAATCAAATACCATTGTAACTAAACTTAGCTAGTTCAATACTCAAAACACACATTGTAAAAAACATAGGTTCGACATTGGTTGCTGTAAGTCCACCACAAAAAAGCGCACCGCTTGTCGGTGCGTTTTTTGTGGGGAAAAATAAAGCGCCGCTGTCGCAGAAGGAAGAATATAAATCCCTATTTGACACGGTCGGAAAAAATATGTTAGAATGTTTTAGATATGAGACAACTGCGGAAAAATACCGATATAGAAAATGATAATAACACTGTGGCAAAAAAAGTAAGGAAAAAAGGCCGAATTATAGCATTTGCCATAGTAGGTGGATTTCTGACAATCATACTCGTATTTGTGGCTGTGTGCGGCATACGTTGGGCTATACACAGCAAGACCGTCGGCGCCTACGGCGACTACAAGTTTGACGGCGGACAGACTCGGTTTGATTTAGATTTATTTCCTTCGCTCGTTGTGGATAAGGACGCCGACGAGCTTAAAATACTTCAAATTGCCGATCCGCAAATTAAAT
>JAFLVI010000071.1 GCA_022508405.1 Clostridiales bacterium
GGTCTCATTACCGTTATTTATACAGTCCAGAGCAGCTAAGACAGGCGGAATTGTTCCAAGAGTAAAAATTATATTGTATTCTTTTCCGGATTTATTTCCGGATTCATTATTA
Organism: Clostridiales bacterium; assembly: GCA_022508405.1. Lineage (GTDB taxonomy): Bacteria > Bacillota > Clostridia > Christensenellales > Pumilibacteraceae > Anaerocaecibacter. The sequence goes on from JAFLVI010000071.1 coordinate 113, forward strand.
TTTTTTGAATTGCACCCGACAAACGCAACCGCAGTAAGAAGAAGCAACGATAAAATTATAGAAATTAGTTTTTTCATAGAATTATCTCCGAAGCGATTAACCGATATAACAACATATATTAATCTATTATACCATTTTTATATTTTTTGTCAAGTTGATTTTTTTAATTAGAGATATTGTCAATAAATTTAAAACAATACGAAAGTACCTGTATAGCAACAATACCCCAGATGATTCATCTTTGTAAGTTCGTATTGATTCCGTTTATTTTCATCAAACAAATTAAAGGTGAACCCGTCTCCCTTAGGAGACGGGTTCGAATTTGTTATTATAATTTACAGCCCTAGTTTTTTTGCAATATCTTTATAAGTTTCGGTGGTTTTTATTTCATTCTCGGTGGACGGGGTTATGCCCTTTCCGTCCACGCGCACAAATTCCCCGTCCGGAGTGACGGCCGTGCCAAACGAAGGCAGAGCGTTTTCTATATAATAATTTCCGTCAAAATTGATGTAGGTCGTGCCGTTTAATGTATACGAATTTGTTTGATAAATATCCACTCCGCACGCTCCGACTATATTGCCGAAATAGTTGGACACTTCTCTTACGCCGCCAATAAAAATACAATTTGTAATGCCGCCGCCCAAATAAACGACACCGACTATTAAATTGCCTACATATTGATTAAAAATCGATTCCTGTACTAAACCGCCAATCCCGCCGATGTACGAAGCGCCTTCCCCTAACGTTGCGTTTATACTGCCTTGGTTTATACAGTGATCGGCAGTACCGAGATATATATAATTGTCGATAGTGCCCACTCTGCTTATGCCGAAGATTCCGCCGACATAAGCGGTTTTTGCCGTAACTGTAATATCGCCGCTTGAAATACAGTAATCGGTTGTTCCGTATGTGGTTGCGGCAATTCCGCCGCAAGTAATCTCCGTCTGCCCTTCCACGGTAATATCACCAATGTTTTGACAGCGCTCCACGGTTGACCAATTTTCCACAACGATTCCGCCCACAACGGGATACCAGCCGTCCGCATCCGAAGTTTGCAACAGATTTGCGCCGTTGACTACGCCTGACAACAGCTGATTATTGACGTAGCATGCGCCCGCCAAATCGAATGTTGTAGATACTATTTCGCCCGAAACCGAACAATCTTGTACACTGCCGTTGTTTATTCCCACAATGCCGCCAAAGGTGGCGTTTGCCTCAATCTCCCCGTTAAGCGAAAAGTCCGAATAATGCACCGAACAGTTTTTTATAATGCCGTATGAAGGACTGCCGTAATCGGCATTTTGCGCCACCATCCCGCCGAAGATCAGTCCTTCCGTGTTCTCCTGCTTGTCGGATGCATAAACGCTACCGCTTACGTTGACCGCAACCCCGTCGAAAGTGCCGTAATTGGTAACCGCGATAAACGCCGAATCTTTTTTGGTTTCCACATCGGCTTGCACGCTTACCGTAATATTCGAAAGTGCGGAACCCTTTGCGCAAACGGTAAAAATAGGGCTGCCGAAAGTCTGAATTTCCAAATTGCTCAGCTTGCCGCTAAATTTTCCGAGCGAAGCGTTTTTGCCCAAAGCAAGCTTATGCCCGCCGCCTTTTATTGTGCAATTTACTTTTTTAACCGAAAAGTTTTCGGGGACGGTAATATCTTTTTTCAATATATACGTCTTTTGCGCGCCGAAATCGATTTGGTTTAACGATGTTATCTCACGCTCCTGTTTTTGTATATACGAAACAACGGAAAACGGCGTGGCGATAACAGCCGCCACAGCCAAAACGCCGCCGACAACCGCGGCTATTATTTTCTTTTTTGTTTTGCGGCTTAACGGCCTGCGGTCGATAATTATGTTGCCGTCTTCAAACTTAACACCAAGCGAATACTTTACATAGTAAATCGATTTAAGTCGCGCCCTTACGGCGTCGGATGCTTTTGCCTGCGGAAAAAGACTTTTGAGCCGCTTATGCTTATCCAGAATAAGCAGCATTTCAAGCGGTGATACGACTTTGTTAAAATACAACCTTAAGCACTTCCCCGCCTTTTCGGAAAACCGCTTTACTATGGCTACGGGTTCGCTTATTTGCTCCCACGCAGATATCGATATAAACTCGTTTTCGTATACCGATATGATTTTGCGCGCATTGTAAAGATACAGCAAGCTGAGCACGGGAAATCTGCCCAGTCGGTAATTGCCGCACGGGGCTTGCTCCATTAAAGCGTCAAACGCCGTAATGTCGTCATATTGTATTGCTTGAAGCAATTCTTGTTCGATAGCCTGCGCCATATTCGAAAACGAAACTAATCTTTTTTTGTTTTTACCTTTCTGTCCGCCGCCCACTTATCCAAAACGTCAAACAAATACTGCTCGTTGACCGTGCTGCCTTCGACTACCTTTTTTAACAGCGCGGTGGTTTCGGTAAACATTGTCGTCAGCGTTGCAATATCCTTACTCTGTTGAGCAACCAGCTTGCTCAGCTCCTCGTTTTCCACGCGAATGGATTCTATCTTTTCCGCATTCTGCTTAAGGACGGACGCGATGTCCTTATTGATAAAGTCGCTTATTTTTTCGACGTTGGAGTTATATCCGTCAAGCGAACGCTGCAGTCCCTTTAGGTCGTACGACGATTTCTTTTCTTCAATCAACGTATCCAGCCGCTCTATCTGCGCGCGCACATTCCCTTCTATCTCCTGCAGGCTGTCAATCCTGTCCACAACGCCCGAAAAACGCGAAGACATATCGCTAACCGCCTGCGCGTATCTTTCGCCGGACTTGGCGTATTCGTCAATCCTGCGGCCGAGCTCCTGCCCGCTCTTTGCCTGTGTGTTGAGCACAGAATGAACTCGGTCAAGCTGGCTTGCCGCATTGCCCGAAAAGTTTTTTGAAAGCGCGTCCAAATCATCTCGGATTTCGCCGTAGGTTTTGCTTACGGTGTGCAAGCTTTCCTGTAACGGCGCAATCAGGTTGCGGTAAGCAATAAAGCTGTCTATCAATTCTTTTATAGAGTTATCGTTCATGACTTTCTCCTTAATGTTGCGTTTGCCGCCTTAAACGCTGCGGATATTTCTTTGCAGTCGTTAATAAGTGTTTCCAGTATAATGCTTTTTGCCACGTCGTTGTCTTCGACAAGTGGGAAAAACCTTACGATATCGGGGTCGAGCGCGCTGCCGCCCTGCAAGCATGCGTCCATCAACGGGAACAGCTTTTCGTCGCCCGAACGCGTAAAACACTCCCGTGCTTCGCTGTCCATTCCGTGCCGCCAGTATTCCACGCCGGCGTCCCTGTACTTTCCGTACCGTAAATACTTTTCGTGAACGGAAATGTACACAAGCATTTTTGCTCTCAACTCATCGGAAGACAGCCTGTCCGCGGCGAAACGCGCGTTGTCGTACTGCTCGAGCGAACAGAATTTTTGTATTCGCTCTACAAACTCGTCATCGTCTATCTCCAGCCTGCCGGCGATTTCTCGGAGAATGCTAAGCGCGTTGTCCTTGTTTCGCCTTTTGAAGCATTCGTCAAACAGCTTATCGAAAAACTTGGGATAGTCGGACTCGACCACAAACAGGTTTTGCCTTGCGCGCGATATTCCCACGTAAAAAAGATTAAAGTAGTATCTGAAAACCGAGTTTTCGTCCGCCGTCTTTCTGTTGAGCGACATATCTATAAGATACCGCCACTTTTCGGCGTTGTCCGACAGCACGTCCGCAAGGACTACTGTGTTGCGCTCCAAACCCTTAGCTTCGGCAACCGTCAGAATTTCCGTCTTGCCGAGAACCTTTTTAAGCTTATCCTTCTTTTTTTGCGAGCCGACAATCACCGTCAGATTTTCAAATTTCTTTTCACCGAGCGAGTGAATAAAGCTTTTGTCCTTTACAAACACCGCTTCGCTTTTAAGCGGCGACGGGACGCTTTCCCCTTTAAGCACAAAGCTGTGCGTGCCGAACCGCTGTATATTCATCCGCCCCAGATGCTCGGCGATTTGCTCTATCCTTTGCGTGCTGCGGTAATTGTGCTTAAGTTCGCTGACTCCCGTTACGTCGCCGTACATCAGCCTTTTTAGATACCCAAAGTTAAAGTACGAGGGATTTATCATCTGCAAAGCGTCGCCCACGCAAAACAGCTTGCGGCAAAGCGTTTTCATAAGGCAAAGGTTTACCTGCGTAAAGTCCTGCACCTCGTCGATTACACCCAAAGAATACTCCGGCGAAGCGACCTTTTGGAGTATTTCTCGGCTCATCAAGTTGTTGTCGGTATAACCTTGCTTTTTTAAAAACTCGGCATATGACACCGCAATCGCATAGATAGATTCGCATTCTCTACGGGTAAAGCTGTCCACTCGCGCCGAGATGTAGTCATCCATGCTCATCATTTCCTGCGGGGCGTCCGGTTCGTATTTACCGAAAATCATGCCGTAAATTTCTTTATAGATTATTTCGGGCGATATATTTTTTACACGGTCGATTACGCCCGAAATGCGTGACGCGCCGCCGAGAAACTCGTTGATAAAAACGCTTTCGCCGGCGACAAGGCGGCTTTCAAATTGTTCCGCGTATATGTCTTCTATAAGTCGGTAATCCACCTTTTCGGTCAAAAATGACGCTATGCGCTTTAATGCGGAAATTATCTCGCCGTCTTCGTCCACGGAAAAGACTATGCCCAGCTTGTTTTCCACCGCTTTTTTGTGGTTGTCGTCTAGGAAGACGACATTACCGTTTTCGTATGCCGCAACAAAGTCGTTGATATTTTTTAAAAACAGCTCCACCCTGTTTCGCGTTTCGGACAAAAGCCCGCGCGAAAATGTGGTGTACAGCACCTTTCCGCGATAAGATCGGCACGCGCTGTAGACGATTTTTTCCACGCACACGTTGGTCTTGCCGCTGCCCGCAACGCCCTGA
>JAFLVI010000072.1 GCA_022508405.1 Clostridiales bacterium
AACTCGCGGCCTCATGGTCCCGAACCATGCGCGCTACCAACTGCGCTACACCTCGAAATATCTATTTGTGCAACAATATTTTACAACATAGCGTTCGTTTTGTCAAATGCTTTATCGGAATTAATTGCAAATTACTGTCCTGTGCTTTCACTCTGTTTTATGCCGAATTCTATTGCGTGTGCGACACTAATCCCGTAATATGTTTCCAAGTCGTGCGCAACATTATCCCACACCGCAACGGGCTTGTCTTCGGCGTCGAACACGTGATACACGCCGATATCACCTTTTACCGCGCGGCGCAACGAAAAGAAACAGTTTTGATAATACTCGATATAGTCCACAAACTCTATACCGAGCGTGCTCATTATGTTGGCAATCTTGATTAGCGTTTTTTGCGTTTCCTTAGCCGGCAAAACCGACTTGCGGTAAAGATGCGGTTCAAATCTGAGCATCACTATTTTTTGCGCGTTGCGTCTGCACGCCAGCGCGACAAGCTCCCGAACGCGCTCGTCCTTACCCAACGGCTCCGCATGGTAAACCCTGTACTTTTTGTCCAAGCACACGCACACGTCGGTGGGGATAAACTCGTTCATAAAGTACACGGCGGCGTACTCCGCAAGATTGCGCTCGCTCTCGAGCGTCAGTCCTTTTACGGCGCGAAGCTGGGCTTGCCTTTGAATGGGGCGCATAACGGTAAAGAACGTAGCCACCCTATCCGTCATGCCGTCTATGCTCATAAGTTCTTCGTGCACGGCGGAAAATATGCCCGACACACTGCCAAACCGCTCTATAAGCCGCCAAGCAAGCTCATCGTTTTCGTGGCCATACAGTACCTTTAAGCAAAACTGCAAGATGCCGATGTCGCTGTTTTCTATTTCTATTGGCTGCTTTTCTTTTTTGCTCATTGACTAATCGTCTAAAAGTCCCGTATCTACGGGATTGAATTCGCCTGCCGTGCCGTAATCGTCGTCGGGCGGCGGCGCGGATTCTTCAAAGCCGGCGTCCCTTCCCGAATAGTATACAGGCGGATCGGGCATACCCTTGTCGTCCGGCGAAGTAAACGTCGTAGTTGCGGGGTGCCAAATCAGCTTTACGTTGCCCGTTTCGCCGTTGCGGTGCTTGGCGATATTAAGGTATACCTCGCTCGATGACGGCCTTTCCCCGTTTGCGCCTGCCACTTCCTTGCGGTCGATAAACAAGACGATATCCGCGTCCTGCTCGATTGCGCCCGAGTCGCGCAGGTCGGACAGTTTAGATTCCTTGTCCGCGCCCTTGCGTTGCTCTATGCTACGCGACATCTGCGAAAGCAACAGAATGGGAACGTCGAGTTCCTTTGCCGCCAGCTTGAGCGCGCGTGTGATTTCCGCGATTTCGCGCACGATATTGTCCACTTTTTTGCCGCTTTGCATGAGCTGAAGATAGTCTATCATTACAAAGTCCAGACCCTTCGATCGCTTTAGAACGCGGCACTTGCTGAGTATTTCCGCAGGCGTGATGTCGCCCGACTCGTCTATATACAAATTTGTCTTAACAAGCTCGTCGCGCGCGGCGTACAGTCTGTCCCACTCGTCCTCGGACACTACGGCGTGGTTGGCACGCGACATGTCGTAATTACCGACAGAACAAAGTATGCGCCTACTTAACTGTGTTGCGCTCATTTCCAGCGAGAACACCGCAACCGAAAAAGGCTTGCCTGTGTCCGGACGGCGGCGGCGTGCGGCGTTTACGGCGCAGTTCATTGCAAAGCTGGTCTTGCCCTGCCCGGGACGGGCGGCAAGAATAATAAGGTCGCTGTTTTGAAATCCGCCGCCCAGTATGCCGTCCACTTTGGAAAAGCCGGTGGGCACGCCGCGGTACGCAGTAGATTCGGTGGCGCGCTTTTTAAGGTCCTCCAGCACCGTCTTTACAAAGCCTTCCAGCCGTTCGGGCTTGCCCCGCCTTGTCGATTCCGCAAGGCTGTACAGCGCTGCTTCCGCGTGGACAAGCGCGTTGTCGTCGGGATCGAGCGCGTACGCCTCGTCCGCCATCTTTTTGGCTATATCGATAATAGCGCGAAGGCGCGCCGTCTTTTTTACAAGCCCGAAATAGTATTCCGAATTGGCAACGGACGGCACAGCCGCCGTTATCTTGGACAGATACTCGACCCCGCCCGCAAGCTCCAATGTGCCATTGCCTTCCAGTACGCCCACCACGGTTACATAGTCAATGGGCTTGGCAGTGGTAAACAGCACGGACAGCGCTTCGTATATGTACCTGTGTGCCGGCGTGTAAAAATCGTCGGCGCTTAGCTGCGGCATAAACGTAGCCGCCGTTTGCCCGTCTATGAGCATGCCGCCGAGCAGCGCGATTTCCGCCTCGTAATTGTTGGGCGTTTCACGCGCCACAACGTGCGGATGATTCTTTATAAATTCTTCTCTGTCTTTCTTATTAGGCATTATATTTTCTCCTTAGCGGCTTTTTTACGTTTTAAAGCGAAAGCGAGTCGTCGGCGCTTTGTTCGACAGGCGGAAGCTCGCTCAAAAGCGCGGGCTTTTGTTTTTTTGTCCTTGTCGCAATCAGTAAACCTGCCAGCACCGCCGCGCCCGCGGCGATTGCCACAATATACCAGCCGTACGGCACCGCGCGTTTGTAGCTGTATTTGATAAAGGTATCGGTATCGTCAAAGTAACGCGAAAACACGTATGCCGTGCCGTTATCCGTTTTTACCTTGCGCCCCGAACTTTCCATTCTGTCCGAGCCGTACCGCACATAGTTGAGCAGCAGTCCGTCCGGATTGAGTGATTTAAGGTACGGAAACGCATCGACAAGCGCGGGAAACGACACCACGATTTCGCCGTTTTCGTCACGCGCCACCGCGCCGTTTTTTATTCGCTCGAGCACGGTGGACGATTGCAGGGACTGAACATTGTCGTAGCTTTTGCGCACGCCGTTAAACGGGTTTTGAGATACCGACGTGTAGGTGCGCACAAACGGGTTTTGGGTGTACGTTGTGTCAAACTTGACTTTTGTACCGAGCTCGGCAAGCTCGCCGCCGTTTGACACCGCCTTGCGGTAGCGCACAGTGTAAGTTCCTGCGCGCGTCGCGCTGACAAGGGTGAACCCAAAGTCGTCAAACAGCTTTGCAAAGTAGCTTTCCACCGTGTATTTTTTGCCGCTGTCGTCCGTAGCCGCAGACTGTTCCATGGCGGCAACCGTGCTTCCGTCAATGCTCAACTCGTACATCTGATAGTGCACGCCGTTCTCGGTGTAATCGTACACGGAAAGCGTTGCGCCGCAACCGGTGAGAAAAAGCGCGGCAATACAGCACGCAATAAGCATTATTATCCGTTTGGATTTTTTTGATATGTTAAGCGACATTACGCCAGCTTTTCCAGCTCGTCGAGCGCGGCGTTGAAGAAGGCAAACGCGTCGTCGTACGGCTTGGGCTGTGCCAAATCCACCTGCGTGTCGCAAAGGATGTCGTAAGGCGATTTGTGCCCGCCCGCGCTTAAAAACTTGGTTTTGTAAATATCCACATAGCCGTCGCGCGATAGAATATTGTGCGCAATGCTGGTTGCCGCCGTCATGCCGGTGGAATACTTGTACACGTAGAACGCCTTATAAAAATGCGGAATACGCGCCCACTCGTAGGCGATTTTGTCGTCGGATACGACGTCCTTGCCGTAATACTTTTTGTTGAGATCAAGATACATTTCGCTCAAAGCGTCCACGGTGAGCGGCTTGCCTTCAAGATCCATTTTGTGCGCGTTGTATTCGAATTCGGCAAACATAGCCTGACGGAAAACGGTTGTACGGAACCTGTTCAATCTAAGGCTCAGTAGATATTTTTTGACATTGTCGTCTTTCACGTTTTTGGTGAGATAATCGTCCAACAGCGTCTCGTTGCATATGGACGCGACCTCGGCGACAAAAATCCTATAGTCCCACTTGGAGTACGGCTGATTTACCTGCGAATAGTAGGAATGCATGCAATGCCCCAGCTCGTGCGCCAGCGTAAAAATATCTTCGGTGGTGGGTGCGTAGTTTAACAGCACGTACGGGTGCGCGCTGTATGCAGACCAGCTGTACGCGCCGCCGCGCTTGCCGTCGTTTGGCATAACGTCTATCCACCCTTCCGTCATGGCGCGGTCAAGCAGCTTTACGTAGTCGTCGCCCATGGGCGCCATTGCCGTCTTTACTATGTCGCACGCCTTTTCGTACGGCAGCTTCATTTCCGCGTTTTCCACAATGGGCACGTACAGGTCGTACATGTGCTGACTTTTAAGCCCGAGCATCTTTTTGCGCAACCCTATATAACGGTGGAGCGGCGCAAGATTGCGGTTAACCGCTTCTATCAGATTGGTGTAAACGGCAGTGGGTACGCCGTCACCAAACAGCGATTGCTCCAAACAATCGCCGTAGCCGCGCGCCTTGGCGTAAAAATTATCCGCCTTGACGTTGCCT
>JAFLVI010000073.1 GCA_022508405.1 Clostridiales bacterium
CGGAATATCTGGCGTTTGAGTGCGACATGCACGTGCTTGTAATAATGACCGACATAACCAACTACGCCGAGGCGCTTCGTGAAATTTCGGCGGCGCGGCGCGAGGTCCCCGGTCGGCGCGGTTACCCCGGGTACTTATACACCGACCTTGCCACAATTTACGAGCGTGCGGGACGCATTCGCGGCAAAAAGGGCTCGATTACGCTCATTCCCATACTGACAATGCCCGAGGACGACAAGACTCACCCCATTCCCGACCTTACGGGATATATCACGGAAGGGCAGATCATTCTGTCGCGCGAGCTGTACAAAAAGGGTATGAATCCGCCCATAGACGTACTGCCGTCGCTGTCGCGTTTAAAGGACAAGGGCATAGGCAAGGGCAAGACCAGAAAGGACCACGCCGACACTATGAACCAGCTGTTCTCGGCATACGCAAGGGGCAAGGACGCCAAGGAGTTAAGCTCCATTTTGGGCGAAGCGGCGCTGTCCGACGTGGACAGGCTTTACGCTAAGTTTGCCGAAGAGTTTGAAAAGCAGTATATCAACCAAAGCTTTACGGTAAACCGCACAATCGAAGACACGCTCGATATCGGCTGGAAGCTGCTAAAGATTCTGCCGAGAAGCGAATTAAAGCGAATCAGAGACGAATACCTTGACGAATTTTATAAATAAAATTCGTCAAATGCAGAATGAAGAATTAAGAATGAAGAATAAGGATAAAAACTATGCACGCTAAAGCGCGCGACCGATATACCTTCTCCACATGGGGAAGGTGCCCGAAGGGCGGAAGGGGGTTCATTCCGAATTCCGAATTCCGACTTCCGAATTAAACGGAGTGACATGGCACGATTAAATGTAAATCCCACGCGCATGGAATTGCGCAGGCTAAAAGACAGGCTTAAGACCGCTCAGCGCGGGCACAAGCTGTTAAAAGACAAGTCGGACGAAATGGTCCGTCAGTTTTTGACGCTCATAAAAGAGAACAAGCGCCTGCGCGAAGAAATAGAAGGTGAAATCGGCGACGCGTTAAGGGCGTTTGAACTGTCGTCCGCAACGCCGCTGGACGTTGTGCAGGCAATATCGTTGCCCACGCTTACCGCGTCCATAACGGTGGGAACAAAAAACATAATGGGCGTGGACGTGCCGTACATGCAGACAAAGCGCGTGGGCGAAGTACAGCTTCCGTATGCGCTGTGCTCCGCGCCTGCCGAGCTGGACGACGCCGTGCTCAAGCTTACCGAGCTCACCGACAAGCTGTTGTATCTTGCGGAAGTGGAAAAGACGTGCAACATGCTCGCGGACGAAATAGAAAAGAACAGGCGCAGGGTAAACGCTCTGGAATACGTTATGATTCCGCAATTACAGGAAACAATAAAGTATATACTCATGAAGCTTGACGAAAACGAGCGCGCATCCATCGTCCGCCTGATGAAAGTAAAGAATAACTGAAATTAAAACACTCGAAAAATTCGGGTGTTTTTTATATTCGCTTTAAAAGAAAAGAAAATTTTAATCACAAAAATTGTGGTCAAATTCTGAATTCCGAATTGTCGGCATATTATACTGTATGAAAAAACTGATATATTTGTTTGCCGGCATTATGACGGTAATGACGGTTTGGTTGTTCACTGCTTGTTCATCGGACAGCATGGATCGCGTAAGCGAGCGGCGAAGCGGCTATTACACCGCGCAGGGGGAAGGGTACACGGTCACCGCGGTGTCCGGCGTGCGCGAAAGTTCGTTCAAAGCGGACGGCAAAGTCGGTGGCGGACTTAAGCCGTACACGCTGATAACACTTGTGCCTGACGAATTCGATATTGACGCCGTTATAACATACACCGCCGAAGCGGACGGCTGTATGTTTGGCGGGACGATGACCGTTCATCCGTTTGCGGCAAGTTTTTCCGCCGAGTTCGAGCACGAGACCAAGGCAAAGGAGTTTACCGTTACGGTAAGGTTTGGCGGAAACTTAAGCACGGTGCAAGCAAAAAGCCAAATCACAAGCGACATGATAACGTACGACCGCGCAATATCGGCGGCAAAAACGGCGCTGTCCCCGCGCGGCGAGTACGAAGTGCGCGCACGCATAATAAAAAACCCGTTCGGGGACGGCGTGTGCTGGCACATAAGCTTTATAACGGCGGACGGCGACACGGGCGTATTGCTCGACCCGACGACGGCAAAGGTTTTGGCAAAAAAGTAGCGGCGCTACTCATTCCGGCAACATTATCCGGCACGGCGGGCGAAATGCTCGGCGTGTTTTTTTGTTGCAGCCGATTTTTGTAAACGCAATTTGCAAAACATTTCTTAAAAACGCTTGTGCGAAAAAAATTATTGTGATATAATGTTACAATCACAGATACGATAAGAATTGCCGATATCAAGATAAGGTAAAGAAATCGAAAAATCAATCTGTGATTGTGGTATAATGTTACAATCACAGATACGATAAGAATTGTCGATATCAAGATAAGGTAAAGAAATCGAAAAATCAATCTGTGATTGTGATATACTAAACTGTAATGGAATACTCGGACGAACACAAGGACGTAATACAAAACGGCAAAGGAGCGAACGGTGAAGGCGTTAAAGCGAACACCGATAATAACGTCATGCCCAAAATCGTACCTGTGCCGAGCGCAAAAAAACCCGTAGAACAACCGCAAGACGAACCTGTAAAGAACTCGTTTGCGGAAGAGCTTTTATCATCTATGTTCAAAACGATATTTGTTGCGCTGTCGCTAATTGCGATGCTGGCGTGCATTTTCGCTTTGGCGTTTCCGCTCGAATCCATGCGCATATTCAACTCGATGGGATTGGACGAGCGAGCGGTGGACTTTGGCGAGCGGTACATTTCGCGCGAGCTGAAAAGCCACAAATCGGCGGACGGCAAGCGCACTGCGGCGTACACCGATGAGCAAGGCAACATGTCGGTGCTTTCGCGGACATCCGCGCTTACCAACGACGATTTTATCGAAGCGCTGTACGTGTGCAACAGTCTGTCAAACAAGCTGATGACGGAAAATCTCAAGTCGGGCAACACGTCAAAGGCCGAATACTATGCCAAGCGGCTGGAAAAGTACACCAGAATGTATCTGTCGCTCAACGGGCTGAGTGCGGTTTCGCTCAAATCGGACGCAAAAAATATACGAAGCGTGCCTGCGGCGGTGCGGCCGGTGGTGTACAGCTACGAGCATGACATGCACACGCTAAACTACCGTGCGCGCGCGGTGCTGGGCAAGACAAGCGGAATAACGTACAACAACAGGTCGGACAGGCTGGGCGTTATGACCTCGGTTGCCGAGCGGTCGGAGCGCTTTTACGGCTCGACTTCGGACACGCCGGAAGGCCGCATTGCGCTGATTGACGAGTTTGTGGACTATGCCGACCAGCTTGGCGCGTACTTGGACGTGGAATTCATTCGCATAGGCGTAGAGACCAATCTCGAAAAGAAATACACAATAAAAAAGGACGGCAACCAGATAACCGCGCCCGTCTTAAACGAGCAGGTAATCAACTATTTGTACGGCAACAAAGTGCTCAAAGGCAACGAGTTTACGCTGTTTATAATGCCGTTACAGGACGTGACGGAAAACTCCAACGGCTTTACGCGGTTATATAATCTGCTCAGCGTTTTTACGCGCTATGCGCAGTGGGCGGTGGACACCGTGCCCATCGGGGAAGACGGGGTATTGCACCAGCTGTACTGGTTAAGGATTTTGTCCAACGTGTCGAGAAAGCTGTGGTATATGGAGATGATAATGTATTACAACGCCGGCAATCTCGGATACAACGCCGACGCGGTAAGAAAGGCATATCCCACATGCGAGAATTACATGTTTGTCAACTACCGTCTGTCCAACATGACGAGCGAAACTTCCTGTCAATTACTGGAAGTGTACGCCGACAAGCTAAAGGACTATCTGGGAAGTTAAACTCCAAGGAGAAAAAATATGAGCCAAATCGTAAAGGAAGGACTGACATTCGACGACGTGCTATTGATTCCTGGGGAATCGCACGTTACGCCCAAAGACGTTGATCTTACCACCAAGCTGAGCGATGACATCACGCTCAACATACCGCTTATATCTGCGGCGATGGACACCGTTACGGAATCGCGGCTTGCCATAGCAATGGCGCGCGAGGGCGGCATGGGCATAATACATAAAAACATGA
>JAFLVI010000074.1 GCA_022508405.1 Clostridiales bacterium
TCGGCTCTACCGAGTACGACGCAAACTTGACGGGCGTGAATATGGCGTCAATCGGGATATAGCCGATTGGACGTGACGGATCTTTAAGTTCGTCCGCAACAACATAGCCCCTGCCCTTGCCGACATACAGCGTCATATCGAGCTTGGCGCCCTCGTCCAGCGTGCAAAGATACAGGTCGGGGTTGAGAATGTCGATTTCCGGATCGACATCTATATCGGCGGCGGTAACTGCGCCGGGCGTCGTCTTTTGGATATGCAATTCCTTGACGAGGTCTTTATCGGTATAGTTGGCCTTTAAGTTGAGCGATTTAAGGTTGAGAATGATTTCTGTCACGTCTTCCTTGACGCCCTTAACGGTCGAGAATTCATGGTCGACGCCTTCTATCATAATGCCTATGACGGCCGCGCCGGGAAGGTTGGACAGCAGCACTCTGCGGAGCGCATTGCCCAGCGTGTGGCCGTAGCCGCGATCGAGCGGTTCTACGACAAACTTGCCGCTGCGGTAGCTGTCGGTTTCTTCCATAGAAATTCTCGGCATTTCGATTTCCATCATGTCCTGATACTCCTTATTACTTGGAATACAACTCGACGATGAGCTGCTCATTGATGTTGAGATCTATGTCTTCGCGCTTGGGGTTGTCCACGATTTTGCCGACAAAGTTTTCGGTGTCGAACGTGACCCACTTGGGCATTACGATCTTTGCGCCGCGCAGTTCCTTGAACATGGCGTTGTCACGGCTGGTTTCCTTGATGGTTATTTCGTCGCCCAGCTTAACCTGATAGGACGGAATATCCACGCGCTTGCCGTTGACAAGTATGTGACCGTGGTTGACGATCTGGCGCGCCATCTTGCGCGAAGCGCCTATGCCCATGCGGCGAACTACGTTGTCCAAACGCTTTTCAAGCATAAACAGCATGTTCTCGCCGGTTACGCCCTTTTGCGCCACAGCCTTTTCGTAATACTCTCTGAACTGTTTTTCCAAAACGCCGTAAATGCGCTTAACCTTTTGCTTTTCGCGGAGCTGCATGTTGTACTCGCTGTTTTTACGGCGGGCCAATGCGTGCACGCCCGGGGGAACGGGACGGCGCTCCATGGCGCACTTTTTGGAGGTGCAACGCTCGCCCTTAAGGAACAGCTTTTGTCCTTCGCGGCGGCACTGTCTGCAATCTGCACAAATGTTTCTTGCCATAATCTACTCTCCTTACACTCTGCGACGTTTGGGCGGTCTGCAACCGTTGTGCGGAATGGGCGACACGTCGTTGATTTCGGTCACCTGCAATCCCACCACTTCCATAGCGCGTATGGCGGATTCCCTGCCGGAGCCGGGGCCCTTTACAAACACCTTGACCGAACGCAAGCCGTGTTCCATGGCGCGGCGCGCGGCTTCTTCCGCCGCCATCTGCGCGGCGTACGGCGTGGACTTACGCGATCCGCGGAACTTGAGCGCGCCCGCCGAACATGCGGCAATCGCGTTGCCCTGCTCGTCCGTAACAGTCACTATGGTGTTGTTGAACGAGGCGTGAATATGCACGCAACCCTTGTCGATATTTTTCGTTACCTTCTTTTTGGTAGCGGTTTTCTTGACTGCCATGCGTTATCTCTCCTTCTTCTTGCTGCGAGAAACGGTGCGCTTGGGACCCTTGCGAGTGCGCGCGTTCTGTTTGGTGTTTTGACCGCGAACGGGCAAGTTTTTACGATGCCGCACGCCGCGGTAGCAGCCTATATCTTTTAGGCGCTTGATATTAAGTTCGACCTCGCGGTGAAGATCGCCTTCCGTCTTGATGTTTTTGTCGATATAAGTACGGAGCGCGTTTTCCTGTTCGCCGGTCAAGTCTTTTACACGAACGTCGGGGCTGATGCCCGTCGCTTTAAGAATTTTGTTTGCCGTGGGGCGACCGATACCGTAAATATAGGTAAGTCCTATCTCGATACGTTTTTCCTTGGGCAAATCAATACCTGCTATTCTTGCCACTTTTAAAACTCCTTAATGGTTTTTTTGTTGATAGATATAAATAGCGCACTTGCCTTTGCGTGTGGAATGTCGCGCGACGAGCAAGTAACGGTTATTTTCTGATTTTTGCTTTTTCAAGCTCTTTAAGAGCGGTGAAAGTCACGCAAAAATAACCCTTGCGATTAGCCTTGTCTCTGTTTGTGGCTGGGGTTTTTGCTGCAAATTACCATGACTTTGCCGTGACGGCGAATTACTTTGCACTTGTCACACATGGGTTTTACGGACGATCTTACTTTCATGATGTTCTCCTTTTCGGTATGCTTTTCCGTTGGAAAGCTGTTGACGCGCCAGTGCGCGGATTTTTACAAGTTGATTTATCGGATTGGTTGTTGCTTAGTTTTTGCTTCTAAAAGTAATTATACCTTTAGTTATATCATACGGAGAGATGGCAACTTTGACTCTGTCGCCCAAAAGTACCTTGATGTAGTTAACTCGCATCTTGCCCGCAATCGTGCACAATACCATTGCGCCGTTGTCAAGCTTGACTTTGAATTTGGTACCGGGCAGACATTCTTCTACGGTGCCTTCCGTTTCGATATTATCACTTCTCGGCATACAACCTCCTATCCCGAATGAATTGTTTTATGCGCTTACTTAGCGCCGCGTTTGTCGGGTCTTTTATGCCGCTTTGGTCGGCAACCCGTAAATGCTTTTTTCGTTTAAGTTTGGGGTTTTCCATGCCCCGCGACATTCCGTCGGCTATCAGAACAAAGTTTTCGCTTGCGTTTGCGATTACTATGAACGGCTTGCCCGTGTCGTGCCCCGCAAGGCTTATTACAATATCGCCTATTTCCATTTTGTCGCACCTGCCGCTTAAAGCGTTAAGATCTCGGGCTCGCCGTCGGTGATTATAACCGTGTTTTCGTAATGCGCCGCGTTTTTGCCGTCCATTGTCCGCGTCGTCCAGCCGTCGCGGTCTATCTTGACCCGCCAGTCGCCCGCCGTGATCATGGGCTCTATGCAAATGCACATTCCGCTCTTTAGCGGCGATCCCGTGCCGTGCCTGCCGAAGTTGGGAACCTCGGGCGGCTCGTGCATCTTGTGACCTATGCCGTGACCGGTAAGAGCCCTGACAACCCCGAAGCCGTTCAGTTCGGTATAAAGCTGTACGGCTGCAGAAATATCGCCCACTTTGTTGCCCGCCTTGGCATACTCTATGCCGGCAAAGAACGCCGCTTTGGCCGCGTCGATAAGCTTTTTGTCCGCTTCCGACACGTTGCCTACGGCAAACGTTCGCGCCGCGTCACCCTGATATCCGTTTAAAAGTGCGGTAATGTCTACTGACACTATGTCGCCGTCCTTGACCGTCATGAGCGACGGTATTCCGTGGACGACCACGTCGTTGACCGATATACACGATGCGTTGGGATAGCCGTGAAAGCCCTTGCTGGACGGTGTTGCGCCGTAAGACCTTATGACCTGCTCCACAACCGCGTCGATTTCCAGCGTTGTCACGCCTGCCTTGATAAACTTTTCCGCCTGCTCGAGCGCCGCTTTTACTACTTGGCTTGCTTTGCGCATGCCTTCGCGCTCTTTATCGGATTTGACTATCATTTAAGCGCTGCCTCTATCGCTTGGTTGACCTGCTCTATGGACTGCATGCCGTCTATGTTTTTGAGCAAGCCCTTGTCGTTGTAGTAATCCACGAGTGGCGCGGTGTTTTGTTCGTAAACCTTAAGGCGGTTTTCCACAACTTCGCGCTTGTCGTCGTCGCGGATGATAAGCTTGTCGCCGCACACCTTGCAGATTCCGTCCGGCGCGTCCTGCGCGCTGGTGGTGTATCCGCATTTAAGGCATACCCTGCGGCTTGCCATGCGGTCCGCCAGTTTGTTAAGGTCGGTTACAAGGTTGAGCGCCACGTCTATGGTAGTTATAGTGGCAAGCGCGTCCGCCTGAGCCTTTGTGCGGGGGAATCCGTCCAAAAGGAAGCCTTTTTTGCAGTCCGCTTGCTCTATCCTGTTTTTTAACAGCGCGATAACAAGTTCGTCCGGAACAAGCTTGCCGGCGTCCATGTACGCCTTTGCCTGCATGCCCAGCTCGGTGCCGTCCGCTATGTTCTTGCGGAGCAGGTCGCCGGTGGAAATGTGCGGCAAGTCGTGTGCCTTGCATATGAGCGCCGCTTGCGTGCCTTTGCCGCTGCCCGGCGCACCCATGATGATGAGAT
>JAFLVI010000075.1 GCA_022508405.1 Clostridiales bacterium
GAAGGGGGCTTAGGCATGCTCATGTACGGCGCCCCGGGGACGGGCAAACCCATGTTTGCCGAAGCGATTGCCAACAAGCTGCAGCTGCCGCTGTTTGTCATAACCCCCGCAGATATATTCAAGTCGTACGTGGGCGAGTCCGAGCAAGCCGTCCGTCAGCTGTTTGACGAGATGGACGCGTGCGCGGACGGGGCGATACTTTTTGTGGACGAGTGCGAATCCATATTCAGCAAGCGCACCGCGGATACAAAGGACTACAAATCGGCGGTCACCACAGAGCTTTTGCAGCGCATAAACGGATTTGGCGTAAACGGCGCAAAACGCATAATAATAGCCGCCACCAACCGTCCGGACGTAATAGACCCCGCGTATCTCAGGTTTAAGCGGTTTTCACACCGCGTGCACGTGCCGCCGCCCGACGTTACGGCAAAGCGCGCCATTATAGAAGGCAAGTTAAGCGGCATTGAACTGAGCGGAATCACCACCGAGCAAATTTTGGAAATGAGCGAGACGCTTACCAAAACGGAAGTGGCGGGCGCACAAGTAACTTCCATGTACTATTCCGCGGCCGACCTTTGCGGAATAATAGAAGAAGCTTGCCGCCTTGCACTGGAAGAGATGCAGGCAAAAGGGCTTACAAAGCCCATTGCACTACGCCGCGAAATGTTTGAAGCCGCATTCAACAAGATAAGACCGTCTATAAATGCGGAACTGTTAAAATTCTACCAAAATTTTTAAACTGAAATTAGATATCATACGCCGCGTATGGTATCTAATTTGTTTTGCGCTTTTTTGCGGCGCGCACTATAGAAAGCGTTATCGCAATCAACGAGAGAGCGGCGCAAAAGACCGAGCATGCAAAAGTTATTATCGAGCGGCTGAACTGCGACACAAAGTAGAACGAAACGGCAAGCACGGCGTAGCGCACTATCTTGTCGGGAGAAAAAGCGTTTTTAAAGGCATTTTGCCGAACGTTGCTTTTGTCCGCATACTTGCGCTTGGGCAGGGCGTTGAGCGAAGCAAACAGCGTGTACACGTCGTCCCCGTATACAGACGTAACCGTCACCCCGTCCACCTGCGGAACGACGGGCGGCGACTTGCAAAACAATATCAGCTTGTTCGCGCCGTAGTGCTTGGCTTTGGCTATAAGTCGCGCGGAGATCGCTTCGTCCGCCGGTTGGGAAAACACGCAGTACGCCGCGGTGTCGTTTACAAACACACCGCCGCCGTGACGGACAACAGGCTCGTTTTTTGCTTTAAGTCCGCTTGCAAGGAGAGCGGCGGGCGCATTTTCGGGCAAAAACATAAATTCAAAAAACATATCGTCCGCCGCTTTGGATATGGTGAATCGCTCGCCGCGCTTTTTTGTGCGGAGTTTGCTTAGCAAACAAATTGCCGCCGTAACCGAAAAGGCGCAAAAGAGTACTATGTCGCTTGCGGGAATAAAGTACCTAAACACCGCCACAGCGGCAAAAAATATCAAAAACACACCGACGGTGCCGTCTATAAATTTTGCAAACTTGCTTTTCATGCTTGTAATTCTTCACTAAATATGTTAAAATTAAACATGTACCCGTCTATAAATAAGTTTTGTGGGTCTACAAAGGATAAAATTTTGGAAACCGAAATCTTACAACCTACCGATCTTAATATTATGCGTTGCGCCTCGCAACTCAAAGCAGGGGAATTGGTGGCGTTTCCCACCGAAACGGTGTACGCGCTCGGCGCAATCGCAACGGACGCCAATGCGGTTAGCAAGGTTTACGATGTAAAAAAACGCCCTACAGACAAGGCGCTTATAGTTGCGGTGGCAAAAAAGTCGGACATACAAAAGGTGGTCAAGTCCATTCCGCAAAAGGCGCAGGCGCTTATAGACAAGTTTATGCCGGGGGCGCTCACGCTGGTATTAGATCGCGCCGATATAATCCCCGACAATGTTACGGCGGGTTCTTCGTCCGTGGCGGTGCGCATACCGGACAACGAAGTGGCAAAAAAGCTGATTGAGCTTGCGGGCGCGCCCGTGGTGGTGCCCAGCGCCAATACTGCGGACAAGGCGAGTCCCACGCTCGCGTCGCACGTCAAGGACGATTTGGACGGCAAGATAAGATACATACTGGACGGCGGCGCGTCCGATATTGGCATAGAGTCCACAATAGTGGACGCACGCACAGACCCGCCCACCGTCTTGCGCGCGGGCGGCGTAACCATAAAACAGCTGAAGAGCGTTATAGGCGAAGTGGTGTCCCGCCGCGAAGACGCGCGGCTGGGCAAATACATGCCCAATGCGGAAGTGCTGTTTTCGGCGTTTTACGACGGCATGACGGACAACATCTGTTCGCGCTACGACGAGATTGTAAAAAGCGGAAAGTCGGCGGTAATCATTTGCTTAAACGGCAACCGCAAAAAGTACGGCGAGCGCAAGGTGTTCACCGTCGGCGATGGCTACAAAGATTACGCGCACAATCTGTTTGCCATGCTTCGCCGTGCGGACAGCGAGCATTACGACGCGGTAATAGCGGAAGGCGTAAACCCCGAAGGCTTGGGCGAATCGCTTGTCGCGCGGCTTATCAAGCTAAGCGGCGGAATGATAATATAAGCAAATTTGCTTGCTTGCAAGGGCAAATTTGCGCCATATTTCAACATAAAAAGCGTTTTACGCAGTAAAACGGCGACGAAAGTCGCAACAGCGTCAGCTGTATCTTTTGAGGTTATAATATGACTGATAATAAAAAAGAAAAGTTTAACATAATATTTGTTTGCACGGGCAACACGTGCAGGTCGCCCATGGCGGAGTTTTTGTTCAAGGACTATCTGCGGCAAAAAAAGCGGAGCGGCGATTTTTCGGTGCAAAGCGCGGGCTTGGAAGCGGCAAAGGGCGACAAGATTACGCCGCAGGCGGTAGAAGCGCTTTCGGTTATGGGCATTAAGCACAACCCCGAACGCAAGGCAAAGGTGTTCACCGTACAGATGTCGCTGGACGGCGATCTTATTGTGTGCATGACGGACGAGCACGCCGAGCGCGTCGGCAGCGACAACGCGATATCGTTTGTGGATTTGATAGGGCGGCCCATTTCCGATCCGTACGGCTACAGCACGCAAGCGTACCTTATGTGCGCGGCGCAAATGCAGACCGGCTTCGACAGAATTTTGGAAATCGCCGACCAAAAATTAAAATAAACTCTAAAATCCCAACTTTATCCTAAAATTCCGAATTCCGAATTCCGAATTCCGAATTAAATTGCGTGACAAATATCTTTTAGAATGGTATACTATAGAAGAGGTGTTTTGTATGACGGTATATATCGGCAGCGACCACGGCGGCATAGAGTTAAAGCGTGCTGTAATAGACAAGCTTACGGCGCAAGGCGTAAACGCAGTAAACGTCGGAACGGACAGCACGGCGTCGTGCGACTATCCCGATTACGGGTTTAAGGTCGCCAAGGCAGTGGCAAACGGTCAAGCCGATTTCGGAATAGTCATATGCAAGACGGGCGTGGGCATGAGCATTGTCGCCAACAAGGTAAAGGGCGTCAGATGCGGTCTGTGCTTCAACACCGAAATGGCAAGGCTCACTCGGCAGCACAACAACGCCAACTGTTTGGCTCTTGGCGCGAGCAACACGGATATGAAGACCGCGCTCGATATAGTTGACGCATTTTTATCCGCCGAGTTCGAAGGCGGAAGGCATGCCGGCAGGGTGGACAAAATAACCGCATACGAGGGTAACAATGGCTAAATCGGAAGAAATGACATACATCGACCGCGAAGCGCAGGACGCGCAGCTTTCGGGCGTGATAGCGGACATACTTTCCGCCGAGCAGGAAGCCAAGCACATAATAGAGCGTGCGGAAGAAAACGCCAAAGCCATTCAGCTGGGCGGGGCTAACAAGGCGCGCAGCATGCGCGAAGTGTCAAGCCGCACGATTGCGGAGCTCAAAGTCAAAAAGACGGAAGACGCGCTAAAGCGCGCATCCGAGGAACGCGCGCGCCGCGTGCAAAAGGCGCAAGCGGAAGGCGAAAAGCTTATAAAGGAAAAAGACAAGGCAATTACCGAACAGATAGACAGATTGTTTGGGTCTCTCGGAGGCAAAGCGTAAATGGCGATAGCCAAAATGTCGCACTTGCGCCTT
>JAFLVI010000076.1 GCA_022508405.1 Clostridiales bacterium
ACCGAATTGTCACAGGTTCGAGTCCTGTCCGGGGAGCCATTGCGGTGGTCATATCGTAGGGGTCACACCTGTTCACATTCCGAACACAGAAGTTAAGCCCTATGGAGCCGATGGTACCTGTTTGGAGACGAACCGGGAGAGTAGGTAACTGCCGCATTTCACTAAAAGAGACATTCATACGAATGTCTCTTTTTTTGTGAAAAATTCGGAATTATGAATTCGGAATTCGGAATTATAAGTGCTTAATCCGCACTGTTTTTAACAGCGCTAAGCGCAACCTTATAAGCCTTCCCCTTGGGGGAAGGTGTCACGCGTTTGCGTGACGGATGAGGTAATATTCTAACCTTATTATGCTCCACACAGTCTGTAACTGTGTGGATTGTTTTTTATGCTGCTACTTGAAAAGTAATTTATATTGTGTTAAACTCTTTATAGGAGTTATTACATATGAAAAAACTTATTGCATATTGCGGATTGGATTGCGAAAAGTGCGATGCGCGAATCGCAACGCTTAACAACGACGATGCTTTGCGGCAAAAGGTGGCTACGCTTTGGTCGGAGCTTAACGGCGTACAGATTACGCCCGAAATGATAAACTGTGAAGGCTGCAGAGTAGACGGAGTTAAAACTCCTTTTTGCGATAGGCTGTGTGCTATAAGGCAGTGTGCTATGGGCAAAAAGCATGAAACTTGCGGCGCTTGCTCGCAGTTGGATAGTTGCCAAACCGTCGGCAAAATAATATCGAACAATGCCGAAGCGCTATCCAATCTTAAAAGTGAATAGTGAGCGATATATTGATATTTGTTTACTTGTAGAAAATACAATCTTTTTGTACTATTTGTATGCGTTTAAATTTGACCGCTTTTTATGCACTATGTTATATTGATGTAGGGTAAAAGTATGAACAAAGAGCAAGCGCAAATCTATATAAATAACGTCGGGCAAAAGTACACGCACTTCACCAAAGTTCCGTGCTATTTTCTGCTTGTTTTGGTTCTGGCGTTTTTGGGCGGTGCGGTCGGGTTCTGCCGAGAACTTCCCATGGTGATTACGGTATGCGCTTTGGCGGCATTTGGCGTTGTTTTTACGGTGATTGCCGTAAAAAAATATATGAGTCTGTTGCGCTTTACAGTTGTTTATGTCGGTATTTTGGCATTGTTTTCTGCCGCATTGATTTGCATGACTTACGGGATAAAGTATTTTGACAAATCGATTGAGGTGTGGGAATGCTGTGTGTGGACGGCAGTCCAAGTAGTCGTGTTTGTGTTGAGTGCGGTGTTTACTTACATATACGCCAACAAAACCAAACCGAAAACGATAGCCGCTGCGGCGGTGGGGTGCACGTCGTCGCTGGCTTTGGCGGGCGCAAGCTTAGGGCGCATTATAATACGGACTGCTCAACCCGATTCCGACACATCTCTGCTGATAATAATTATATTATTAAATATTTGTATATGCTTGCTTTTGATGTGCGAAGCGGTGTGTGCGGTGCGCGTTTACGTCATGCGCAAGTACGGTATTGGGTATAAACCCGAAAAGCGCGATGTGTATAACACGTGCGTGGACATTAGCACGCGAAAGAACGAAGTATTTACTGCTGTTTACGGCTTTACTTACGGAGAGTACACCTTTTATATTTATGCCAAAAAAAGATATTATCGCAGTGATAAGTATAGCGGTAAAACGCGCATGTCGCGCAATAAATATAAGATGGCAGAAGACCTTTTAAACACCGAAAAAATCGACGGTAAAACGCTTGCTGAGATTTGGAGTATGATAGAGCCCATATAAGTATTACGCCGCGTACAGCGCGTTTTACGCGGTTTGGCGATATAGATTTTTGTGATTGCCATAAGAATCGAACGGCTTTACCGCCTAAATTCTTAATTGTTCATTCTAAATTCTTAATTGTCAAATCGCTTGCCTTTTACCACAATATGTGGTATACTAAAACCAATCACAAGCACGAAAAAGATTTCTCACGATTGATTAACGGCGGAGAAATCGAAGAATCAATCTGTGATTGTGGTATAATAATGTCATATGAAGATTGGTTTATCCACATCAACATTTTTCAACACCGTTGCGACGGAGAATATGTTTGACATAATGCGCAAGATGCGCGTTGACACCACGGAAGTGTGTTTAAACACCTTTTCCGATTACGAAAAGGCGTATGTCGATCAAATCGCCGCGTCGCGTATGGGGATAGATGTAGCGGCGGTTTCGCCGCAGTCCACGCAGTTTGAGCCGCAATTATTTTCGCCGGCCTTGCGTGTGCGCGCCGATGCGGAGCTCATTTTCCGCAAGGTGTGCTATGCGTGCTTTGCGTTTGACGCCAAGTTCTACACATTCCGCGGACCTATCAATCTTACATACACAAGGGAATTCGATTATCAGCGGCTCTCTCAGCGCATAAATCAGCTTTGCGACATTGCCGCCACTTACGGCGTTAGCTTATCATTAAAGAATATGCGCTGGTCGTACGCGGCAACGCCCGAATTTTTCAAGAGAATAATGGAGCTGTGTCCTAAGCTGTTCGCGTCGTTCAGCCTTTATCAAGCCGAAATTACGGGATACGACATACGCGAGTTTTTGGACGCATGTCCGCCACAGCGCGTCAGCCTTATAGACGTGCAGGACTTTAATAAAGCGGAGTGGTGTCTCCCCGGTCGCGGCAAATACAGATTCGATAAATTGTTTGCCGACCTAGAGCGCCGCAGGATAACCGCGCCGGTGCTGCTCGCGGCGGGCAGCGACACGTACACCGACTTTTTGCAGGTGAGCGAAGCGTTTGATTATCTTACCGCGCAGTATCGCAGTACGGTGCAGTAATAAAATTTTGTCAATATTTTCCAAATAAGGAGAGAACATAACATGAACAAAAAGACTGTTCGGGACGTAGACGTAAAAGGCAAACGCGTGCTTGTGCGTTGCGACTTTAACGTACCCATGAAAGACGGTGTAATAACCGACGATACGCGTATTATGGGCGCACTGCCCACCATACAATACTTGCTCGGTCAGGGCGCTTATGTTACGCTTTGCTCGCACATGGGCAAACCGCATTCCATTCTGTCCGCCGAAGTCAAGCTGAACAAAAAGGACAAAAAGAAGGTGGAAGCCGGCGAAACCACCGCCGAAGCTATTATAGAAAAGGCCAAAAAGGACGAGCCCAAAAAGCTCACGCTTGCGCCCGTTGCCGCAAAGCTTAACGAACTCTTGGGCGGCAAGGTCAAGTTTGCTACCGACGTAATCGGCGAAGACGCCAATGCAAAACGCAGTGCACTTAAAGCAGGCGAAGCGGTACTACTCGAAAACCTTAGATTCCACTGGGAAGAAGAAGGCAAGGACGAGGCGTTCTGCAAAGCGCTTGCATACGACGCGGAAGTGTACGTAAACGACGCGTTCGGCACGGCGCACCGCTCGCACGCCTCCACCGCGGCTATCGTGGAATACGGCATTATCAAGACCGCCGTTTGCGGCTTCCTTATCGAAAAGGAATTGTCGGTCATGGGCGCGACAATAGAGAACCCTCCGCACCCGTTTGTGGCAATACTCGGCGGCGCAAAAGTTGCCGACAAGCTCAATGTTATTTCGCACCTGTTGGAAAAGTGCGACACGCTCATCATCGGCGGCGGCATGGCGTATACCTTCCTTAAAGCCAAGGGCTACGAGGTCGGCACTTCGCTTTTGGACGAAGAAAAGATCGGCTACTGCAAGGACATGATAGACAAGGCGGCAAAGCTTGGCAAAGAGCTTGTTCTGCCCATCGACACCGTTGTAACCACTCATTTCCCCGAGCCTATCGACGGCGAGATAGAAGTCAAGACCGTACCGAGCAATGCTATCCCCGCGGACATGATGGGTATGGATATCGGCGAAAAGACGCGCGAGCTGTACGCAAGCAAGGTAGCAAAAGCAAAAGCGGTTGTGTGGAACGGACCTATGGGCGTGTTTGAAAACCCGACGCTTGCCAAGGGCACCATTGCGGTTGCGCAGGCGCTTGCCGACGTGTACGGCAAATGCACGACTATCATCGGCGGCGGCGACAGCGCGGCGGCTGTTAAGCAGCTCGGCTTTGCCGATAAGATGAGCCACATAAGCACCGGCGGCGGCG
>JAFLVI010000077.1 GCA_022508405.1 Clostridiales bacterium
CCAACTGCCTTGCGCCCATGGCAAAAGCGCTCAACGATTACGCGCCCATTCAGTCCGGTATTATGAGCACAATCCACGCCTACACCGGCGACCAGATGATTCTTGACGGCCCGCACCGCAAGGGCGATATGCGTAGAGCCCGTGCCGGCGCCGCCAACATCGTTCCCAACTCGACCGGCGCGGCAAAGGCAATCGGCTTGGTTATTCCCGAACTTAACGGCAAGCTTATCGGTTCGGCACAGCGCGTGCCCGTTCCCACCGGCTCCACCACAATCCTTACCGCTGTTGTAAAGGGTAAGGACGTCACCAAGGAAGGCATCAACGCCGCCATGAAGGCCGCCGCTTCCGAGTCCTACGGCTACAACGAAGATCCCATTGTTTCGTCCGACGTTATCGGCATGCGCTACGGCTCGCTGTTTGACGCAACTCAGACAATGGTCAGCAAGGTAGGCGACGACCTTTACCAAGTACAGGTTGTTGCGTGGTACGACAACGAAAATTCATACACCAGCCAGATGGTTCGCACAATCAAATACTTTGCCGAGCTTTAATCAGTAAATAATTGTAAAACAAGAAAAACTCTCCGATGTTCGGGGAGTTTTTTTGTTGGACTTTTTATAAAACCGAAAAGGCTACGGCAACCGCGGTAATCGCTATGGCGAGTGACGCCAAATCGATGTAAAACGATATTTTGCACAGTATGTCCTTTTTAAAGAGAAATGCAAATGGCGTGAGTATCATGACGGTAACCAATCCGACAATAGAGATAGGGATTGATATCAGCTTTACTTGCGGTGCGGTGCGCGAAGCGCACGCGCAAATCAGTGCGGAGATGTTAAGTAATATTGTCAACGCGGCAAGGCACAGCGTAATTATGGGCACGATTTTTTTCATACTGAGATTATAACACACATTTATTCGTCTGTCGAGTTTTATTTTGTAAAATGCGGAATTTATTGTATTTTAAGTTGCTTTATATTTTTTGTTGTGTTACAATATACACATGAAAAAACTTCTTGCAATATTAGGAATAACGCTTACTTGCTTGCCTCTTACGGCTTGCTCGCTTTTTGGTTCGTCCGACGATAAGGGCGGAAACAATGGCGGAAACGACTCCAATCAGAATGGCGATGACGGAAACGACACGGGTGACGACCAAGGCCCGTCCATACCGGAAACGCCTGTGATTCCCAGCGAACCGGAAGAACCTGGGGAAGTGACCGTAAAGTTCGAAACAGGCGAGGGCGCTTTTGGCAGCGGGCAGACGTCGGTTTCCGTAAAGCCGGACAGCAACGGCAAAGTGGTGTTTGAGCATCTTCCGTGGCGCGACGGCCATGCGTTTACAGGCTGGTACAACGGCACGGTCAAGTACGACCCGAATAAGTCATACACTACTTCGCAGACGTTTACCGCCAAGTATTCTTACGGCGGCGACGACGTGGTGTACACCAATCTGTTCAACGAAAATTCCACCGTGTCCATAAGCATAAACATGTCGGACAAGGAATGGAAAAAGCTTGATGCAGATAAAGATATGTACACAAAATCGCCCATTTACCGTCAGGCGGACAACGTAGTAATAAGCATAAACGCCGGTAGCGGCACACTCAACTACTACTACGAGGACGTGGGTGTGCGCATGAAGGGCAATACGTCCCGCCACCGCTTTTACGGCAACGACGGCTTTTACGCCGCAATCCATATGAAGCTGTCTTTTAAGGAAACGTTTGACGACATAACAGACGGTTATACCCAAGACGAGCTTACCGACTGGACAGGCAAAAAAACCGAAAGGAAATTCCGCAAAAACCGCACGCTTGGCGGTATGGAAAAGATAGACGTCAAGTACAATTCCACGTATGACGAGACGTACATACGCGAATTGTACGCGATGAAGCTGTTCCGCGACAACGGCATTTACGCGCCCAACGTTACGCTTGGCACTGTGTCCGCGCTCAATAAAAACAGCAATATGCTAAATCTTGGCGTATACCGTATTCACGAGCCTGTTGACGAGCAGTTTATTCTGCGGCGCAAAATTGACAGCGAGGCAGGCGACCTTTACAAATGCACTTGGGGCTCCGGCGATACCGGCGGCGGCGCATATTTGACCGACTGGGATTTGGATCGCGTTGTTGGTGTAAATGACGAGCTTCATAATAAGATTTACACATACGATAAAAAAACAAACAAAAAGAACAGCGACTTTTCGTCCATTAAAAACTTTATTCGCAATATAAACAGCCAAAACGCGAGCGCTTTGGGCAATTATATAGACGTGGATCAATTTGCCAAATTCGAGGCGATAAACTTTATTCTCGGCAACCCCGACTGCATAAGAAACCACGCCAACAACTATTATATATACTTCCGCAAGTCGGACAACAAGGCGATAATAATCCCTTACGATTACGATAGGTGCTTGGGCTCCAGAGAGTGGGATAATTATGAGGGTATGTCCAGTAATGAGATAACGCCTTTTACGCGCAGAACAACGCTGGAAAACGGGCTGTACAATCCGCTGTACAATAAGCTAATTGTAAAAGGTGCGCCGTATGACAGCGGTTCGGCGCTTATGAAGTACCGCAACAATCTGCTTAATATGACAGGTTCCGATATGCTAAAGGCGAACACCTTTAATGCGCTTAAGGATAAGTACAAAAACAGATACGGCAGTTACACAAGCGGCGCAATAGGCGGAGAAAACGGCAACAACCTATCATGGGGAACAAAAGTTACTTTCAAGAACGGACAGCAGAATATGGATTTCAGCACTTATATAAGTAGAAAAATCCAAGTGATTAACGATAATAAAGATAATTACCGCGAATAAAATGTATAACAAATAGGCGATAAGCAAATATGCTTGTCGCTTTTTTGTTGTGTAAAAAGTTGACAATCAATCGCGCTCGGCGTATAATTATTTTGTAATATATTTTAAGAGGCGTTATCATGATTTGTCCGCAATGCGGCTATGACATGGGAAATAAGAATAAATGCCTTAGGTGCGGCTACGAAGTTAAAACATTGACGGTAGTGACCGAAAAGGAGCAAAAGGAGCAGGAAAAAAAGCAGAAAGAGGACGACACTATTGTCATCGACCCCATGAATGTTTTTTTGACTCATCCTTACGGCTATGAAGACGACTTCGGCACAGGTTACGGCGCGCCCATGGACGACCCGTTTGTGTCCATAATAGACAGCATTTTCGGCGGAGATCCGTTTGCCGATTTGCTGGGCGGACTTTTCGGTTTTGGCTCATCGCGCCGTCATGTCAGGGAAGAGCCGCCGCCCCCGCCGGTAAAAAAGAAAAAGCAAGGCCCGATTATAGTTGTGGACGACATAGAGATTATCGAACCGGACAAAGACGAAAAAAAATCCCAAAAGAAGGAACAGGGCGAAAAAGAGCCGCCCAAAAATAACGATAACAAATCCAAACATAAATTCGGGCGAAAATAATAGGCAATAATAATCGGACTGACATTGTGTCGGTCCGATTTTTGCTTTGGATTTTTCACATTTACTTTTTGGCTTTTTAACAACGTATAATATAAAATATTATCTCAGCTACAACACAAAATCCCCATTCATGCCGAATGGGGATTTTGTTGTTTATCAATATAAGGATTTATGCGATTAGTCTTTTTTAGCTCTTTGCTTGTAGTCTTCCAAACGGTCTTTGGCTTCCGCTTCGGCGCGTTCAAACAGCTTTTGCGCGATTTCCGGCTTAGCCTTGGCGAGCGACTTGTAGCGCGTTTCGCCGGCGATAAACTCCTGATAGCTGCCCGTCGGGTCTTTGCTGTCTAGAATGAACGGATTTTCGCCCTTTTCCTTAAGGTCGGGGTTAAAGCGGTAAAGCTGCCAGTAGCCTGCCTTGACCGCCTTGTCTTCTTCCGCCATGC
>JAFLVI010000078.1 GCA_022508405.1 Clostridiales bacterium
ACCCGGGTCTTCGGCGTGAGAGGCCAACGTCCTAACCTCTAGACTATAGTGGCTTTTGTTACTTTGTAAGTATAGCATAAGCGCATATAAAAATCAACCGTTTTAATGCAATTATGCAAATTTATTATTATTCCGCCTTTTCATCCGTTTGCTCGGCGGGTGTGTTCTGTCTTTTTCTCATCAAAGACCAGCTGAAAAAGCCGTACACATCGTATATTAAAAACAGCACAAAGCATATCACCATAGGCAGGTACGATATATCCTTTACGGTCGCTAGTATCCACATTACAATAAGCACAATGTCGTTGCAGGCGTATGCAACGCCGTACAGCGGACTGCGTAAAAAGGTAAGGCATGCCGCCAGCATACTTGTTGTGACGGATGCGGTGCTTATTACAAGGTTGGCCGTACCTAGCGCGCGAAGTATAAAGTAGAACGCAACGGTGATTGCGGCGGATAAAATACACACGATCGCTATCTTTTTTGCATTCAGCGTGCCGACTGCGACTTGAGATCTGTCTTTATAAGGGTGGCGCATCCAAGACACAATGGCACAAATTGCCGCCGGTGCGCTCATGCCGAGATATGTTATCATCTCGCCGTAGTACTTAAAAAAGTACGATACAATGCCGTAAAACACCGCGAATATCACTACCAAAAACTGCCCGATGACGTTGCCCTTGACAATAAACATCAATGCGGAAACGCCCGTTATGGACGATGCCAGAGTAAAGTAGTCGCGGCGTGACGACAGCGAAAACGCAAGGATAATCGATACTACCGACACTACCCACAAGCATATATCAAATGTATTAAAAATCTTAAATACTTTTTTCATGCGCTCATAACAATATATCATTGCATGGCTGTATTGTCAAACAAAAAAATGCGGTGACCCGCATTTTAAATAAGTTACTTCATAAAGAATCGCACCATCTTGTCCTTTGATTTGGAGTACGGTGTATAGCGTATGGGCAAGTCGAGCTTGGTGGATTTTTTGAGTATGGATTTGCAGTGTGAAAACGTTATAAAGCTCGCTTTGCCGTGGTAACTTCCAATGCCGGACGTGCCAACGCCGCCGAACGGCATCTTTGTTGTGGCAATATGCACAATGGTGTCGTTTACGCAACCGCCGCCAAAAAGGCATTTTTGCATTATTTTCTTTTCGTTTTTCTTTTTGCCTGTAAACAGATAGAACGCCAGCGGCGTGGGGTGCGCGTCCAAAATACCGTACAATTCTTTTTCGTCCGAATAGGTGAGTACGGGAAGTATAGGTCCAAAAATCTCTTCCTGCATTGCCTTGCAATCAAGTGTTGCGGGATAAATAACGGTCGGCTCTATTTTGTTGGAATTGTCATCGAACCCGCCGCCGCAAAAGACGTTGCCGTCGATAAGACCTTTTACGCGGTTATAATGACGCTCGCTGATAATCTTGCAGTAATACTCGCAGGAAAGCGCATTGGGATATAGCTTGTCAATATACTTTTTTATGCTTTTAACGAGCTCATCGGCAACCGAAAAGTGTGCCACGACGTAATCGGGAGCAATGCAGGTCTGTCCTGCGTTTAAAAGCTTGCCAAACACTA
Source organism: Clostridiales bacterium (assembly GCA_022508405.1). Classification (GTDB taxonomy): domain Bacteria; phylum Bacillota; class Clostridia; order Christensenellales; family Pumilibacteraceae; genus Anaerocaecibacter. The sequence continues at coordinate 1,587 of JAFLVI010000078.1, forward strand.
TTCGTTTTGCCGCAAGGTCTATCTTTGCCGTTTCGTCAACAACCACGGGGCTTTTGCCGCCCAGTTCAAGCGTGACGGGAGTAAGGTTTTGGCTTGCCGCCGCGTAAACCTTTTTTCCGACCTCTGCGCCGCCGGTGAAAAAGATGTAGTCGTACTTTTGCTCAAGCACTTCGGCGTTGGCGTCTTCGCCGTAAATGCAGGAAACATATTCGGCAGGGAACACGCTTTCGATTATCTCTTTCATGACCCGACTTGTTTCTTTGGAAGCGCGCGACGGCTTTAGCACAACGGTATTGCCGGCCGCAATAGACCCGACAAGCGGTTGCATGGTCAGCAAAAAAGGATAGTTCCACGGAGAGATAATAAGCGTCACGCCGTACGGCGAAGGCAGGACATAGCTCTTGGACGGAAACTGCGCAAGCGGACTTTTTGCGCGTTTAGGTTTTGCCCATTTCTTTATGTGTTTAATCGTGTAGGATAGTTCCTCTAAGACCATACCTACTTCCACCATATACGATTCGGACTCCGATTTATTTAGGTCGGATTTAAGCGCATCGAATATATCTTGCTCATGCGCGATGACGGCGCTTTTAAGCGCCTTAAGATAGTTAAGCCTAACGGCAACGGGTAAAGTGTTGCCGGCGTTAAAGTATGCTCGCTGCGCGTTTACGATTTGTTCTACATTCATTATAATTTCACCTTGTAATATAATTGTTTAAGTTGTTTGCGGGAAAACAGTTTGGGAACAGGGTAGAGCGGATTGCCTTCCTTGGCGGCAAATGCCGACATTCCGTCTATGTCCTCGTCCTTGATCTCGGTAAAACCGCGCGGAATGCCCAGATAATCGTTCATGGAATATACCCACGATATAAACTTTTCCGCCGCGGCGCTCTTGCTGTCAGACTCGTTTGCAACGCCGATCTCGCGTGCGAGCACGGCAAGCTTTTTGTGCGCCGCCTTTCCGTAGCTTTCCAGTACGACGGGGAGCAGAACGGAACAGGTCAAACCGTGCGCAAGTCCGTACTTGCCGCTAAGCGAATGAGCAACAGCGTGCACATATCCGACGTAGCTTTTGGTAAAAGCAATGCCGGCGTAGTGCGCGGCATACAGCATGTTGCGCCGCGCGTTTTCATCCAAAGGATTGTCGTAAGCGGTCTTAAGATTTTCATGAACAAGCTTTACCGCCTGTATGGCTTTTTCTCGCGTATCCTTTGTGGTGGAGCGTCCGATAAACGCTTCCACGGCGTGGGTGAGTGCGTCCATGCCGGTGTATGCGGTTATCGGTTTAGGCAAGCCCAATGTAAGCTTGTAGTCGAGTACGGCATAGCGCGGAATAAGCGGAAAGTCGTTTATGGCAAATTTGCGGTGCGTCTTTTCGTCCGTTATTACTGCGGCGAGTGTGGTTTCGCTTCCCGTGCCGGCGGTTGTGGGAACGGCAATCAAAAGCGGCAGTTTTTTGCGGACGTGCATTATACCTGCCATGTCCTTTAGATTCTTTTTGGGACGAGCTACACGCGCGCCCACCGCCTTGGCTAAATCCATTGGACTACCGCCGCCTACGGCGATTATGGCTTTGCAATTTTCGTCAACATATTGACCAAGCGCTTCTTCTACGGCGGCAACGGTAGGGTTGGGCATTGTCTTATCGTAAATACTGCAATCAATATTCGCGGAAGATAATGCGGCAGTAAGTCCGTCCACAAGTCCGCATTTAATGACCCCGCCGTCCGTTACGATAAACACTTTGTCGATATTACTTTCTTTGAGTATGCTCGGCACTTTGTCCACGGAATCCAGTATTTCCGGTTGTTTGTACGGCAACAGCGGCAACGCCAGTTTGAATACCGACTGAAAAGTTCTGCAATAGATTTTATTAAATATATTCATGTTTGTCCTCTCGGTCTAAACTCATAAAAAATTATACAACTCTGCGCAAAAAAGTTAAGCAAATACATAATATTCGTGGGCTTTATACACTAAAACATTTAAAAATGCCACATAATTTAAATTAAGTGACATTTTTATCATTATGTTTATGGCGATACAATTTTCCAATGGTGGTAGTATTGTTTTGGGCTGTATTATGTATTAGAGACGAACAATCTATCCAAAACAGTTGACAAAAACAAAACCATGTGATAGAATAACAAAGCCGTGGGGGTATAGCTCAGTTGGTAGAGCGCTTGAATGGCATTCAAGAGGTCAGCGGTT
>JAFLVI010000079.1 GCA_022508405.1 Clostridiales bacterium
ATATGACAGTCAAAAAGTCCAAGTGCGTTCATCGGAATGCCGTCCGCAAACACGCAATTTCCACCCGCCATATTTATACCTGCGCACCTTCCTTGAAAAGCGGCGTTTGGCAGAAGCGCAAGCACGCCGTTTGCTCCTGTGCTTTTGTTGAATCCTTCGGCGCAGTCGCCTGCCGCGTATATATCATTGAGCGAAGTTTTCATGCATTCGTCCACGACAATACCTCTGTTGACAGCACCGCCGGAGTCCTTTACAAGTTCGACATTGGGACGGACGCCGACCGCCATGACGAGAATATCGAAACCTATTTCCTTGCCGCTTTTGAGTATGGCTTTGTTTGCTTCAAACTTTTGTACGCTGTCACCAAGAATAAATTTAACGCCGCAGCTTTCAAGATATTTTTGCACTGTATCAGCGCCATCCTTATCGAGCACAGACGGCAAAATACTTTCCGCCATATCGACTACGGTAACGCTTTTTACCCTATGCAAAATGCCTTCGGTGCATTTTAGACCTATAAGTCCTGCACCGATCACAAGCACATTCTTTTTGGGCGACAATTCTTTTTCCAGCGCTTCCATGTCGGCGTATGTCATAAAGGTGAATTTGTTTTTTACTTTGTCAAGCCCGTCTATGTTCGGAACGAACGGGCGCGAACCCGTAGCAACAAGCAGCTTGTCATAAACCACATTTTTTCCGCTTTCAAGTATTACACGCTTTTTTGTAGTATCAAGTCGAGTAACCGTTTCGCCGAGCATGAGCTTTACGCCGTTATCTTTGTAAAAGCTTTGCGGTCTATAATCCATGTTTTCCTTTTTGATTTTTCCGAGCAAAGCGTATGAAATGAGCGGTCTGCCGTATGCGGCACGGTTTTCGTTTGAAACAACCGTAATCTCGCCGCTTTTATCAACCGAGCGTATTCCTTCTATGCAAGCCGTCGCGGCGGCAGAGTTTCCGATTAGAACATATTTCATAATCAGCGCTCCTCGTACGCAATCGCGTTATTCGGACAATGCTTTACGCAATTAGGCTCGCCATTTTGATTATCCATACAAAGCATACACTTTTGCGCCGCCCTGCCGTCCGCACTCGGCATAATCGCGCCGAACGGACAAACCATAACGCAAGTAAAGCAACCCACGCACTTATTCTTGTCGATTACAACCATGCCGTCGTCGGTTTTTGACAGAGCGCCTGCGATACAGCTTTTTACGCATAGTGCGTCATTGCAATGGCGGCAGTTTACGGCAAAGTTTATGCCTGCGTTGGCCTCGCCCTCGACGCGGATACGCGGCGAAACGTCTTTACCCATTCGCCCCTTCAACTTAAACATTTCGTCCAAGCCTGAATTTGCAAAGGCACACTCCCATTCGCAAAGCCGACAGCCGAGACATCTATTTTCGTTTATGTAAATTCTTTTCATTTTTGTTATAATCATTCTCCTGCATGACGAATACCCAAAACTTTAAGCTCGGTTTCGTTAAGCCCTACGCCGCGAAGCATAAGCCTGTTAGAGCGAAGCGCCTCGATAGAGTTAATGCCCATGCCGCCCATCATCTCCTGTATCTCGTGATTCCATGCGGTGATTAGGTTGACAAGCCGCTTATACCCCACGTCGGGATTGAGCCGCTTTACAAGCTCGGGGCGCTGTGTCGCAATACCCCAATTGCAGTTGCCCTTGTGACAGTTTCGGCAAAGATGACAGCCCATGGCGAGTAATGCGGCTGTGCCGATATAGCATGCATCCGCACCGAGCGCTATCGCCTTTACCACGTCCGCACTCGAATGAATTGAACCGGCAACAACTACGGAAACATTTTCGCGTATGCCTTCTTGTCTGAGCCTATCGTCCACCTGCGCGAGCGCAAGCTCGATGGGAATACCGACATTGTCGCGTATTCTCGTAGGCGCCGCGCCCGTGCCGCCTCTAAAACCGTCGATTGCGATAATATCCGCACCCGAGCGAGCAATACCCGACGCTATTGCCGCCACATTATGCACCGCGGCAATCTTTACGATAATCGGCTTTTTATAAGCGGTCGCCTCTTTCAGCGTATAAATGAGCTGCCGCAAATCCTCAATAGAGTATATATCATGATGCGGCGCAGGTGAAATTGCGTCTATACCCTTGGGTATCATGCGCGTTTTACTTACGTCGTCCGAAATCTTCATTCCGGGCAAATGTCCGCCTATTCCGGGCTTTGCGCCTTGTCCCATTTTAATTTCTATCGCCGCGGCGACGTCGAGGTAGTCTGCGTGAACGCCGAATCGGCCCGAAGCGACCTGCACAATAGTGTTTTTACCGTACTTGTAAAAGTCTTTATGCAATCCGCCCTCGCCCGTGTTGTAAAAAATTCCAAGCTCTTCGGCGGCTCGGGCGAGGGCTTCGTGCGCGTTATAAGATATCGAGCCGTAGCTCATTGCGGAAAACATAATCGGCATTTTAAGCGACAACTGCGGCGGAAGATTATCTATAAGCCTTCCGCTCTCGTCACGCTTCATTTCCACTTCCTTTTTGCCGAGGAACACGCGAGTTTCCATAGGCTCGCGAAGTGGATCGATAGACGGATTTGTGACTTGCGAGGCGTTGACCAAAATCTTGTTGAAGTATATTGGATATTCATTGGGGTTACCCATTGACGAGAGCAAGACGCCGCCCGAATTAGCCTGACGATAAATCTCGTTCATTGTTTGATTGCCCCAGTTTGAATTCAGTCTATATGTATCATCGCTCCTTACGATTTTGAGCGCGTGCGTGGGACACATACAAACGCACCTATGGCAGTTTACGCACTTTGCGCTGTCCGAGAGCATTCTTTTTAGGTCGCCGTCAAACTTATGAACTTCATTGGCGCACTGCCGCTCACACACTTGACATTCTATACAGCGCAAGTCGTCGCGCACTACCTCGTATTCGGGAGGAATAAACATATCCATTATGCGTCCTCCTTTAATGTGTAAATTACGGGCTGGCCGCCTGCGGGCGAAAAAATTTTATCAAGCTCCGATTCGATTACGCGAATGCCGCATTCTTCCGAGGAGATAAACGCCAAATCGCCCTTTTCGGCACACACCATAGAACGCAGCTTAAGTCTGTCGTTAAGCGCCATAATGCCGCCGTTGAAACCGAATATAATGGAGAACGGACCGTTTATAAGAAGCGATGGAAACGCTTTACGCAAAAATGTTTCCTCGCGTCTGTCTTCCTCGCTCTTTTCCTCAATCGTAGACCAGAACGACGCGGAAATTACCTTTGCTACTTCTTGCAGCGTAAGCTTTTTCACTCTTATTAAATAGTCGATAACATATGTAATAACTTCGGTATCGGTCTGCAATGTGCATTTGTAACCGAACATCTCTATATATCGCCTATTAGCGTCATAGGAAGATATCTCACCGTTGTGGACAACCGAATAGTCGAGTAATCCGAACGGATGCGCGCCGCCCCACCATCCCGGAGTGTTGGTCGGATATCTTCCGTGCGCCGTCCAAGCGTAGCCCTCGTATTCTTCGTCGAGAAGATAAAACTTGCCTATGTCCTCAGGGAAGCCTACGCCCTTGAATATACCCATGTTCTTTCCGCTCGAAAAAACGAACGCACCGTCAATCTCGGCTTTGATTTTTTTAACGCATTTAACGACATACAGCTCTTCGGCCAACAG
>JAFLVI010000008.1 GCA_022508405.1 Clostridiales bacterium
GCTGCTGCGGTCAAGCCCTGACACGGTTCGCAAGCAGACGTTGCACAAGACCTTAGTATCAACATCACCTAGCGGCAACTGTCCTCCCATACGCAAACCGAGGACGGCGTTCGACCCATCTATAGCGGATTGTAGGTTACAGAGTGCCGCTGCCTCTCCGTCTAGCGCAGTACGGTTATTATACGGCATTTGCGGATAAAAATCAAGCGTTTTATTAAATTATTTAAAAAACAGCCTTTAGGCGGCAGTTATAAGGCTTGCTTTGCAAGCGCGGTGTATTTGTTGACAAACTCGCTTTTGGCTAGGGTATATCCGTCCCTGTCATGCTCAAACTTTTTCCAAAGCGCGAGTTTCAGAGTTTCGTACTCCTTGGCGATTTCGGGGTGGGCAATCAAGTAATCCCTAAAGTATATTTCGTCGTTGTCGCCGATGTGGCGCAAATGCAGGTGATACACTTTTTCCGCAAAACCGTTTTCCGTATATCCCTTGTTAAACGACATGCGCGTTTTATTTTCGCTCATCTTGGTCCAGCCGTTTTGTTCAAGTATTGCGGCTATACCGGCTAAATCGGAGCTTACTTCCACAAGTATATCCACAGTAGGCTTTGCAAAGATGCCATTTATTGCAGTACTCCCTATATGATTTATTATGGCGCCGTCTGGCAGTATTTTTTTAAGCTCTTCGGCTTCTTCATAATAGTATTTGTCCCAACAGTCGTTATGTTCTGTCAAGACAATAGGGAAAAGCTGCCAAAGTTCTTCATTTGTCATTTCGGAAAGTTTTTTATTCATAATTCATAAATAGTCGCAAATAAAACCGCCTTACGGCTTTTTCAGCTGTTGGGCGGCTTGGTGTGTACGGTGGTGTTTGGCATAAATTCGCCGTAAAACATCTGCTGGAATTCGGCGATGTTACTGTATCTGTCTTTGGGATATATCGCCATCGCCTTTAACAGCGATTTTTCGCGCACCGGCTGAATCTTTACGCCTAGGGCGGAAGGCGGGACAAGCTTGTCGTTTATTCTTCTTTCGTTTGCTTCTGGCGGGGGATTACCCACAAGGCATGTGTATATTGTGGCGCCCAATTCGTAAATGTCCGTCCACGGACCTTGCTTGCTGCCTTGCGTATACAGCTCAAGCGGAGAGTAGCCTTTTTTCAGTACAAAAAACGGCTTTTGCACGTTTTGGGTATATATGGACGCCGCGCCGAAGTCGATCAGCTTGATTTTTCTGTTGTCAACAATCTGAATGTTTTCGGGCGAAATATCCTTGTGTATCACGCCGTGCTGGTGGAGCCGCAAAAGCGTTTCTATCACGGAGCGCATAATGTTGAGCGTTTCCGTTAGGTGGAGCCTGCCTCCTCTGCCGTTGATAAAGCGGTGCAGACTCATTCCGTTTAGGAATTCCATAACTATGTACGCCGTGTTGTTGGTAAGAAAAAAGTCGAGTATGCTTACGATGCCGTCCATATGCTTTATGTTGGTCAGCACCTTTGCTTCCTGTATAAACGCCGTCAGCCAGTAATTGAATATTTTTGCGTTTTCCGCATTGCCCACCTGCACGGCGCACGTATTAGGCAAGCGGTTGGTGTATCCCTTAGGGAAAAACTCTTTTATTGCAACACAGGACGACGTATATGTATCGTACGCTTTGTACGTAATACCAAAGCCGCCGCGTCCGAGCGGCGCGCCCACAACGTACCTGCCGGAAAGGGTGGTGCGCAAAGGTAAAGCGCCGGCGGGCGAAGGATCGTCTCCGCGTTTACCGCACCGTGGACAAACTCGCGTTCTCGGATCGAGAGTGGCAAAGCAGTTCATGCATATGGAGTGTATTTCTCTCGTGTCTTGCATTAAATAAATTATATACCTACATAAACGACTTGTCAATAGCAATTATAATTTAAGATTTGGGAATTATTTTGCTCACTTCTTTCAAAAAGAAGCGGGAAATAATTGACCTTGATTTTAGCTTGTGTTAAAATATAAGCATGGACGGAGCAAGGGTGACAATGGCGCGCGGCGCGAAGTGGCGACCTTACTATCCGGCAAATTTCACAACCTATGCGGTAGCCGCGTTCGTTACGTTTGTCGGGCTCGGTTTCCGTTGCATTTTAAGCGCAAACCCTTTTGCGCGTTTTACGCTTTGTGAGGAGTTATGTACAAAAAGGTAGAAGGCTACAATCCGGTCGGCATGGAAAAGTCCGTGCTGGAGTTCTGGAAGGGAAACGACGTTTTTAACAAGAGCATAAATCTCAGAGAGGGCGGAAAGGAGTTTTCGTTCTACGACGGTCCGCCTACGGCAAACGGCAAGCCGCACGTAGGGCATGTGCTTACGCGCACTATGAAGGATATTATTCCGCGCTTTCACACCATGAAGGGCAAACATGTTTTGCGCAAAGCGGGCTGGGACACTCACGGCTTGCCCGTCGAATTGGAAGTGGAAAAATCGCTCGGCATAGACGGCAAGCAGGATATAGTCAAGTACGGCGTGGAGCCGTTTATTGCGCAGTGCAAACAGAGCGTGTGGAAGTACAAGTCGGAATGGGAGCGCATGAGCGAGCGCGTCGGTTACTGGGCGGACATGGACAAGCCGTACGTGACGTACGACGATAATTATATCGAGTCGGTGTGGTGGTCGCTCAAGACCATTTTCGATAAAGGGCTTATCTACAAGGGACACAAGATCGTTCCGTACTGCCCGCGCTGCGGCACGGCGCTTTCATCGCACGAAGTGGCGCAAGGATACAAAGACGTTACCGAGCGCACCGCCGTGGTCGGATTTAAGTCCGATTACGCGGGTGGCTCTAAGCTGCTTGCGTGGACCACAACGCCGTGGACGCTTCCGTCCAACGTGGCGTTGTGCGTAAATGCCGAGTTCGATTATGCGCTTATCGAAGCGGACGGACAAAAGTATGTGCTTGCAAAGGAACTTGCGGCTAAACATTTCGAAAACTACACGGTTATAAAAACCGTCAAAGGAAGCGAGCTTGTCGGCGTGCACTACGAGCCGCTGTTTAATACGTACAACGGTGACGCCGATTGCCACAAGGTTGTGGCGGACGGGTATGTAATGCTCACCGAAGGCACGGGAATAGTCCACATCGCGCCTGCGTTCGGCGAAGACGACGCCAGAGTGGGCAGAGCAAACGGACTTCCGTTTTTGCAGACCGTAGACGAGCGCGGCAGGTTTACCGAGCCGCAATGGCTTGAAGGCAAGTTCTGCAAGGACGCCGACAAGGATATAATATCCGATCTTAAAAAGCGCGGACTTTTACTTTCCGCACCCACGGTTACGCACAGCTATCCGTTTTGCTGGCGTTGTAACACGCCGCTGCTGTATTACGCGCGTTCGTCGTGGTTTATAAAGACGACTGCGGTCAAGGACAAGCTTATAAAGAACAATGCTTCCGTCAACTGGTATCCGCAAAGCATCGGCACAGGCCGCATGGGCAATTTTTTGGAAAACGTAATCGACTGGGGCTTGTCGCGCGACAGGTTTTGGGGCACTCCGCTGCCTATCTGGGTGTGCGACAGCTGCGGCAAAACCGAGGCGATAGGCAGTAAAGCCGAGCTAAAGCAAAAGTGCGGCATAAAGGGCGATATAGAGCTTCACAAGCCGTACGTGGACGGCGCAACGTATAAATGCGCTTGCGGCGGCACCATGCACCGCACGCCCGAAGTTATTGACTGCTGGTACGATTCGGGTTCTATGCCGTTTGCGCAATATCACTATCCGTTTGAGAACAAGGACGTATTTGAAAAAACTTTCCCCGCCGATTTCATTTCGGAAGCGGTCGACCAGACGCGCGGATGGTTTTACACTCTGCTCGTTATTTCCACGCTGTTGTTTGACAAGGCGCCGTTTAAAAACTGCTTGGTGCTCGGTCACGTCACGGATGAGCAGGGCAGAAAGCAGTCCAAACATTTGGGCAACGTGGTGGACCCGTGGTCGGTGCTGGACGTGACGGGCGCGGACGCCGTAAGGTGGTACTACTACACCAACTCCGCACCGTACCTGCCGTCGCGCTTTTACATGCGTGCGGTGACAGAATCGCAAAACAAATTTTTAGGCACGCTGTACAACACCTATGCTTTTTACGTTATGTATGCGGAAATTGACAGTTTTGACCCCACAAAGGTGGACGGAAAAAAGGTCAAATATTCGCTTATGGACAAATGGGCGCTTTCCGAGCTTAACGAGCTTGTGCAAAAGGTGGACGAAGGGCTAAACGATTACAAACTGTACGAAACCGCGCGCGCCATAGCAGATTACACCGATAAGCTTTCCAACTGGTACGTGCGCCGTTGCCGCGAGCGGTATTGGGTGGGCGGCATGTCGGACGACAAGACGGCGGCGTTTTACACGCTGTACACCGTGCTTAGCACCTTGTGCCGAATTTCCGCGCCGTACGTTCCGTTTATAACAGAAGAGATTTACCGCAACATCGTGTGCAGTGTGGATAAAACCGCGCCCATATCGGTGCACATGGCGGATTTTCCCAAAGTCAACAAAAAGTTTATCGACGGCAAGCTTTCCGCCGATATGGAGCGCGTCATCAAGGCGGCGGAGCTCGGCAGAGCGGCGCGCAACAAGAGCGGCATTAAAAACCGTCAAACGCTGTCGCGCGTGATTGTTGCGGGCGATTTCCCATTTGATTACGCCGATATACTCGCCGACGAGTTAAACGTAAAGGAAGTTACGGCGGGCGGCGCCGCAGAGCTTACCGGCTACGAAGTAAAGCCTCAGCTGAAAACAGTAGGGCCTAAGTACGGCAAGCTTGTGGGCGTTATACGCGCGCACCTTGCGGAATTCGGCGACGCTGCGGCACGCACGGCGCTTGCGGGCGATACTTACACGTTTGAAGTTGACGGCAATAGAGTTGAGCTTACAAAAGACGATATGCTAATCTCCACGCGCGGCGCGGAAGGATTCTCTGTGGAAAGCGATATCGACATGACGATAGCATTGGATATTACGCTGACCGACGAGCTGCTCAAGGAAGGCGCGGCGCGCGAGATAATCTCCAAAATTCAGACAATGCGCAAGACCAACGGCTATGACGTTACGGACAGGATAAAGCTGTACTATGCCGGCGATAAATTTATAGACGAAGTGTTTGACGCTTTCGGCGAGCGCATTGCCAAGGTTACGCTTGCGCCCGAAGTAAAAAAGCTGGCGAGCGGCGGCGAAACGGCGGACATTAACGGACACGAGGCGAGGTTTAAGTTAGAAAAATGCTAGCACCCGACTGGAAAGATTATAAAATCCTAGGTACGGGCGACGGGCTAAAACTGGAGCTTTGGAAGGACATAATGTTGCTCCGTCCCGATCCACAGGCGATATGGCATGCCACAGTCGATTACAAAAAGTTCGACCCGCATGCCAAGTACGAGCGCGACCGTTCCGGCGGCGGAAGGTGGATTGTCAACAAACCCATGCCGGACGAATGGCAAATTTCGTGGCGAGACTGCGCTTTTTACGTAAAGCCGACAGGGTTTAAGCACACGGGGCTTTTTCCCGAACAGGCTGTCAACTGGGCAAAGCTTTCCGAGATTGTAGACGCGTACGCCGCGCGCGGCAAGCAGATAAAGATACTCAATTTGTTTGCATACACGGGCGCGTCTACGGCGGTGCTGGCTAAGCACGGCGCACACGTAACGCATGTGGACGCGGCAAAGGGCATGGTGGAGCGCGCTATGCAAAACTGCATGCTTAACGGCGTGGACAAAAGCAACACAAGATTTATAATAGACGACTGCAAAAAGTTTGTCATGCGCGAGATAAAGCGCGGCAAAACGTACGACGCGGTCATCATGGATCCGCCCAGTTACGGCAGGGGCGCCGGCGGCGAAGTGTGGAAGATGGAAGACGACATTTTCGACCTTGTAAAGCTTACCGCAGGCGTCACGACAAATCCCATATTCTTTTTGATAAACAGCTACACTACCGGACTGCAACCGCAAACAATATCCAACATTCTTTCGCTTAATCTAAAGGGCGGCACCGTTGCTTCTTACGAAGTATGCTTGCCGACCGAACAGAAGGATGTAAACTTGCCGTGCGGGTGCAGCGGATTATATACAAATCTCAACAGTTAATTTTTCGGAGAAACTGTGGAAAACGAAAACACAAAAAATGGTGGCAAATCCATCACAAAAGTCAAGCTGCGTTTGGACGTTAAGGACGTGGTAAAAAAGCGCAACGAAGCCGAAGAACCCGCACCGGACGGCGTTATCATGTTGCACGAGGACAATCATTTGCTTGTAGTACTAAAGCCGCAAAACGTTCCCACGCAAGGCGATAGCAGCGGAGACACCGATCTTCTTTCCATGCTTAAGGAGTATTTGGTAAAAAAATACAACAAGCAGGGCAATGCGTATCTCGGCATGGTTCACAGACTAGACCGCCCGACCGGCGGCGTAATGGTGTTTGCCAAAACAAGTAAGGCGGCGGCGCGGCTGTGCGACCAGATACGTGACACGGACGGCGAGTTTGAAAAGACATATCTTGCGGTAGTCAGCGGAAAGCCAATCCGCGAAGGCAAGGTGGAACATTATCTTGCAAAGGACGAAAAGACAAACACAGTCACCGTTGTTCCGTCGTCGCTGGAGGGCGCAAAAAAAGCCGAAGCGGAAATTAAAGTGCTGGACGGGCGCGAAGGGATGTCGCTTGTGTCGGTTAAGCTTATTACAGGCAGGTCGCATCAGGCGCGCGTACAGCTTAAGGCGCTCGGTAGTCCCATTGCCGGCGACGTAAAGTATGCGGGCGACAAGCTTATCAAGTGTTCGCACCTTGCGCTTTGGGCATACAAATTGGAGTTTAATCATCCGGTGACGGGCGAAAAGCTCAGGTTTTTTGCTTTGCCGCCCAACGAATTTCCGTGGACGGTGTTCGACACCGAAGCATTAGTTGACATAGTCAGACCTAAGGGAACATCGGCATAAGCTTGTGCGCAATCTTTACGCGTCGCTTAAGCGGATATTCAAAAAGCTGCGGTCACTACAAATTGTAAAATCAACAAGGAGATATATATTATGTTAGATCAGGAAATTTCCAATCTTTTGGCTTACGGTCAAGCGTGTCTGTTGCTGGACGAGTTGGACTCGGCGCAGGCGGCAAGGCGTATTTGCAGGCTGCTCAAGATCACCGACTTTATGCCCATGCAACCCGCCGAGGAAGCGGAGTTGGCGGCTAATCCCAATAAACTTCTCGCGCCGCTTTTGCAGTACGCGGTAGAGCAGAACATAGTGGATGCGAACGGCACAAAGCAGCTTAAAGCCGAAATCATGGACGCGCTTATGCTCAAGCCCTCCGAGGTCAACGATTTGTTTGCCGATACGTATGCGGTCAACAGGCAAAAGGCGTTTGACTTTTTGTACGACTATTCGGTAAAGAGCGGTTACGTCGATCCCGACGAGTGTGCAAAAAACGATCGCTGGGAAGCCAAGGAGCTTAAGAGCAAGATAGAAATTATCATCAACGTTATGCCGCAGGCAAAGACGAATAAGTACCCCAAGTGCCCGCTGTGCCGCGAAAACGAAGGCTTTTTGTCCCGCGCAAACATGCGCACCGTTTCGTGCGATATAGGCGGCGAAGAGTGGGCGTACTGCCACTCCCGTCACCAGTACTTCGATAGGCACGGCGTGCTTGTCAGCCCCGAGCACGCGCCCATGAAAGGCGGACTGGATACGGTAAAAAAACTTGCCTACGCCGCCGACTTTATCGGCGCGGACGGGTTTGTTTGCTGCGATTCGCTTTCGGAAAACGGCGGCGCGCTCAACACCGCTCACGAGCACTTCAAAACGGGCTACCGCACCACGCCCATGCTCAAACAGGGTTACAAAACGCGGTATAAATCGCAGGAGTATCCGTATATAGAAATGGGCACGGTGGACTGGTATTCCACAGTCATCCGATTTGCCCATTCCAGCTTTGACAATGTAGCCGAGTTTGCCGACAAGCTTATCGGCGCGTGGAAGGGATATTCGGACGAGCGCATAGTAAACGACGGCACAAAAAACTTTGTTAGCTTGGTTTGCCGTAAGGTCAACGGCAAGTATTACTTTGATGTGGTTTTGCGCTCGGCGGGACTTAAGCGTCCGCGCCTTGCCGCCGACTACGAGGAAATCAAAGCCAACGCGCTTTCCATCACCGACATTTTGGGCTACTTTGTTTTGCCCAACAAGCTGTCCGAAGAACTCAAGACGGCACAGCTGTACTTGGATGGCACACTGCCTTACGACAAGGACGCCAAAATCCCGCTTGCCAAAACGGTGGAGCGGCTTATGAAGGCGCAGGGCGGCACGGTGACCAAGCTGGAAGCAAAGCTCAATATTCATGACGAAATCGATCTTGTATGCGAAAAAATCCTTGCCTCCACAGCAATCGATCCCGCAAGTGTCGAGCAGTTCCTTCAGTCGCTGGATATCCGTCAAATGTAATATATATTGCAATGGTAAAAACAAAAACGCCGTATCTAAGTGGTACGGCGTTTAATTTTGTGTACATACTGTTTTACGGTTAAGCCACGGTGGCTTTTGCCACAAAAACCATTCCGACTATCATTCCCGCGGTGGCAAGTATAAATACGCCTAGCGCAACAAAGGCGATAGGGCGGCGGTTGCAGCGGAATTGATAAACAACGCCCATAAGTCCGCCCAATACGTACTGCGCAAAAGAGTACAGCATAACAATAATCAGCATTGCCACAAACACCCACATCAAAAGCTGACTTATGCTTGCGTTTTCCATGTTATTCACAAGTTGTATCACGCCGAAAAGCGACAGCACCAATACGCCGCCCAAAAATATCGTAATGCACACTGAATATATGCCGAAGTACCCCGTCGTTTTTTTGCGTTCGGGATCGGCGCAAATTTCGTTATATTTGCGGCTGAGTGACATAAGCCACGTCAAACCGCTCATTATACAGCCCATATTACTCATGGTTATCTCTATTTTTTACGGAATTTTATGGAGCGCCGATTCGTAAATTTTGTACCATTCGTAATCGGTCATGGGAATATCGCAGCAGTCGCGGTACAGATCTAGATGTTTGTCCAATGTTGTGCCGATAATCGCCTGCATGCCGGCAGGGTGGTGAAGTACCCATGCTACGGCGATAGACTCCGGCGTGGTGTCGTACTTTTGCGCCAATCCTTCCAACATAAAGTTAAGCGCAAAGTACTTCTTTTTTGCGTGCGGTGTGACAAACGCGCCGCTGTAGAAGTATCCCGTTTCGTCAGTAAAGGCGCATTGCATTGTGCCGTATGTTTGGATTGTTATGTTGTGCCTGCGGCAATATTCCAGTATGCCGTCCGCATTGCCGCAGTTTGCGTCCGTATTTACGTTTATGCCGCTGTCTATAATAGGACAATACACAGCGCTCATTTGCAGTTGATTTATTTGCAGCTTTTGATTGAGCGCGCTTTGCAAATAATCGATTTGCGCCGCCGAAAAATTGCTCACGCCGAATACGCGCACCTTGCCCGACTTTTCCAATTCGTCAAAAGCTTTTGCAACGCTTTCGGGGCGCATAAGCGTATCGGGACGGTGAAGCAGCAAAATGTCAATATAGTCGGTGTTTAGCCGCTTTAGCGAACCGTTTACGCTTTCTATAATATGATTGTAACTCAAATCGTACCAGCCGCCGCGTATGCCGCATTTGGTCTGAAGCACCATTTTTTCGCGCAAGCCGGCGTCGGACTTTATGATATTTCCGTAAATTTGTTCGCACGCGCCGCCGCCGTAAATATCGGCGTGGTCAAAAGTGTTTATGCCCATATCGAGCGCAAGCCTAACAAGCCGCTCGGTGTTGCCGATTGGTTTATCCGCTATCCGCATACTGCCCAAAACAAGCCGTCCGGATTTAATCCCGCCTATGGTCTTTTGCTCCATAACGGTATTTTATCATAACTCTTGTCAAAAATCAATAAAAATCAATAGTAAATAATAAATTGGTGCGCTAAATATTTCGGGCGGAAAAACAGATATTAAATCATTCTTGACAAGCGGAGTAAGATATAATATACTATTTTTATACGGGATTTTATGCCTACGCGAAAAAAGCAATTTCGGAGGTATTATGGACGAACTTATCGTACAAGACGAGGCGTCGCTTAAAGCGCTTATAAAGCGCGTAAGGGAAGCGCAAGTCATGTACTCCACGTACACTCAAGAGCAGGTGGACAAAATATTTTTGGCCGCCGCGACTGCCGCGGACAAAGCAAGGCTCGACCTTGCGGAAATGGCGGTAGACGAAACCGGCATGGGCATTGTGGAAGACAAAGTGATTAAAAATCACTATGCCGCCGAATATATTTACAATGCGTACCGAGACGTAAAAACGTGCGATGTGGTCAGCCGTGACGATACGTACGGCGTGGAAGTTTTGGCGGAGCCGGTAGGCGTTGTGGCGGCGATAGTTCCCACCACCAACCCTACGTCTACCGCTATATTCAAGGCGCTGCTTGCGCTAAAGACGCGCAACGGGCTTATATTCTCGCCCCATCCGCGCGCCAAAAACTGCACGATAGCGGCCGCCAAGGTCGTACTGGAAGCGGCGGTCAAGGCGGGCGCGCCCGAAGGGCTTATCGGCTGGATAGACGTACCAAGCGTTGCGCTGTCCGCCGCGGTAATGGGCGCGTGCGATCTTATTCTTGCAACAGGCGGACCGGGCATGGTGCGTGCGGCGTACTCTTCCGGTAAGCCGGCGGTAGGTGTTGGCCCCGGCAACACGCCCGTAATAATAGACAGTTCGGCAAACATCGAGCTTGCGGCGTCGTCCGTCCTTCACAGCAAATCGTTTGACAACGGCATGATTTGTGCTTCCGAACAAGCGGTAATAGTATTAAAGGACGTGTACGAACAGTTCAAAAAGGAAATAGCATACCGCGGCGCGTACTTCCTTGACGAGGACGAAATAGATAAGGTGCGCCGGACAATACTCATAAACGGGTCGGTCAACGCTAAGATAGTAGGTCAGTCCGCACAAACAATCGCAGAGCTTTGCGGATTCCAAGTGGATAAAAATGCCAGAATACTGGTGGGCGAGGTTACGTCCGTCGAACTTTCCGAGCCGTTTGCGCACGAAAAGCTTTCGCCGGTGCTGGCAATGTACAAGGCGGAGAGCTTTGACGACGCGCTAAAAAAGGCGGAGCGGCTTGTGGCGGACGGCGGTTACGGTCACACATCGGTAATCTATGCCGACGAGCAAAAGGCTAAGGCAAAGATAGCGCGTTTCGGCGACGTTATGAAGACATGCCGTATACTTGTAAACTCTCCTGCGGCGCAAGGCGGCATAGGGGATATTTACAACTTTAAACTGCTTCCGTCACTCACGCTCGGTTGCGGAACGTGGGGCGGCAACTCCGTGTCGGACAACGTGTCGGTAAAGCATTTGTTAAACTACAAGACAGTGGCAAAAAGGAGAGAAAATATGCTGTGGTTCCGTGCGCCGGAAAAGGTTTACTTCAAAAAAGGGTGTTTGCCCGTCGCGCTTAGCGAGCTTAAGGAAATGGGCTATAAGCGCGTGTTTATAGTAACGGACGAGTTTTTGTTTAAGAGCGGGTTTTCCAAGCTTGTAAGCGACAGGTTGCACGAACTGGGCATGGAGTGTACCACGTTCAGCGACGTTCAGCCCGATCCCACGCTCGCTTCGGCAAAGAAGGGCGCGGAAAGCATGCGCTCCTTCGAGCCGGACGCAATAGTCGCGCTCGGCGGCGGCTCGGCGCTTGACGCGGGCAAAATAATGTGGGTGCTGTACGAGCATCCCGAGGTCGATTTTGCGGACATGGCAATGCGCTTTATGGATATAAGAAAGCGCGTTTACAAATTCCCCAAAATGGGCGAAAAGGCGTACTTTGTCGCCGTCACGACCACGGCGGGCACAGGTTCGGAAGTTACGCCGTTTGCCGTCATTACAGACGAAACGAGCGGGCTTAAATATCCGATTGCCGACTACGAGCTTTTGCCCAAAATGGCGATTTGCGACCCCGAACTGATGATGAGCATACCAAAGGGGCTTACCGCAAATTCCGGCTATGACGCTATGGTGCACGCATTGGAAGCGATCGCTTCCGTAATGAGCAGTGATTTTACGGACGGCATCGCCAAAGAAGCGATAAAAAACATTTTCGAGTATTTGCCGATTGCGTACAAAAACGGCTCGGATGCTGTAGCGCGGGAAAAAATGGCTTACGCCGCTACAATGGCGGGCATGGCGTTTGCAAACGCATTTTTAGGCGTTTGCCACTCTATGGCGCACAAGCTGGGATCGTACCACCACCTTCCGCACGGCATGGCAAACGCGCTTTTGCTGCCCACCGTCATGCGGTTTAACGCGGTCGAGGCGCCCAACAAGATGGGCACATTCCCGCAGTACGACCATCCCGTGTGTTTAAGGCGGTATGCGGCCGTTGCCGAATCGGTAGGGCTCAAGGGCAAGACCGACGAAGAAAAGCTGGAAAAGCTTATCGACAAGCTGGATAAACTGCGCAAGGACGTAGGACTTCCCGCGTCCATAAAAGAAGCGGGAGTAAAAGAAGACGCATTCCTTGCCACGCTGGACGAAATGTGCAGAGCCGCGTTTGACGATCAGTGCACCGGAGCCAATCCGCGCTATCCCATGATCGCCGAAATCAAGCAGATGTATCTGGACGCCTATTACGGCAAGGAGGGGAAATAACAATGGCAATGACAGAAATCGCAACCCGTCCCAATAAGACGGTATACAAAGAAGGCGAGTATTGCTATAAAGTGTTTGCCGCCGACTATTGCAAGTCGGATATATTCAACGAAGTGCTCAACCAGACGCGCGTTGAGGAGACCGGTCTATTTGTGCCCAAGGTGCACGAGGTAAAGCGTCTTAGCGACGGCAGGCTTGCCATAGTAATGGATTACGTGGAAGGCAAGTCGCTTGCCAAAATGATAGAAGAATGTCCCGAAAAGAAGGAAGAGTATATCCTTAAGCTTATCGATATACAGCTATCCATGCACAGGCTGACCGCGCCCGAGCTCAATAAACAGCGCGCCAAGTTTACGCGAAAAATCGAACTGTCCGGACTTTCTGAGACCACCAGATACGAACTTCAAATGCGGTTGGACGGCATGCCCAAGCATAAAAAGCTGTGTCACGGCGACTTCAACCCGTCCAATGTGATTATCACCGACGACGGCAGTGCGTGCGTAATAGACTGGTCGCACGCAACAATCGGAAATGCGTCCGCCGACACCGCGCGCACATATTTGCTGTTCAAGCTGGCGGGCGACGACGAGACTGCGGAGTTCTATCTTAACAACTTCTGCAAAAAGTCGGGCACAGCTCTTCGCTATGTTCAAAACTGGCTGCCCATAGTTGCCGCTTCTCAAATGGTCAAAGGCAAACCGCAGGAGCGCGAGATGCTGGCTAAGTGGACGGACGTCTGCCAGTATAGTTAGAAAGCATATTCATCACGAGATACGGGCTATGTGTGACTCGGTGGCTCGGTCATGTGGTTACGTTAACATTGCACCGAGTGGAAAATAAAAGCAAATCAGCCTGTGGCTGTCTGACGCGCGACTGCGCTTTCTAAAGCGGTTTTTGGTAAAATCGTGGTCAAACGGTAGCAAAAAGAATAAACTCTATATTTTAGGTCAATAATCGACGGCATGAAAACTCTTTATGCCGTCGTTATTTTATTTGCCTTGGGGCTATTGGGCGTGGCTGTGTGGTTCAGCCCGCTTGTGAGCTTTGGCACGCCTACGGCATACGCAAACAACACGCCTGTATCCACGTTGGACGGATTATGCTATCCGTCCGATTCGCTGTGCCGTGTGGATTTTGACGGCGACAAAAAAGATATGTACAGTGCGCTGGATTGCATTTTTGCCGTCACGGTAAAAGAAGTGGAGATAAGCGAGCTAACCGTGGTGTATGCGTTCAGCCCGCGCGTGTGCGCCAAAGTGCAGTATTTAAGGACGGGCGAAAAGTACAACGTCATGGCGGTGCATTCAGGCGGTAATATAAGCATAGGCACACCCGTGCTATCCGGATGCTATTAAAATTTTTATCTTTTTTGTATAACAAAAAATATGTTGGCAATAATCATCGGTACGGAGGAACAGAACATGAAAACCTATCAGTCTGGAACAAAAGAAACAAAGAAGAACTTTTTTAAGCGGCACAAATACGCCATTGCGCTTATTGTGTCGGTACTGGTTGTAGCCGCGGTAATAATCTTGTCGGTAGTATTCACTCTACCGCAAAAGGACGCGTCCAAAAGCGGCATAGTTGTAGAGCCGCCCAACTCAAACGTGACTTCCGATCCCGTTATCACCATGCCCATGAAGGGCGCTACCGTCGGCATGGAATACGCCGACAACAAGCTTGTCAAGTGGGAAACGCTCGATTTGTGGCAGTGGCATCCCGCGGTTGACTTTGTGGGCAGCGGCAGTGTGTTTGCCATAATGGACGGCAAGGTGCTGGACGTGGAAAAGACCACAATAGACGGCAACGTCGTTACAATCGAGCACGACGGCGGATACGTGTCCATATATAAATCGCTCGGCAACGACATAGCAGTCAATAAGGGCGACACCGTCAAGTCGGGCGACAGAATAGGTAGCGCTTCAAGCAGCATGATGTCCGAGCTCAACACCGGCGCGCACATGCACTTTGAGCTCAAAAAGAACGGCAAGTATATAAACCCCAACACACTCCTTCCTTTAGACTCCGATAAATAATTTAACTCATTTTATAGCAATACCGGTATAGTTATCTCTTAAAAAGTTTTTCCGTCAAAAGCTCTCGAACTTACAGTGTCGAGAGCTTTT
The DNA here is from genome assembly GCA_022508405.1 of Clostridiales bacterium. Classification (GTDB taxonomy): domain Bacteria; phylum Bacillota; class Clostridia; order Christensenellales; family Pumilibacteraceae; genus Anaerocaecibacter. Next base: position 14,811 of record JAFLVI010000008.1, read on the forward strand.
GTGTTAAGCTTATTTTTTCAGCAAAAAATCGAGCGAATATATATGTGTTGTAAACACTTGATATTCATTGGCGAATGTGGTATAATGAATACATAACCGCGGCGGTAATTTTAATACGGGGGACCGTATGGAATTGCAAATCAAACTGCGGCGGCACGGTATTTATTATGAAGGCGTACAGAATTCACGGTCCGCATACAATCAAACTCGACGAGATGGACGCATTGCACGTAGGGGAAAACTGCATTAAGCTTAAGAATCTTATGTGCGGTATAACTCCTGCCGACATTGCGGTGTATGACGGACGGATGCAAACAAAGTATCCGATTGTTCCGCTCAGGCAGTGCGTCGGGTTCGTATCGGAAGTGGGCGCAAACGTAGCGGGGATATCGCGCGGTCAGCGCGTTGTCGCTTACCCGCAGGCGAGTTGCCATGCATGCAAGGCGTGCAAGGACGCGCACTACACCGAATGCGAAAAGCCCCGTCTGTTCGGCGTGGAAGAAGACGGATTTTTGAGCGATTTCAGCGTTGTTTCGGCACACGACGTTTACACAATTCCGGACAGGATTTCCGATTCCGAAGCCGTGTTTATCGAACATATCGCCACCGCGCTTAACGCACTTTCAAGATTGCATGTGGAAAAGGGCGATCAAGTGGTTATAATGGGCGCAACGGTGGACGGCATAATACTCGCTCAGCTGGCAATGTACTATCAGGCGGTGCCCATAATGGTGGACATGCACGAGCAAATGCTCAAGTTGGCGCAAAATGCGGGCGTGTACTTTACGGTCAACGCCGTTGACGACAACGTGTGCAAAAAGATACTTGCTCTCACCGGCGGGCATATGGCAAGCGCGTGCGCGTATCTTTCCGACTCGCAGATGTCGCTTCAAAGCGCGTGGGACTACACGGCTGTGCGCGGCAGGGTTGCCATAGTCGGCAAAAACGCCATGGCAGATTTAAACTGCAATCTAAACGGCATGCTGGAAAAGAACATCAATCTTTATACCGTGGTGGACTGCGGCAAAAACTATTCTTCGGCAATCAATCTGCTCGCCAACCGCACCGTAACCGTCGATTCGCTTTGCGGTAGCACCGTGGCGTTTAACGATATTCCTTCCGCGTATGAGCAGCTTTTGGGTGACCACGGCGACAGTCGGTTCAAAACGCTTATCAAAATTTAAATTTTAGCCCCCGCGGCGGATATAAAAACGCTTGACAGCGCAAAGCCAAAAGTGTATAATTAGTAGGCTATTAACCATGCAGGACGACTTGCATGGACAAAAGAGAGGTAAAACCATGAAGCAGAACATTCATCCCGATTATCATGAAGTAACAGTCGAGTGCGCATGCGGCGCAAAGTTTGTAACCGGCTCCACGCAAAAAGGCGACGTGGTCAAGGTTGATATTTGCTCAAAGTGCCATCCGTTCTATACTGGCAAGCAAAAACAGGCCGAAACAGGCGGACGCATAGCGCGGTTTAACGAGCGTTCGGGCAAATCCGGCAAATAGCTTTTTTAGGCGGCGGGCTTTTTTAGTCCGCCGTTTTTCTTTAAATCGAAACGCTGTTTCGATTTTTTTATGGTAAAAATAATGGCAAAAACACAAAACGACAACAAATACGATACTGCCGAAAAAACGCGCCGCACCATGATAGGCGGTCAGGCACTGTTGGAAGGCGTTATGATGCGCGGCAAAACGTCCGTTGCTATGGCTGTGCGTTCGCCCGACGGGGAAATAGAACTGCGTACGGAAAGGTTAAAGCCGCGATCCAAGGCGAGCAAAATACCTATTGTGCGCGGCGTGATTTCGTTTGTAGGTTCGCTCGCCGTGGGCATAAGCTCTCTTTTAAAGTCGGCGGAAATCTGCACGCCGGAAGAAGAAACTCCGTCCAAGACGGCAACCGTAATCGCCACAATACTCGGCGTGGTGCTTGCCGTGGGTCTGTTTATAGCCGTGCCGTGGTTTATCGGCTGGTCAATTCGCAAATGGACAACGTTCGATAATGTGGCCGTCATTTCTGTCATAGAAGGCGTGTCGCGGCTGTTGATGTTCATTTTGTATCTTGCGCTCATTCGGCTTATGAATGACATAAAGCGCACGTTTATGTATCACGGCGCAGAACACCGCACAATCAACTGCTACGAAAAGGGCTTGCCGCTTACGGTGGAAAACGTTCAGTCGTGCTCCACAAAGCACAACCGCTGCGGCACAACGTTTATATTTTTTGTCGTAATGTTTGCCATACTCGTGTACGCGCTTTTAAACTGGGTGTTTACGCTGTTTACCGGTTACGAGTATTTGTTTGAAAACTTCTTTTTTACGCTTATGATTCGGCTGATGTTGTTGCCGCTTATTGCGGGGTTGTCGTTTGAACTTCTTCGCGGACTGGCAATGCTTCCGGATAATAAATTTACAAATATCATAAGAGCCCCGGGACTGGCGCTGCAAAAGCTGTCCACATGCGCACCGGAAGACGACATGGCGGAAGTAGCCATAACGGCGTTCAATGCGGTGTTGGAGCTTGACGAGCAACCCAATAAAAGTACAATAGACTTTTACGAGCGCGACTTCGGGAAGGAACGAAAAAAACTTGCCGAAAAGCTTATCGACAATCCGCAGGACGCGGACTGGATCTATTGCGATATTTTGGGCAAATCGCGCGGCGAGCTCGGCGGCGTGGATAAAATCAAAATAGGTCAGGTCAAAAAAGCCAACGAGTATGCGGATAGATTACTCGCCGGCGAGCCGCTCGGCTATGTGCTGGGCAACACGGAGTTTTGCGGAATAAAGCTTGCTGTGGACAGCCGCGTGCTTATCCCGCGGTTTGAAACGGAAGTGCTTGCCGAGCATGCGGTAGAATATATAAGCGCACGCGAACAGGCGCGCGTACTGGATATGTGCACGGGGTCGGGCTGTATTGCCGCCGTAATCGCCAAAAACACCGCCGCGCAAGTGATTGCCGCCGACGTGTCGGACGACGCGTTGGAAGTCGCCAAGGACAATCTTAAAGGTATGGGCGCGGAAATAGTTAAGTCGGATATGTTCGAGAATATCGACGGTAAGTTCGACCTTATCGTATGCAACCCGCCGTATATACGCACGGCGGAAATTTCCGGACTTCAAAGCGAAGTCACTTTGCAACCGCATATCGCGCTGGACGGCGGCGAAGACGGGCTCAAGTTTTACAGAATAATCGCGGAGAATGCACAAAAGTATTTGACCGACAACGGCGCAATCATGCTGGAAGTAGGGTACGATCAGGCGCAAGAAGTGTGCAAGCTTATGAAAAAAATTGGCGCCTGCCGCATAGTCAAGGATTTGGACGGAAAGGATAGGATAGTGATATGCGAGAAATGAAAACTGACAAGCTGGACGCGATAGTCGAGCGGTTTAACGCGCTGGATTTAAAGGTTCAGGACCCCAATGTAATTGCGGATAACAAAGTATGGGCGGAGCTATGCCGCGAGCGTAGCGAGCTTGAGCCCATTGTGGAAAAGTACGGCGAACTTAAAAAAGCTAAATCGGATTATGCCGACGCGCTGGAAATGCAAAAGTCGGACGATGCGGAAATGGTGCTGTTTGCAAAAGAAGAATGCGATTCTCTTGTAGCGAGCATTGAGCAAATTACGGACGAGTTAAAGGTTATGCTTCTGCCAAAAGACCCCAACGACGGCAAAAACGCCGTGCTGGAAATCCGTCCCGCGGCGGGCGGGGAAGAAGCGGCGCTGTTCGCGGCGGAGCTTAGCAGAATGTACCGCATGTTTGCAGAGCGCAGGCGCTGGGCGGTGGAAGACATTTCTATCAACCAGACCGAGCTCGGCGGTATAAAGGAAGCGGTGTTCGGCATAAGCGGAAAGGACGTTTTTTCTCAGTTAAAGTTTGAAAGCGGCGTGCACCGCGTTCAGCGCGTGCCCGTTACGGAAACGCAGGGGCGAGTGCACACTTCCACCGTGACGGTGGCGGTGCTTCCCGAAACCGAAACGGTGGACGTGGAAATAGCGGAAAAGGATATAAAGATAGACACGTTCCGCGCAAGCGGCGCCGGCGGTCAGCACATAAACAAGACCGACTCGGCAATTCGCATAACGCACTTTCCGACGGGCATAGTGGTTACGTGTCAGGACCAGCGCAGCCAGACCAAAAATAAGGAGCGCGCGTTGCAGGTGTTGGCAACCAAGCTGTACGACTACTATCAAGGTCAAAAGGACGAAGAGTACGCTTCACTGCGCAAGGGGCAGGTGGGCACCGGCGACCGAAGCGAACGCATACGCACGTACAACTTTCCGCAAGGCAGAGTAACAGACCACCGCATAAGCTACACAATTTACTCTATTGATGAGTTTATGAACGGCGATCTCGATAAGATGATAGAAGCGTTGCGTATAGCCGACCAAACAAGAAAGCTGGAAGGGGAAGCGGATTAGACGATTTTAATCTCTCAAAAATTTTAGCATAAAAAAGGCATCCATAAGGATGCCTTTTTGTGTTTGCTTAGATAAAACTACTACTTGGGTTGCGTTTGTTCGTAAGATACAAGCTTGCCGTCTATCTGTGCGACCATATAGTCGTGTATATATTCGTCGTCTACCCGACGGTAGCCGAATACCGCTTTTACATCCAAGCGCTCATAAAATGTTTCGGGCTCATCTACTTCGTAAAATTCAGCAAGCCTGTTGATGTAGTTTTCGTTCACAACAATATCTATATAGCTGTCGTGCCCCTTGCTGTAATAGTCGTCGGGCACGTCGATAACGTATCCCGCACCGAGCTTGTTAAACTCTTCCACAATCTGCTTGAAAGTGTAATCCAAGCTCCATGTAGTAACAAACGCCTCTTCTGTTTGCGGGGACGGAATTACGATGTAGATTTCCTTGCCGTCTTTTTCTCCGATTACATAATAATAGTAATGCCACGCGCCGATTTTTTGCGGCATTTCTTTGCTTGGAACAGCCGGACTGCCTATCCACAAAAGCTTTTCTACTCCGAATTTCTTTTTTGCTATCGAAATCGCATCATCGTATTTTATATCCGGATCGCAAGCTACAAGCATTAAACAGACAATCAAAAAGAGAATCGGCGCTAACAAAATAGTTGCTATTAACTTTCTCTTTTGCCGATAACTCGAAACGTTCATTTTAGCGCACCTTGCTCCCATGTAAAATTATTTGTCGTAAAAAGATTATATCATATATAATCGGTGAAAGCAAGTAGTAAAAAAATTATATCATGCGGATGCAATATATGGTACCGCGAATTGTTGGCGCATGCTCACGCTGATTGCCCACCAACAGAAAGACCGCCATTAAGGCGGTCTTTCTGTTGGTGGAGCGGTAGTAAACTAAAACGAATATGATTTAAGTTAGAGCTTCCTAATTTGTGAATATATGTCTTTTACAAATGACATACGCCAAACTCTATCCATTTTATCACTAAACAAGATGCGCCTTTCAAATTTGCTTTTGCAAAAACTATTTCTATTATATTTATGATGTTTTTCGTATGAAATCCTAAATCTCCTTAATAATGTGAAATATACTTCTTTATCATTTGCCACTAAACTTTGGCAATTTCTTTTCCATTTTGCTCTTGGCTCCAAACCGCTTATCACTTCATCCCAAAAGGCAGCCTCTTTCTCATCATACTTATTTTTAGTTTCTTCAAACCACTTTCTTGCATCGATAACACTATACGAATCATTGAGTTCTGGAATTAGATAATCCAAAATACCACCGATACCAACTACTTCATTTTCATTCTTATCAACCGCTGGATATTCGCAAATAAGAATATGCAAAAACAAATGTTCTAAATAATCGCAATAAACAATATTTTCAGCTAATTGCCATTCAAAAGGATTTTTCATAGCATATTCTTTATCAGATAATCTTATTGCATGGTCTTCATATTTATGATGAGCGAATAATCCATCCTTTGTACGTGAACACTTTGGATTTGTACTCCAAGATTGCGTCATATAATCGCATAAGCCAATACCATATTTCTTTTGCAAGTAATCACAGTATTCTAAATAAGTAAAATCCTTAACTTTTTCATACTCTTCAATATTCATAAAAACCTCTTTTCATATTAGTAAAATCAGTATAACACAAAAAACGATACATTTCAAGACAATTTTGGGACATCACAAATTGGCACTTTGGCGGGTGCTTTATATATAACAAGTGCGCCGATACGCGGCATAATATTAAATGAAGTCGGCAATACAGGGATGCGCCGCGACCGGCGGCGCGGCCTTTGCGCAGGCGCAAGCGGCTAGCGAACATGCGCCCGTAATTTCACTTCTTTTATTGGGTGTTTATCATTCTTTTATATGTTTATTTAATTTCGCTCTTTTCTTCGGGCGCATGCTCACGCTGATTGCCCACCAGCAACAAAAAAACGCCGAAAGGCGTTTTCTGTTGCTGGTGGGCAATACAGGGCTCGAACCTGTGACTTTCACCACGTCAAGATGACACTCTCCCAGCTGAGTTAATTGCCCATATTTTTATTACTGGTTTAGTTTATTATATTTTGGTTTTTTTGTCAAGCGTTTGCTTGTATTTGTTTTTTAAATATGTTAAAATGGCGGTATGAAAGCAGTTATTCAAAGGGTGAGCGGGGCTACGCTGTCCGCGGACGGGGAGACCGTAGCTACTATCGGGCGCGGGCTTGTCGTTTATGTGGGTATAGAGCAAAGCGACTCGGAAGCGGACATTATTGCCATGTGCAAAAAAGTAGCCGCCATGCGCATATTTTCCGATGACGCCGGCAAAATGAATCTTTCGGTCGCGGATATTGGCGGTGAAGTCCTTTTGGTGTCCAACTTTACCTTGTGCGCGGATATTTCTCACGGCAACCGCCCCAGCTTTTCTTTTGCAATGCGGCCCGTTCAGGCGAGCCTTATGTTTGATTATTGTGTTGCTGTCATGCGCGATTTGCTTAGTGCCGCAGGACTTACGGACAGCGTTAAGTGCGGCGTATTCGGTGCGGATATGCGTATAGAACAAATCAACGACGGACCGGTTACTATAATTTATCCATAATTTTTTTGCGGTTACTTTGATGGACGAACTTAAAAACAAAAAAATACTGCTTCACGCCTGCTGCGGACCGTGCAGTCTGGGCGCGATAGAGCCGCTGCTTAATGACGGCGCGGATATAACTTTGTTTTTTTACAACCCGTGCATTATGGACGGGGAGTTCGATCTGCGCCTTGAAGCGCTTAAAACGGTTGCCGATTATTACAAGCTTCCGCTTATCGTTCCGCCGCATGACTATTCCTTTTTTGCTTCTTACGCGCGGGAACACGCCGACGCGCCCGAGGGCGGAGCGCGGTGCACATTGTGTATGGACGACAGGCTAAAAGCTTCCGCCTTATATGCGGGCGAGCACGGGTTTGATTTTTACACAACCACGCTGACGGTCAGTCCGCACAAAAACAGCAAGCTCATCTTTTCGCTTGCGCAAAGCTTTAAAGACGGAGCGCCTTTTTTACCGCGCGATTTTAAAAAGCGGGACGGTTTTTTGCTGTCCACCAAGCGTGCGAAAGAACTGGGCATTTACAGACAGAATTTTTGCGGCTGCGAATATTCCTTTGATTACGCGCGGCGCGGGGGAGAAAGGGCATGAGTCTATCCGACAAGCTTAAAGATTTGCCCGACACCCCGGGTGTTTACATCATGCGCGACCAAAGCGGTCAGGTAATTTACGTGGGCAAGGCGGTGGTGCTTAAAAACCGCGTGCGCCAGTATTTTCAAAACAAGGAAAAGCCGGTCAAGGTTCAGGCAATGGTGGATAACATTGCCGATTTCGATTACATCATTACGCGCACGGAAAAAGACGCGCTTGCGCTGGAAAACAACCTGATAAAAAAGTACAAGCCGCACTATAACATACTTTTAAAGGACGACAAAACCAGCCCGTACATTCGTATCGATCCACGTGCCGAGTATCCTACGATAGAAGTTACGCGGCGGGTCAAGCGTGACGGCGCGCGCTATTTCGGCCCGTTTATCGGCGTATCTGTGCGCGACGTTATAAGCGTTTTGCAGTCGGTGTATAAGATTCGCACGTGCGCCGGAAAGTTATCCAAGCGCGCTCGTCCGTGCCTTAACTACGACATAGATTTATGCCTTGCACCGTGCTGTGAGCGTTGTGACGGCGGAGAGTACCGTCAGGCGATAAACGGCGCAATGTCCTTTCTTTCGGGCGGCGGAGACGATATTTCGGGCATTATAATGCAAAAGATGACGGACGCCGCAGAAAAAGAGAACTTTGAACGCGCCATTTCGTACCGCAATCAACTGCGCGTGCTGGAAAATTTAAAGAGCAAGGTCGTGGGCGAACTGGGCAGTGTTTTGAACATAGACGCGTTTTACTACACGGACAACGGATTGTACGGCGCGGTCAGCGTATGCATTGTTCGCGGCGGCAAAATGATGGGCGTAAAAAATTACATCATACACGAGCCCCAAATGTTCGGCGGCGACATGACCACATTCCTGCCGCAGTACTATTCCATGACAAACGAATTGCCGGACGAAATATGTTTACAGTCGGAGTGCGACACTGCCGCGCTTACGGAGTATTTCGGGTCGGTGTTCGGCAAGCGCCCTGCGGTAACCTTTCCGCAAAAGGCGATGCGAAAAAAACTACTGGATACCGCAAAACGCAACTGCGAAGACTTTTTGCTTAAAAGTGCGGATAGGGTAAAGCGCGACGAAGATATGACGGTGGGCGCGTGCGAGCGGCTTAAAACCGTATTCGGACTAAAAAGTGCGCGGCGCATTGAGTGTTACGACATATCCAATATTTCGGGCACGGACAACGTCGCTTCCGGCGTGGTCTTTATTGATGGCAAAGCGGACAAATCCCAATACCGCCGCTACCGCATACGCACGGTGGAAGGCGCGGACGACTTCCGTTCCATGTACGAAACTCTGTCGCGGCGGCTGTTGCGTTACAAAAACGGCGACGCGGGATTTGACGAATTGCCCGACCTTATAGTGATAGACGGCGGACTTGAGCAAGTGGAGTTTGCTTCGCGCGCGGCGGACGACATGGGAATAACCGTGCCCATGATAGGTCTTGCCAAAAAGGACGAAGAGCTGTATTTGCGAGGCAACCCGATACCTATAAAGCTAAAGCGCGACGACTATGCGCTTAGGCTGTTGCAGCGCGTGCGTGACGAAGCGCACAGATTTGCGGTGCTTTATCACCGCACGGTGCGGTCAAAGCGGTACGAGAGCGAGCTTAACGGCATTAGCGGCGTGGGCGCGGCGTCCGTAAAAAAGGTGCTTGCCGCATTTAACACGCGCACTATTGTACAAGCAACGGCGGAAGAAATTTCCAATAAAGCGGGCATAACCAAAAAAGCCGCGCAAAATATTTACGACTACTATCATCCGAACGATTTGGGCACTGCGGCATTAAAATACAAACTGATAGCCGCCGATATGGACGGAACGCTATTAAACGATGAGCTTAAGATTTCGCAAGCGAACATGGACGCGATAAGCAAATTCCGCGCGGCGGGCGGCATTTTTACGCTGGCAACGGGGCGCGCGCCGTGCGGTGTGCAAAAGTATGTACAGCCTATCGGATTGGACGGCAGTCCTGTAATGATAATATGCAATATCGGCGGGACTATAGCGGACAGCGTGACGTTTAAACCCGTCAAGATATTTCCCATGCCTAAGAAGACCGCGGCGAGTCTTGTGGCCTTTCTTGCCGAAAATACGCGGCTTGTCATGGCGTATGCCGAGGACGGGCTTAAGATTTCGGCGCGCTCCGATCTTTCGGATATGTATTGCACAAAGGTGGGGATAGACTTTGAAGAAAAGCCCGAGCTGACCGATTACGTCATGTCGCCCGACGTAAACATCCAAAAAGTGATGGCTATACTGGATGAAAGAAGTCTAAAAGCCGTTATGCAAACGCTTGCCGATAAATTTCCCGAACTAAACAGTATGCAGTCCACCGCGCCGTTTTTGCAAACGCTCAAAAAGGACGGGGAAGACTTTATGCCGGCAATGATAGAGTGTATTCCGCGCGGCGTGGACAAGGCCGAAGGGATAAAGTATGTTGCCGATTGCTACGGCATACCTATGTCGCAGGTGATGACGTTCGGCGACAGCTTTAACGATATAGCCATGCTTAAGTCCGCAGGACTGGGTGTAGCTATGGGCAACGCAAAAGCTCAGGTAAAGGAAGTTGCCGATTATATTACCGATACAAACAACGCGGACGGCGTTGCAAAAGCCATAAATATATTTTGTTTTGAACAAAAGGAGGACTGACATGCCGAAAAAACCAACGCAGTCGCCCAATCGAAAAAGTGTAGCGCAGGAAGAGACTGCGCCCGCCGCCGCACCTACGGCGGAAGAGCTCGCATCGCGCACGGACGATTTAGAACCGGAAGAAATGCAGGAAACCGAAAAGGACGTGGATATTTCCGAGTTTGCGTCGCGCATGGACTTGGACGTGATTTACCGCGGAGATAATCAAGTACTGCACTTTAGTACGTTCAATATAAACCGCCCCGGGCTGCAGCTTGCGGGATATTACAAGCACTTTGCGGCGGAGCGTGTGCAGATTATGGGCGAAATGGAAATGACGTACTTACAGCAGATGATGCACGACGCGCGAAAGACGGCATGCGAAACGCTGATGAAACAGCCTATTCCGTGCCTGATTGTTACTTCCACACTGCCGCCGTGCGACGAGCTGATAGCCGCAGGCAAAAAGTATAACCGCGTGCTGTTAAGCTCAAAACTGCGCACGACACAGTTTGTCAATAAGCTGTCGCTGTACCTAAGCGAACTGCTTGCGCCGTCCAAAACAATACACGGCGTGCTTATGGATCTGTACGGTGTGGGCGTACTGCTGATAGGCGAATCGGGAATAGGCAAAAGCGAAACCGCACTTTCGCTTATTGAGCGCGGACACAGGCTTGTCGCGGACGACGCCGTTACTATAACTAGGATAGGCGATAGGCTGGACGGGACTTGTCCGGATATAATAAGATACTTTATGGAAGTGCGCGGCATAGGCATTATAGATATAAAGGCCATGTACGGCGCCAGCGCCGTTCAGCTGGTAAAGCGGATTGACATGGTTGTCAAGCTGGAAGCGTGGGACGACAAAGCCAGATATACACGGCTTGGCGAACCTGAGGAAAGCTACACCATACTCGGCGTGAAAAAACCGTTGCACGTAGTCCCCGTAAAGCCCGGGCGCAACCTTGCAATAATACTGGAGGCCGCGGCGCGCACACACCGCCTTAACGATTTGGGCTTCAGCGCAATGGACGAACTTAACGAACGCATTAGAAATAATAAAAAGTAATGAGAAAAACATGCCGCGCAAGCATTGCTTGTGCGGCAAAATTTTTTAAATCTTATCCTTAGTATATAATTCGTAATTGTGAATTCTTAATTAACTTTCTCCTATGGCGAAAGTTTTCAGTCCGCCATTGACAATATGCGCGTCAAAGTCTAGGTCGTAATATATTTCGCCGTCCAGTTCGATAGGGGCGGTGGTGGTTACCTTTATGCTTTCGCACACAATGTGGTGGGTGTACGGCTTGTTCATGTGCTTGCCTTTTACAAACTTTGGCATTACAAGCAAGGTAGGCGTGTGCTTGGGCTTGGTCATAATTATTACGTCCATTTTGCCGTCGTCCGCTTTGCTTAAGGGGGATAGTTTGATTCCGCCGCCAAACTGTGTGCCGTTGCAAACGCCCAGCATTATGCAGTCGTACGCTTTGGTTTCTCCGTTTATCTCGGCTTCCACGTGATAGGGCTTAAAGCGCAAAAGACATCTAAGCAGCGAAGCGACGTACGTCAGCTTGTTGTGGCTGTTGGCAGTCTTTAACAGCACGTCTACGTCCATTCCTGTGCCGCCCACGTTTATACAGCGTTTGTCGCCGACTTGAATATAGTCCAAATCCCTATGCTCGCCGCGAACGATTGTTTCTATCGCCTTTATAGGGTCGAGACTTACAGCGTTTGTGCCGGTTGCAAAGTCGTTGCCGCGCCCCGCGGGGATGAAGCCCAGCCGAGATTTTTCAAAGTCTATGCCGTTTAACACCTCGTGAAACGTGCCGTCGCCGCCGAGAGCGACTATCACCTCGGAACCGTTCTCGGACAGCTCCGCGGCAAGCTGTTTGCCGTGACCGACTCGTTCGGTTATATGCACGGTGTACGCAATTTCATGTTCGTCCAGATATTTTGTTACGGCATTAAGGCACTTTTCGCCGTTGCCCTTGCCGCTGCATTTGTTGGCTATAATATCCACGTGTAATCACTTCCTTATCAGTTGTCGGACTTGTCATCGAGCGGCTTTATAAGCTCGGTCAGTTGTTCGTTTAGTTTGGAAATTTTTTGTTGCAGTCTGACCGCTCTTCTTATAATGTCGTCATTGGATGCGTCCTTTTGTTTCTTTACCGGAGCCGTTTTTTCCTGTTCCGCCGTTTTTTCCTCGTTGTTGCGCGCGGGACGGCACAAATCCTTTGCCACTTCACGCCGAGTGCGCGGAGCGGGGGTAGGCGAATCGGGCTTGGCGGTTTTATGGTCGTACGAAAGGCAGTCCATAAACATAGTAAAAAGCGGCGCAACGTTATCCGTTGTAAACGCCTTTTGCTCCGCCGACTTTATAACGGACGGGGTGGTGCGGTGATAGCCGAGCGCAAACCCCTTCATCTTGCAGAACATCAAAATGAATATGCGCACCGTAAACTCCGAGCAGTATTCAAACGGGTGCAGGATAATGAGTTCGCGCATATAATGGGAAAGGTATCCGGAAAAATCGTCCTTTGCCGTAATAGGTGCGGCGGGGATGCCGTTCATTTTGGTGATAATGGACTTAACCGAGCCGGATATGTATTTGGGATCGGTGTGCGCGTTGCCGTCCGTTTCCGCTTCGACCGAGCGGAGCCGCCCTGCGTCGTCGTGTATGTCGCCCGCAATCTGCTTGTGAAGTAAGTTTACAGAAACGGCGGTAACGGGGTCGGACAGACCTTTTTCCACCGCCTTAAGCGCACGGAAAAAGTAAATAAGCTTGCACAGCCTTGCGTAAGACGAAGCGGATTTATCCTGTGCGCGGGCGTGCTTTATTTTGGGCGCTAGGTATTTTTCTGTATCCAGCTTGCCTAGCAGCATTAAAAGCCCGTCCGTTTCGGCTGATGACGGAAGCTTGTAGCCGTCTGCCGAAATTGCCGCCTTCACCGCGCGCAGTATTCTGTTCGCTTCATACAATTCCATACCGATATATTATAACATGCCACATCGTATTTTGCAATGTTTTGTAAAAAAATTGTGGTTTGGATAAAATTTTAAAATTGTCAAAAAATTGTCCCGACAAACTATTGAAAAATCTTGTAAAACGGAGTAGAATATATGCGTAATACTTTGAGCGAGTTTACTACATTCGGCATAGGCGGAGCGGCAAAAAGCATACAGCTTGCGCGCTCGCGTTCTCAGCTTATCGACCTTGCGTATATCGGTACGGTGCTGGGCAGGGGCTCAAACATTTTGGCATCGGATAGCGGCGTGGACGGCGTAATAGTAATCAACCGGTATGAGCACGTCGTTCGCAAGGGAACTTCCGTTTATGCGGGGTCGGGTACTAGGCTTAGTGCGCTTTGCGGCGCGCTTGCCGAACTGGGGCTATCCGGCATGGAATGGGCTTCGGGCATACCCGGGACGGTGGGCGGCGCGGTCAGAATGAACGCAGGAGCGTTTTTGGGCGAAATGTCGGACGTTGTGACAAGCGCGGAAGTCTTGCGCGACGGGCATGTAATTACGCTTGACAAGCCGGATATCGGGTTCGGCTATCGGACGAGCGGTTTAAAAACAGACGATGTCGTAATCGGCGCAACGATAGCTCTTTCCACTGACAGCCCTTCCGCAATACGTAAGCGTTGCGAACGGTACAGAGCGTTGCGTAAAAACAGTCAGCCTGTTGGCAGGAGCGCCGGTTCAATCTTTAAAAACCCGCCGCACGTATCGGTAGGAAAAATTCTGGACGAGGCGGGACTTAAAGGGCTACGGCGCGGCGGCGCGGTTATTTCGCAAAAACACGCAAACATAATAGTAAATACCGGCGGCGCGACCGCAAAAGACGTGTGCGCGCTTATAGCCGAAATGCGCAAAGCGCTTTTAGAGCGCGGAGTGGAAGCGCAAGAGGAAATTATTTACCTAGGAGAATTTTAAATGGCGTTTTTGGGCGATTATCACACCCATACAAGTTACAGCAGGCGCGGCAAAAAGCTGCACGCCGTGGGCAGTGTGCTCGAAAATGCGATTGCGGCAAAACAAGCGGGACTAAAGGAGCTTGCGATAACAGATCACGGCTACCGCCACTATTACGGCATTGATAAAGACGCTTTGGACAAGCTTAAAGAAGACTGCAGAAACGCCGAACAAGTTACAGGCGTAAAGATTTACGCAGGACTGGAAAACAACCTTGATCAGCGGAGCGGAAAAGATAAAGGTTTACCCGCGCTTATGGAGTGTACTCCCGAAACGCTCTGTCAGTTGGAGATTGTGCAGGGCGGATATCACGCAATGGTGGGCACGCCCACGATATTCCGGAATATGCTGTTTTGGGCGCGCAACGTCATATTCAAGTTTTTGCCGAGCCGAAAAAAGTTGATAGAGCGCAACACCGCCGCATACAAGCGCGCGATAGACAAATATCCCATAGATTTTATAGGGCATCTAAACCGCGGCATACTTGCCGACGCGGTGGAAGTTGCATGTTACGCGCACAGCAAGGGTGTGTATATCGAACTTAACGGCAGACATAAAAGTCTAAGCAAAAAGCAGATTAAAAAAATGGTAGAAGCGGGCGTAGAGTTTATCTGTAATTCGGACGCTCACACTCCCCAAGCGGTGGGCACCATGCCGCTTGCCGAAAAGCTTATAAAAAAGTGCGGTATTCCGTACAGCCTTATCGCCAACTGGGATAGACTCCCCGACTTTCGCTCGCAAAATTTTAAACGGGCGCGTCAGCAAAAAGACGGGGGAACGATAGATGGCTAACATAAGCGGATTGGAGGTTAAAAAAGAAATCACCAAAGCTTACCCGCGCGGTGCGGAGTGCAAGTCCATGCTGTCCGGCTTTGTGCGGTCGTGCATGTCGCTTTCGCTTACCAAAAGCGGCGTGCTGTTACAGCTTGATTGTCAGACCGATTTTGTGCGCGACTATATTGCTACGGCTATGCGCAACATGCTGAACGTAACGCCCAAAGAGAGCAAGCCCATGCTTGTGTACGACAATGCCGAAAGCCTGCTTGCTGGGCTCAACATAACGGCGGCGGGCGGCGGATACGAAATGACAGGCATTCCGCAAATGACGGACGAAAACGAATCGGCGTACGTACGCGGCGTGTTTTTGGGCTGCGGCAGTTTTTCGGCGCACTACTCGGACGGTACGGACGGGCAAAAGGGCGGCGGCGGATATCATTTGGAGTTTTCCGTTTTGAGCGAGAGCTTCGCGGACGAGATTATGGAACTGCTTAAAAGCCGCGAAGTGTTGGTGCGCAAAATGGAGCGTGCGGACAAATACGTCGTGTACGCCAAGGATATAGAAAATGTTAGCAACTGCCTTGCGCTCATGCGGCTGGGTAAGCAGGTGGTAAAGCTAAACGACACCGCGATTGCGCTTTCCATAAAGCGCGACGTAAACAGGCGCATGAACTGCGACATCGCCAACATGACTAGGACGGCAAACGCGGCGGTGGACGTAATCAACGCCATACAGTATATATCGGACTGCGTAGGGCTGGACAGCCTGCCGCCAAAGCTGGTCGAAGCGGCGGACGCAAGGCTTAACGCGCCGGAAGCTTCGCTCTATGACATAGCCTTTGAGCTCAACATATCCAAGTCTGGATTGAAACACAGGTTTGACAGAATAATACAAATAGCACAGCAGTTACAAAAGAATAAAAAAGGTTGATTTTTGTAGGATTGATTGTTTAAAGATGGGAGAGAAAAGCATGAAGCAATTTGCGCATTTACATGTTCATACGGAGTTTTCTTTGCTTGACGGCGCCGTCCGCACCGACAAGGTTTTCAAGCTGTGCGACGAACTTAGTATTCCGGCTATTGCCATGACCGATCACGGCAATCTTTACGGAGCGATAGAGTTTTTGAAGGCGGCGGTCAAATACACCGATAAAGACGCCGACTTTTTGGAGTTTATGAAAGCACGCCGCCCGTTTAAGGTTAAGCCGATTATAGGCTGCGAAGTGTACATGACCGACGATATGAATGTGCGCGAAAAGGGCGCAAACGGCGCGCCGCCAAAGCTCAACCATTTGGTGTTGCTTGCAAAAAACGAGGTAGGCTATCATAATCTTGTAAAAATCGTTTCGGCGGGTTACACGGAAGGCATGTACTACAAGCCGCGTGTGGACTTTAATCTTATTAAGGCGCACAGCGAAGGGCTTATTGTGCTGTCGGCGTGTCTTGCAGGTGTCATTCCGCAGGCTATACTTAAAAACAACTTTGCGCTTGCGGACGAGTGGATAAAAAAGTTTAAGGCCGTGTTCGGCGACGATTTTTATGTGGAAATCCAAAACCACAACATAGGCGATCAAAAAATCGTACTGCCGCACCTAATGCGGCTTGCCAAGGAAAACGACGTAAAAGTTGTGGCAACCAACGACGCGCACTACCTTACCAAAGCCGACTCAAAAATGCAAAAGGTACTTATGGCCATTTCCTTCCACTCCGTGTTGGAAGGGGAAGACGACACTGCCGATATGTCGGGCAGTATGTCGGACGACAAGTACTTTCCCACCGAAGAGTTTTATATCAAAAATTACGACGAGATGTATGCGGCGTTGCCGTACGAGGACGCGCTTGCCGTCACCCTTGAAATAGCCGACAAATGCGACCCGTACTTTATACGCAAGGAGCCGCTTTTGCCGTTGTACACGCCGCCGGACGGCTTGTCGTGCGAAGAATATCTGCGCAAGCTCACGTATGACGGACTTAAAGTGCGGTACGGCGAGATAACGGACGAAATAAAAACTCGCGCCGAATACGAGCTGGGAATAATAGAAAGGCTAAAGTTTGTAGACTACTTTCTTATAGTGTGGGACTTTATTCACTATGCGGAAAGCAAAGGTATCCCCGTAGGGCTCGGGCGTGGCAGCGGCGCCGGCAGTATTGTTGCGTACGCAATGGGCATTACAAAAATCGACCCGCTAAAGTATAACCTTATATTCGAGCGCTTTCTCAATCCCGAGCGCGTCAGCAATCCCGACTTTGATATAGACTTTTGCGTGGATCGCCGCGGCGAAGTAATAGACTACGTCACGCAAAAGTACGGGGCAAAAAACGTGTCGCAGATAGCCACATTCGGCACAATGGCGACAAAGGCGGCAATCAAGGACGTGGGGCGCGTGTTTGACCTGCCGTTTTCCGAGGTCAACAACATAACAAAGATGATTCCGCGCGGGTCGGAAAAGATGCATATAAAAGACCTGCTCGGCAGGGGAACGGACAAAGAAGGCAATCCCATTGCGGGCGTTCCCGATCTTATGGCGTTGTACGAAAACGACCCGCAGGCAAGAAGGGTGCTTGACATGGCGGAAAAGATAGAGGGCATGCCGCGCCAGATAGGCATGCACGCCGCGGGCGTAATCATTTGCCGCGACCCCATAGCCGACCATGTTCCGCTTGCCAGAACCAACGAGGACGTTGTAGTCACGCAGTACGACATGATAGTGGACGAGGAGCTTGGGCTGCTCAAAATGGACTTTTTGGGTCTTACCACGCTGACCGACATAAAAAAAGCGATAGATTATATCAAGCAGCAGCACGGCGTGGATATAGACTTTGTAAAAATCGGTTACGACGATCCCAAGGTATACGAGCTTATTGGCAGCGGAAATACCGAAGCGGTGTTCCAGCTGGAATCCGGCGGTATGAAAAACTTTATGCGCGAACTTCAGCCCGAGCATCTGGAAGATATAATAGCCGGTATTTCGCTATACCGCCCCGGTCCCATGGACGCCATCCCCGACTTTATCAAAAACAAAAAGAACCCCGATAAAATCGCGTATTTACACCCGTCGTTAAAGTCGATTTTGAGCGTAACGTACGGCGTAATCGTGTATCAGGAACAGGTTATGGACATTGTGCGCACGCTGGGCGGCTATTCCATGGGCGGCGCGGACAACATTCGCCGCATGATGAGCAAAAAGAAGCATGAGGCAATGGAAGCGGAGCGCAAGGTGTTTATAAACGGCGGCACGGACAAAAAGACGGGCAACAAAATCATGGGCGCCGTCGCCAACGGAGTGCCTGCGTCTGTTGCAAACGACATTTACGACATGCTCATCAAGTTTGCCAGTTACGGTTTTAACAAGTCGCACGCCGCGGCGTACGCGCACGTGGCGTACCAGACCGCATACCTAAAATGCTATTATCCGGTTGAATATTTTACGGCGGTTTTGAACAACCGCATAACCAAGCTGGACGAGCTTACTCACTATCTTTCGTACATGAAGGAAGCCAAAATTTCCGTTTTGCCGCCCAATATCAACAAGTCAGGCGCGGAATACACTGTGGAAAACGGCTGTGTGCGTATAGGCATGGGCGCTATAAAAGGTGTGGGCGTGCCGGTAATAAACAAGATTGTGGAAGAGCGAAACAACGGCGGCGAGTTTCCAGACTTTGTGGAGTTTGTGCGCCGCATGGGTATGTCGGACAGCGGCAAAAATCTACTCAACCGAAGAATGGTGGAGTCGCTCATCTACGCGGGCGCGTTTGACTGTTTCGGCAAAAAGCGTTCGGTGCTTATTGCAACTTTCCCTGCGGTTATGGAACAGGTGAATAAGGAGCGCGAAGCAAAATTGAGCGGACAGATGTCGTTTTTTGATGTTGCGCCCGAAATACGCACGGAGTTTAAGTATCCCGATGTGGACGAATATTCGCCGTCCGAAAAGTACAAGCGGGAAAAGGAAGTTGCGGGCGTGTATCTTTCCGGACATCCGCTTTCGGCGTATATAGACAGGCTTAAAGCGTTTGGAATAAATACGTCCATGCTAAATCCCGAGTCGGACGAGTGCCCGCAGGACGGCAGTAAAATCACAATCGGCGGTATGCTGACTTCCACCGTCAACAAAATGACCAAAAAGGGCAACCCCATGGGCACGGCTATACTGGAGGATTTGTACGGTACGGTGGAAGTAGTGGCGTTTAACAAGACGTACGAACGGCTTAAGCCGCTGTGGATAAAGGACACCGTTGTGGCGGTAACAGGTTCCGTCAGGTACGGCGATAACGGCGTGTCAATCTTTGTGGACGATATTACACCGTTCAACGAAGGCGACGTCATGCCTAAAAAAATCTGCTGTTATTTTTCGCTGAGTAACACCGCGCTTATAAACGAAGTGCGCGACATAGTGGGCGCGTACACCGGCAGAGATATAATATACATCAAAAATACTGACGACGGCAAGCTGTACAAGCTGAGCGAAAACTTTAACGTAAATTCGCTATCCAAGAGCGAGCTTTGTGCGGTTTTGGGCGGCAACAACGTAAAGGAACAGCGCGAAGACCAGTAAAAATCATTGCAAAATTTTGCATAACAAAATATAAAAAAAGTCTTTATTTTTAGATGTGATTGTGGTATAATATATAACTGTAAAAAGTTTTTTTCTATCGAAGAAGGAGCAATTATGAAAAGAATAGCGGTTTTAACAAGCGGCGGCGACGCACCGGGGATGAACGCGGCAATCCGTGCCGTAGTAAGATACGGCATAGGCATGGGCATGGAAGTCATGGGCGTGGAGCGCGGACTTCAGGGACTTATAGACAATCTGTTCAAGCCCATGGGTATGCGCGACGTTTCGGATATTATTCACCGCGGCGGCACGGTGCTAAAGACCGCGCGTTGTCCGGAGTTTAAGACCGAAGAAGGTCAGCAAAAGGCGATTAAAAACCTTAGGGCAAACGGCGTGGAAGGGCTTATCGTAATAGGCGGCGACGGCTCGTTTATGGGCGCAAAGGCCATGACCGATCACGGCTTCCCGTCAATCGGTATCCCCGGGACTATAGACAACGACCTTGCGTACACCGATTACACGCTCGGGTTTGACACCGCATGCAACACCATACTTGACGCAATCAACAAGGTGCGCGATACCATGAGCTCGCACGAGCGCGTGTCGATTATAGAAGTTATGGGCAGAAACTGCGGCGATCTTGCGCTGTATACCGGTCTTTGCGGCGGTGCGGAAGTAATTATAGTGCCCGAACATCCGCTCAGCATAGACCAGATTATAGATATTTTAAGCGGCGGCAAGGCGCACGGCAAGACCAGTGGTATTATAGTGCTGGCGGAAGGCGCGGGGCATGCGGACGAACTGAAGGTTCAGCTTGCGGAGCGCACCGATATGGTTGTAAAGTCCACACGGCTCGGCCACGTCCAGCGCGGCGGCAGCCCGTCCTGCCGCGACAGATATCTCGGCACATGCTTTGGCGTGCGCGCGGTGGAGCTGCTTAAACAGGGCATAGGCAACCGCATTGTCGGCATAAAAAACAACGAGTTTTACGACATGGACATTGTAGAAGGCGTTGCCATGAAAAAACAGTTCGACATAGACCTTTACCAAAAGGCGGTTATAGTCGGAAGATAAACGAATTAAGAATTAAGAATGTAGAATGCAGAATGATAGGTGATTTTGCTTGCTATCATTGTAAAATTCAAAACAACAAAAACGGGTGCTCGATAATGAACACCCGTTGTTTTTTTATGCCTATCAGAAAGACTCGGCTTGTTTATCAATCATTCTGCATTCTTAATTCTGCATTCTGCATTCGTTATGCTTTTCCGGCGCAACCGAGTACGTGCACCAGCTTATGCCTTACGCATTCGGTTACAAGCGCTCTGCCGTCGCCAAGATACTGGCGGGGATCGAAGTGCGCGGGGTTTTCGGCAAAGTGCTTTCTTACCGCAGCGGTGAACGCAAGACGAAGGTCGGAATCGACGTTTATCTTGCACACAGCCATGGACGAAGCTTTTCTGAGCATTTCCTCGGGAATGCCCTTCGCCCCCGGCATTGTGCCGCCAAAGTCGTTAACCATTTTTACATAGTCGGGGAGTACCGAGCTTGCGCCGTGGAGAACGATAGGGAACTTGGGAAGAAGCTTTTCCACCTTTTCCAAAATATCGAAGCGCAGTTTTGCGTCGCCCTTAAACTTGAACGCACCGTGGCTGGTGCCGATGGCGATAGCCAGCGAGTCTACGCCCGTTTTGGCGACAAACTCTGCGGCTTCCTCGGGGTCGGTATACAGCGCGTCGGACTCGGATACCTTTACGTTGTCTTCCACACCGGCAAGGCGGCCGAGCTCGGCTTCTACCACAACGCCGTGGTCGTGTGCGTACTGCACTACTTGGGACGTGATTTTAATGTTTTCCGCAAGCGGGTGGGATGACGCGTCTATCATGACGGACGTAAACCCGTTTTTAATTACTTCCACACAAAGGTCGTAGGAATTGCCGTGATCGAGATGCAAGCAGATAGGCAGTCCCGAATCTTCGCACGCGGCCTGAACCATTTTTATCAAGTATTTGGGGTTTGCGTACTTGATTGCGCTGGACGACACCTGAAGGATGAGCGGGGCGTTTTCCAATTTTCCCGCTTCCACTATACCCTGTATAGTTTCCATGTTGTTGATGTTGAATGCGCCAATGGCGTATCCGCCTTCATAAGCCTTTGCGAACATGTCTTTAGTTGTTACTAACGGCATAATATGTTGTTACCTCCAACAATCATTTTTACCATTATAGCATATTACGGAAGAAAAGACTACTGTTTTATTGACTTTTTTTTTAAAAAGAATTACAATGTTATTGTAGTCACATGGAGAGAAAACAATATGAAAGACGAAAGAATGGTAAAGCTGGCGCATAATCTGGTTAATTATTCTATAGCGGCAAAAAAGGGCGATAAGGTGCTTATAGAAGCGTTTGACGTGCCGTATCCGCTTGTCAACGAGATTATATCCGCCGTGTACGAGGCGGGCGCTTTAGCCTTTGTAACCAACATAGATACACGCGTCAGAGCAAAGCTGCTTTCGGGCGCGAGCGACGATCAGCTTACGCTTTGGAGCAAGCTGGACGCCGAGGTCATGAAAAACATGGACTGCTATATCGGCCTACGCGGCGGCAACAACAGTTACGAAAATTCTATTGTTCCGTCCGATCGCATGGATAAATACATGAGCATTTACTCCCATCCCGTCCACCACGAAATAAGGGTAAAAAAGACCCGTTGGGTTGTGCTGAGATACCCTTCGCCGTCCATGGCTCAGCTTGCCGGAATGTCCACCGAAGAATTTGAGGATCACTACTTTAACGTGTGCAATCTGGACTACGGCAAAATGGACAGGGCAATGGACGCGCTTAAAAACCTTATGGACAAGACCGACAAGGTGCGGCTTGTAGCAAAGGACACCGACATAACTTTTTCCATAAAGGATATTCCCGCCGTAAAATGCTCGGGACACTGCAACATTCCCGACGGCGAAGTGTACACCGCACCGGTAAAAAATTCGGTTAACGGCGTAATCACGTACAACACGCCCACCGTGTACAACGGTTGCAAATTCGACTGGGTAAAGCTTACTTTTAAGGACGGCAAAATAATAAAAGCGGAAAGCTCCAATACCGAAAAGTCGGACGCTATTTTCAATACGGACGACGGCGCGCGGTATGTGGGCGAGTTTGCAATCGGCGTAAATCCTTATATAACGGACGCGATATGCGATATTCTGTTTGACGAAAAGATTTCCGGCTCCATCCACTTCACCCCCGGTTGCTGCTACGACGACGCGTACAACGGCAATATCTCCGCGGTGCACTGGGATCTTGTTCTTCGCCAAACGCCCGAAGTCGGCGGCGGAAAGATTTACTTCGACGACGTGCTCATCCGCGACAACGGCAGGTTTGTAATTAAAGAATTGCTTGGGTTAAACCCCGAAAATTTAAAGTAAATCGGAGTGTTGTATAACAATGTTTGAACTTAAATATGCAATCACCGAAAGCGACGTCAGAGCGGAAAACAAAAAGGTATCCGTATTCTACTTTTGGCTGTTTTTTGCTGTTGCCGCCGCCGGTTTGGCCGCAGGAATTGTCGCCGTGGTTTTAAACCCCAAAACGTCCGTAATGGTGCTGGGTGTAATAATACTTGTTATGTCCGGTCTGTTAATGGCGATTGCGCTGCTTTTGCTTATTGCGCCCAAAAACATGGTGCACAGCGCGGTTCAATCGGGCGAAGAAGAACTTAACGTGGTAATAGACAAAAACGGCATTACCGTAAACGAGCAAAACGTTGCGCCGTTTGCCGCCATTACCGATATTAAAAACAGAAAGTCTTATATAGCGGCGTACATAGGCAAGGACAAAGTGTTTATCGTAAAAAACCATATCACTTCCGGCGGGGAGTTTTCCGAGCTTTTTTCGTACATGACGGAACGGCAGGGCAGGCTGCTTTTGACCCCGCCCACCGATGCGGTTGAGCGCCAAGACGATACGGCGGTCGACAATAAATAATGCTAAAAAAGATTTCGCTACCACTTGACGAAAGATAAAAATAGCGATATAATAATATCGGCTTTAATAGGCCGAAACGCGTAAGCAAAAGCATATTGCTTAAATAAAATAATAATTAAAAAATTTCGGAGGAATTTTATGGCAAACGTAAAAGTTGCAATCAATGGTTTCGGACGTATCGGACGTCTTGCGTTCCGTCAGATGTTCGGCGCTAAGGGCTACGAGATTGTAGCAATCAACGACTTGACCAGTCCGGCGATGCTCGCCAACCTGCTCAAGTACGACACCGCGCAGGGCGGCTACTGCGGCACAATGGGTGAAAAACTTCACACCGTTTCGTCCAAAGAGCCCGTTATGGAAGAGGACGGCAAAACCGTTAAGGTTCCCGGCTCCATCACCGTTGACGGCAAGGAAATCACCATTTACGCCATGCCCAAAGCACAGGATTTGCCTTGGGGCAAGCTGGGCGTAGACGTAGTGCTTGAATGCACGGGCTTCTACTGCTCGAAGGAAAAGTCCATGGCGCACGTAAACGCCGGCGCCAAAAAGGTTGTTATTTCCGCTCCCGCAGGCAACGACCTTAAAACAATCGTTTACAGCGTAAACGAAAA
>JAFLVI010000080.1 GCA_022508405.1 Clostridiales bacterium
TACAAAAAGTGCATTTCGCCGCTGACGCCCGATGTGTGCATTTACACGCCCAGTTGCTCCACATATATGGTGGAAGCGATAAAAAAATTCGGCGTGGTGCGCGGCATATTTATGGGCACAAAACGCCTGCTTAGGTGCGTGCCTTGGAAGGCCGGTGGGTTCGATCCCGTTCCGGACAATCCTCACGGAGATATGAAATGGCTGTTTTAAATTCCGTATTTGCATTATTGGGCGCGGTGCCGGCGTCGATTACGCCGTCCGTTGCCGCCCCCGGCAGTATGTGGCATGTGCTCATACTCAAGACGTTTGCGTTTGTAGCCGACTACGGCTGGCGCATCGTCGTGTTTACCTTGCTGTTAAAACTGGTGCTTTCGCCGCTAGACTTTTTCCAGCGGTACAAAATGCACAAAAACCAAAAGATTACCGAACGCCTAAAGCCCACCATGGAGAAAATCCAAAAGCAGTACGGCCACGATAAACAGGCGTTCGCTCAAAAGCAGATGGAGCTTAACCGCAAAGAGGGTTACAGTTATTTTTCGTCTTGCTTGCCTATGATTGTCACCTTGGTCGTATTCATTACGCTGTGGATTTCCATGCAGACCATTGCCGAATATATGACCTTTAAAGAATACACCACCATGTACGACGAGTATAGGTACGTGTACAGTCAGATTTACGATCAAGACGAAGACCATTCGGATCTTACCGAAGAGCAGCGCACACAGTATCAGGACGTTGCAAAGCGTGTCGGACAGGACGTTGTTTACCAAATGTACTATTACGGTCTGGACGACGGCTACACGCAAAAGCTGAAGCAAAACGACGAGTACAAAGCTTTTCTGCCCGAAGACTTTACCGTATTGCGCAAGGGCAACAAGAGCATAAAAAAGGTGCAAGCTTCCTTCCTGTGGATTAAAAACATATGGGCGCCCGATGTGCCGTGGGGCGATCAGGCCATACTGAGCTGGGGCAAGTTTAAAGACGGTATTGACGATTACTATTACGCAAGCACCAGCAAGATAAAGACGGGCGAGCACACCACGGCGGTCAACACCAAGATGTACAACGAAGTAATGTACAAGCTGTTGCATGACAAGACGCAAAGCCGCACCAACGGTTACCTTATTTTGCCCATACTGGTTGTTGTTTTGTCGCTGGGCTCGCAATTACTTTCCATGATGCAGCAAAAGCGCGCAGGTCAGGTAAATGCGCAGGGCGGCGTGGCTACGTCCATGAAAGTTATGATGATAATAATGCCCATTATGATGGCATTCTTTGCCATTCAGTTCGCATCGATCTTTGCCATATACATGGTGATGAACAGCGCGACCACACTTATCTTTAACGCTCTGTTCAGCGGTATTATCAAGCTGATGGACAGCCGCAAGCACAGCCGCAATCACGGCATTGCCACCGGCAGCACGCGCTCCGTAGCCGTTGCCAAGCAGTCGCCCATCATCCATTACGTAAAGGGCGCCAACCCCAATGCCGGCGCAAAAGAAACCGTGCAAGCACCGGATAGCGCAGTGACGCAAGAGAGCAAAAAAGACAAAAAGACCAAAAAGGGTAAAGCCGACAATAGCGGCACGCGAGTAGTGCAGCGCGGCGGCAGACCGGATCCCAACGACCTTATGGGCGTTGATATGTCCAAAAATAACCGAAAAAGGTAGGGAATAAAGTGACTATAGAAGTTGCCGCAAAAAAAGTTGACGACGCCATTAAGCAGGGCTTAGAGCAGCTTGGCGCCAGTCTTGACGAAGTGCAGGTGGAAATTTTGGAGGCGGGCGGACTTTTCCGCAAGGCAAAGGTGCGCTTGACATTGGAGCGCGAAGAACCCCAACAGCCTAAAAAGCAAGCCGAACAGCCTAAAAAGGATTCCGCGCCCAAAAAGGAAGAAAAAGCCGAACGACAAGAGCCCCAAAAGGAGCAAAAGCCGTCCGAAAAAACGCCGTCCGAAAAGCCCCCCAAGCCCGAAAAAAAGCCCGCCCAGCCTAAGCAAAAGCAAGAGCAAAAGCCGGAGCAAAAGCCGGATAAAAAAGCGCCCGAGCCCGAACGTCGGGAAGATCCCCCCGCAAGAAACAGCGAGGACGTAAAAAAAGCGACCGCGCGTGCGACGGAGTTCATTGATGAGCTTGTTAAAAAAATGGGCTTTACCGAAGTTACCGTTGAAGCAGGAGAAAACGGCGACGTATCTATAACCGCGCCCGAAGGGGACGACTCCTTGATTATCGGCAGGCACGGCGAAACGCTGTCCGCAATATCATTCCTTGCCGAGACTTTGGGACGTGCGGAAAAACAGCATGTAAATATTGTTGCCGACTGCAACGGCTACCGCGAACGCCGCAAGCAATCGCTTACCGCCATGGCGCAAAGAAGAGCCAACGAGTGCGCAGCCAAGCACCGCAAAATCAAGCTTGAGCCGATGGAGCGTGTGGACCGCCGCACTATACACAATGCGCTTACGGGCGACGACAGGGTCACTACCGTGTCCGAGGGCAAGGAGCCGTACAGATACATTGTGATTTTACCTAAAAAGAATAATAGATAAAAAATAAAAAGTTAATCTTGCGCTTTAACTAATTAAATTTTGTCCTAGTTTTTATCCTTTTTCTTAATTCCTAATTTCGAATTCTGAATTCCGAATTATTAAGGGTGTTTATGAAGTTCAGAAAAGGCATTTACATAATATTCTTTTTTGTCGGGCTGACGCT
>JAFLVI010000081.1 GCA_022508405.1 Clostridiales bacterium
ACAAAAAACACGACCAAAAAAGTTATTATAGATTTTAAAAATACTACGAACATGATATTCGTAGTATGATTTTTAGATATGAATAATATTCTATTTGCTGTTGCGACCGAGCAACTTTTTGAGATACCGGCCGGTCTTGCTGTTTTCCGCTTGCGCCACTCGCTCGGGCGTGCCGCTTGCCACAACCTGTCCGCCGCCGTCGCCGCCGTCAGGCCCCAAGTCTATGATATAGTCGGCGCACTTGATTACGTCCAGATTGTGTTCTATTACCACAACGGTGTTGCCGTTGTCCACAAGTCTGGAAAGTATATCTATAAGCCGCTCTACGTCGGCGGAATGCAAGCCGGTGGTCGGCTCGTCAAGCACGTAAAGCGTTTTGCCCGATGATACCTTTGATAGCTCTGTGGCAAGCTTTACCCGCTGTGCTTCTCCGCCCGAAAGCGTTGTGGCTGGCTGACCGAGTTTTACGTAACCCAGTCCTACGTCCAACAGCGTGCCCAGCTTGCGCTTAAGTGACGGAATGTTTTTAAAGAACTCGTAGCTCTCTTCTATCGTCATGTCCAAAACGTCGGCGATGGACTTGTCGCGGTACTTCACCTGCAAAGTTTCGCGGTTGAACCGCTTCCCGTGACAGACGTCGCACGGCACGTACACGTCGGGCAGAAAGTTCATTTCTATGCGGATTATTCCGTCGCCTTCGCAGTTTTCGCACCTGCCGCCGCGCACGTTAAACGAAAACCTGCCCGCGCCGTATCCGCGTTCCTTTGCGGCAGGAAGCTCGGCAAACAGGTCGCGGATAATCTGCATTGCGCCTGTGTACGTTGCGGGGTTTGACCGCGGCGTTCTGCCTATGGGGCTTTGATCGATATTTATGACCTTGTCGATTTTGTCCAGTCCGTCTATGCCCGAGCAACTGCCGACGCGCTGCTTTACTGTATTAAAGCGGTTTGCCGCCGCAGGATACAGCGTTTGGTTGATAAGCGACGATTTTCCGCTGCCCGACACGCCCGTAATAACATTAAACACGCCGAGCGGAATTTTGACCGTAATGTTTTGAAGATTGTTTTCGGCGGCGTCTTTTATGGTGATGTACTCGTCCGAAAGGCGGCGAACTTCTGGCACTTTTATGCTTCGCTCACCAGACAAAAACTTGCCCGTAACCGAGCCCGAAGCGATAATATCGTCTACAGTCCCCTGCGCAATAACATTGCCGCCGTGTATACCTGCGCCCGCACCGATATCCACTATATGGTCTGCGGCGCGCATGGTGTCCTCGTCATGCTCGACTACTATCAAAGTGTTGCCGAGGTCTCTCAGCGACTTAAGCGTGCCGATAAGCTTGGCGTTGTCGCACTGGTGAAGCCCTATGCTCGGTTCGTCCAAAATGTACAGCACGCCCGAAAGTCCAGAGCCTATCTGCGTGGCAAGCCGTATGCGCTGTGCTTCGCCGCCGGACAGCGTCTGCGCGGAACGGGACAGCGTAAGATATTCAAGTCCCACGTTCATCAAAAACTCAAGCCGCGTTCGAATTTCCTTTAGCACCCGCTCGGCGATCAACGCCTTGGAATCGGAAAGCTTGAGTTCGGAGAAAAACCCGTAAAGATACTTAACAGGCATGGCGCACAGTTCGTCTATGTTTTTGCCGCCTATGCGCACGGACAGCGCTTCCTTTTTTAACCGCTTTCCGCCGCAGTCCGGACAAGGCTGGGAGTTGGTAAACCTGCTTATGCGCCAACGCACGCCGTCGCTGGACGTTTCGGCAAGACGACGTTCCAAAAACGGAACCATGCCCTCGTAAGCAATGCGCTCGCTGCGGTGATAGTGACCGGTGGTGTATTCCACCACAAGCGGCTCATCCACCGCGTAAAGAATTATATCCCGCACCTTTTTGTCCAGTTTTTTAAACGGAGTTTTCAGCGAAAAATCGTACTTTTTGGCGAGCGCGGAAAGACATTGTTCAAAGTGCGGCGTGGAGTCAAGCTGTCCGCCGTCCAATAAATCGACGATAGACGAATCGCCGAAAAACAGCAAATCGGGATCGACCTTTGTCAAAAATCCCAATCCGCCGCAAGTGGGGCATGCGCCGAACGGCGAGTTAAACGAAAACAGGCGCGGCTCTACTTCGGAAAGCGATAGACCGCAGTTTCCGCATGTGTATTGCGTGTTAAACAGAATTTCTTTATCGTCATAATACGCTATTACAAGCCCGTCCGAAAGCTTGATTGCGGTTTCCACCGAATCGGTAAGGCGCTGCTGAATATCCTTTTCGATGACAAGCCTGTCTATGACTACCGAAATATCGTGTTTGGAATTTTTGTCAAGCTTGATTTGCTCGTCTATGCCGTAAATTATTCCGTCCACCCTAAGGCGCGAGTATCCCGCTTTTTTAAAGTCCTCGAACATCTTGGAGTACTCGCCTTTTTTGCCGCGCACAACGGGCGAAATAATCATAACCCTGCTACTCTCGGGCAAAGCCATAATCTTGTCCACAATCTCGTCAACCGATTGCTGGTGAATTTCCGCACCGCAGTTGTAACAGTAAACGTCCCCAACGCGCGCAAAAAGCAACCGCATGTAATCGTATATTTCGGTTACCGTGCCCACAGTCGAGCGCGGATTGCGCCCCGTCGTCTTTTGGTCTATGGATATGGCGGGAGAAAGCCCGT
>JAFLVI010000082.1 GCA_022508405.1 Clostridiales bacterium
TGGTCGAGACCGCCGTAACCGATATCGTACGCCCAGCCGTCGCCGCCGAAAATCCAGATGGATTTTTTGACAAGGCAGTCTTTATCGGCAAGTATATCTTTTACGAGCGCCGCCTTTTCCGCGTCCAGCTTTTTGGCGCCTTCAAGCACGGCAACAAGCTCTGTCGCGGCTTTTTTGCTGCCTTCGGCGTCGTCCATGTTTGCAATCCAGTCATTGCACGCCTTGGCGCACTTTTCGCAGCCGGTAGCCGCAAGCGCCGCAACCTTGTCCTTAAGCGCTTCTCTGCGCGCCTTGTAAGCAAGGTGCATGCCGTAACCGTATTCCGCGTTGTCCTCGAACAAGCTGTTTGCCCATGCCGGACCGTGACCTTGTGCGTTCTTTGCGTAAGGGCAGGTGGGGGCGGAACCGCCGTATATGGACGAGCAACCTGTCGCGTTGGCGATGACCATGCGGTCGCCGAAAAGTTGGGTAATAAGCTTGATGTACGGAGTTTCGCCGCAGCCCGCGCACGCGCCGGAGAATTCGAACAGCGGTTGCTTGAACTGACTGCCGATTACGGTGGTGGGGCTTACCATGTCGGCGACGTCCGCGTAGGGTACCGTCTCGGTGTAAGCGTAGTTTTTGCTTTCCGCGTCCAAAACGTCTTCAAGCGGCTTCATTACGAGCGCTTTCTCTTTTGCGGGGCAGATGTTTGCGCAAGATCCGCAGCCCGTGCAGTCCAGCGGGGAAAGCTGCATGCGGTAGCTGTAGCCCGCCGCCTTGAGCTTGGGATTTTTGGGCGCTACGGCGTTGTACGTAGCGGGCGCGGCTTTTGCCTGTGCTTCGGTTGTGAGCACGGGGCGCAAGCACGCATGCGGGCAGACAAGCGAGCACTGATTGCACTGGATGCAGTTTTCCGCCAGCCATACGGGAACGGTGGGCGCAATGCCGCGCTTTTCGTACTTGGTGGTTGCGGTGGGCACAGTGCCGTCCGGCGCAAACGCCGATACGGGGAGCTTGTCGCCTTCCTGACGGAGTATGGGATTGATGACGTCTTTGAAGTATTGGTCGCCTTCGACTTCCGCAGGGGTAGCGCCGGTCTTGGCGTTAGCCCACTCGGCGGGGACTTTAACTTCTACAAGGCCTGCAATGGCGTTGTCCACGCATGCGTAGTTCATGTTGACTACGTCGTCGCCTTTTTTGCCGTACGCCTTTTTAATCATTTGCTTCATATACTTTTCGGCTTCCTCGTAGGGGATGATGCCGGCAAGCTTGAAGAACGCGGCTTGGCAAACGGTGTTTACGCCCTTGCGCGCGCCGATCTCGTTGACTATTTTAAGCGCGTCAATCGTGTACAGCTTGATATGCTTTTTGGCGATAGTGCGCTTCATCGCCGCAGGAAGCTCATTATCAAGCTGCTCGGGCGTCCAGTGGCAGTTCAAAAGGAAAGTGCCGCCGTCCTTAATGTCGTCCACCATGTTGTAATGTGTAACGTAGGACGGGTTGTGGCACGCCACAAAGTCCGCTTGGTCAATAAGGTACGTGCTCTTTATGGGCACGTCGCCGAAGCGCAGGTGCGATATGGTAAGACCGCCAGACTTTTTGGAGTCGTAGAAGAAGTAGCCTTGCGCGTACTTATCGGTGTGGTCGCCTATAATCTTTATGGAGTTTTTGTTTGCGCCTACGGTGCCGTCGCTGCCCAAGCCGTAGAACTTGCAACGGATGGTGCCGGCGGGGGAGGCGTTGATAAACTCGGAGCAGTCAAGCGAAGTGCCGGTAACGTCGTCGTTGATACCGACGGTAAAGTGGTTTTTGGGCGTTTCCGCGGCAAGGTTGTTGTAAACGGCGTTAACCATTGTGGGGTTGAACTCCTTGGAGCCTAAGCCGTATCTGCCGCCGATCACCTTTATGCCGGTTTTGCCCGCTTCGGCGAGCGCGGCGCACACGTCAAGGTACAGCGGTTCGCCAAGCGATCCGGGTTCCTTGGTGCGGTCGAGTACCGCAATGCGCTTGACCGATTTGGGCAGAGCGTCAACAAAGTACTTGACCGAGAAAGGACGGTAAAGGCGAACTTTGAGAAGTCCCACCTTTTTGCCCTGTTTGGCAAGGTAGTCAACAGTTTCTTCCACAGCTTCGCAGCCAGAGCCCATCATGACGATGACGTCTTCCGCCTTTTTGTCGCCGTAGTACTGGAACAGCTTGTACTCTCTGCCGGTAAGCGTTTTTACTTCGTCCATCATCGCTTGAACGATGTCGGGCGTCATGTCATAGTATTTATTGGCGGCTTCGCGGTTTTGGAAGTAAATATCCGCGTTTTGCGCCGTGCCGCGTTGTACGGGATGCTCGGGGTTGAGCGCGCGCGCCTTAAACTCGCGAATGGCTTCCATGCAGCCCGTCTTTTCGACAATGCGCTTCATTTCGTCGTACTCGATGCCGTCGATTTTGTCTATCTCGTGGCTGGTGCGGAAGCCGTCAAAAAAGTGCAGGAAAGGCACTTTGGATTTGAGCGTGGAAAGGTGAGCCACCAAAGCCAAGTCCATTGCTTCCTGAACGGAGTTGGAAGCAATCATGGCAAAGCCGGTCTGGCGGCATGCCATAACGTCCGAGTGATCGCCGAATATGTTAAGCGCGTGTGC
>JAFLVI010000083.1 GCA_022508405.1 Clostridiales bacterium
CAATCGGCCACGTTGACCACGGCAAGACCACTTTGACCGCAGCTATCACCATGGTGCTTGCAGCCAAGGGTTTGGCGGAGAAAATGCGCTACGACCAAATCGATAAAGCACCGGAAGAGAAGGCTCGTGGTATCACCATCAACACCGCTCACGTCGAGTACCAGACCGCAAACCGTCACTATGCTCACGTTGACTGCCCGGGGCACGCGGACTATGTTAAAAACATGATTACCGGCGCTGCGCAGATGGACGGCGCTATCCTTGTTGTTGCTGCAACAGACGGTGTTATGCCTCAGACCCGCGAGCACATCGTTCTTGCGCGTCAGGTTGGCGTTCCCAAGATTGTTGTCTTTATGAACAAGACCGATCAAGTGGACGATCCCGAAATGCTTGAGCTTGTAGAAATGGAAGTTCGCGAACTTCTCAGCAACTACGGCTTTGACGGCGACGGCGCTCCCGTTATCCCCGGCTCCGCTCTTAAGGCGCTCGAGGCGGCACAAAACGGCAAGGCCGACGATCCCGCTTGCGAATGCATTATGAAGCTTATGGACGCTGTCGACGCGTACATTCCCACCCCCGTACGCGACGTGGACAAGCCCTTCCTTATGCCCGTTGAGGACATCTTCACCATTACCGGCCGCGGCACCGTTGCTACCGGTCGTGTAGAGCGCGGCGTAATCAAAATGGGCGATCCCGTAGAAATCGTCGGTATCAAAGCGACCCGTTCGTCCACCGTTACCGGTATCGAGATGTTCCGCAAGATGCTCGACACCGCTCAGAGCGGCGACAACGCAGGTATCCTTCTCCGTGGCGTAGACCGCAAGGACATCGAGCGCGGACAGGTTATCGCAAAGCCCGGCTCCATCACCCCGCACACCGAGTTCAAGGCAGAGGTGTACGTCCTTAAAAAGGAAGAGGGCGGCCGTCACACTCCGTTCTTCAACGGCTACCGTCCGCAGTTCTACTTCCGCACGACCGACGTTACCGGTATGGTCGAGCTTCCGAAGGGCGTAGAAATGGTTACCCCCGGCGACAACGTAACAATGACTGTTACGCTTATCCACCCGATCGCTGCCGAAAAGGGCTTGCGCTTCGCTATCCGCGAAGGCGGCCGCACCGTCGGCTCGGGCGTTGTCACCGAAATAATCAAATAAATTGATTTAATTAGTTATCGCAAAACAAAATCAACGGTCTTGAATTTCAAGACCGTTTTTTTGTGAATTGAAATTCGTAATTAAAAAAGCCGCAGGAGCGGAATTTGGGGTTTTGCGCGACAGCGCAACTGGTTTTCTTCTTTCTTATCTGTTATTTAAGTTTTTAAAACGCACTTTAGCGCAACTTTACCGCACAGTTATAGACTGTGCGGATTGCACGCTTATAACAAAAAAATAAGCCATGTCACCAATCATTCTGCATTCTGCATTCTTAATTCTGCATTCGTACCGTCGGTTTAGTCAGGTGTTGATAGTAAATAATAATTATCATTCAATATATAGTGGTTTTTTTGAAAAAAAAATTTTAAAAAACACAATATATAGTGGTAAATCTATTGACAAAGGGATATAGTGGTGTTATAATGAACAAGCTTTCACCCTTTTACGGTGGGGAAAATATGAGCGCCTGCGGCGTTTTTGCGCCGCGGAAGTTTAAAGCACCGTAAGCATGTAAGGCGAAAGCAACAGACGATTAGTTTTGCACATCATGGAGGTAAACATGTACAACGTAGTCAAAAGGGACGGCAAGCTGACAAGCTTTGACATTTCCAAGATCAGTCAGGCAATACGCAAGGCGTTCGACGCAGTAAACAAGCAATACAACGACGATATCATCGATCTTATTGCGCTGCGCGTTACGGCGGATTTTTCGGGCAAGGTCAAAAACGAGAGCATTGCCGTTGAGGACATTCAGGACAGCGTGGAACAGGTGCTTATTCAGGCGGGCTATGCCGACGTTGCCAAAGCGTACATTCTTTACCGCAAGCAACGCGAAAAAATCCGCAACATGAAGTCCACCATTCTCGACTACAAGGATCTTGTGGACAGCTACGTCAAGGCGTCTGACTGGCGCGTAAAGGAAAACTCCACTGTCACGTATTCGGTTGGCGGACTTATTTTGTCCAACTCCGGCGCGATTACCGCCAACTACTGGCTTTCGGAAATCTATGACGAAGAAATTGCCAACGCGCACCGCAATGCCGACATACACATTCACGATATGTCCATGCTTACCGGCTACTGCGCGGGCTGGTCGCTTCGCCAGCTTATACAGGAAGGCTTGGGCGGCATCTCCGGAAAAATCAGTTCTTCGCCCGCAAGTCACCTTGCCACGCTGTGCAACCAGATGGTTAACTTTTTAGGCATCATGCAAAACGAATGGGCGGGCGCACAGGCGTTTTCGTCATTCGACACATACCTTGCGCCGTTTGTCA
>JAFLVI010000084.1 GCA_022508405.1 Clostridiales bacterium
GTGTTGCCCACCGGATTTGATAGGCAGACAACTGCGACAATCCGCTAAGAGGGCACAAGCCGGGGATCTTGACGAAATGTGGGCGCTTGCGGAATACTACGCCGTGGGCGGCGAAGAACGGAAAATTCCGCGAAATTACAAAAAAGCGATTTACTGGTACAATCTTGCGGCGGAACAAAAAAGTGAATACAGAGGGCAGGCGCTATACCGACTGGCACGTTGCTACAAAGACGCCCGAGGGAAAAACAGGGATTACAAAAAAGCCTACGAAATGCTCAAGGCGCTTGCGGAAATCGACTGTTCGAAGATTAAGCTGACAGAGGAAGCCGAATTCACCGCCAATGCAGCCATATCACTCGCCCATTGCTACTACAACGGCATCGGCACCGAGAGAAACGTTGAAAGAGCGATTGATATCTGGAAGGAATATGCCGAAAAAGGGGATGAGACGGCTTGCTACAATCTTAAAGATATTAAAGAAAGAAGGAGTTATTGCAGATGAAATTGATTAAAGTAGGAATATTTTGGGCGGTGCCAGATAAGTACGAGGGTGGTTGGAATTTTTACGAGGTTGTAAAATCGTATGAATTAAGCGCCGCAAATTCTTTGGGGTTTATCGACTACCCGTACTCTCATTACGAAAAATGGGACGACGTGCGCTCGGCAAACGAAACACCCGATTGCTATCACTATCCGCGCGGCAGGGTGCTTTACGACACGAAGCAAAACAAACACCGCATATTTGCAGACGAGTGTTTGGACGAGTACGATTTGCAGGAGATTGTCGAGCTGTTTGAAATCGAAGACTTTGAATTGTGTAGAGACGAACACTACGTAAGCTCGTTTACGAAAAAGCATAAGCAAAAAGTTGACATGCCTGTCTTAACCTACAACGTTTTGCGCGGAAAAGATAAAATCGGCGAAAACTTGATTGAAATTTCTTACGGCGATACAAAAATTTTGGTGGAACTCGGCAAGGCTTTGGACGGCGGCGACGAGCTGAGCGATATAGAAAAGAGCGTGCTGGAAACGCCGTATAACGCCGTAATCGTGTCGCATTACCACGCCGACCACGCCGGGCTTATCGAGTTTAAAAAAGACTGTCCTATTTATATCGGAAGCGGCGCATATCGCATTTTAGCGGCGATGAACGAATATCGCGGCCAAGCGTTTGCAGGTAATATCACGACCTATCAAAACGGCAGGGCGTTTACCGTCGGCGGCATACGAATAACTCCGTTTTTATGCGACCATTCGGCGTTTGACAGCTATATGCTGTTGTTTGAAGCAGGCGGTAAGAGCATTTTGTACACGGGAGATTTTCGCTTTCACGGCAGAAAAGAAAAAGAACAATTACTCGCGCGGCTTCCCAAAAAGGTGAGCACTCTCATTTGCGAAGGAACGAATGTGCAAACCGGTAAGCCGTGCTTTTCGGAGAGTGTGCTTGAAGACACGCTTGTAGGGATTATGCGGCAAAGCGAAAAACCGCTGTTCGTGTTGCAGTCGGCAACAAATATAGACAGACTTGTGAGTGTGTACCGCGCCGCAAAGCGCAGCGGCAGAATCCTGTACGAAGATAATTATGCCGCTTTAATTGCGACGGCGGCAGGCGGTAAAATACCGCGCCCCGACGTATTCAAGGACGTTTTCGCGTTTACGCCGAGAGTGCTGTACGGCAGGCGCAAGGATATGTTTTTCGAGTTCGAGAACAAGCGCGGACTAAGGCAAATCCCGAAAAAAACAAACTTTGTTATGCTTGTACGTCCGTCCATGCTCGAATATGTAAAAAAGCTTGCAGAAAGAATGGATTTGTCGCGTGCGGTTTTGATTTATTCTATGTGGATCGGATATAAAGAGCGTCCGGAAATGGCGGAGTTTTTGACCGAGGTCGAAAAAATGGGCATAAAAATCAAAACTCTGCACACGAGCGGACACGCTTCGGCGGACGATATAGAGCTATTAAAACAAACCGTAAGTGCAGATGAATATGTTACCGTACATACTTCTGCTACAACTGAAAACGAATAAAAAGAGGTTAAAATAAATGAGCGAATTCGATAAAATCATAGGCTACAAAGACATAAAATCCGAGCTTATAAGACTTTGCGACATAATCAGAAACGGAGAAAAATATAAGGCACTCGGTGTTACACTTTCGGGAGGACTGCTTCTTGACGGTGATCCGGGCGTAGGTAAAACGCTTATGGCGAACTGCTTTATCAAAGAAAGCGGAAGACCGGCGTTTGTATGCCGCAAGAATAAACCGGACGGAGAATTTGTAAATGAAATCAAAAAGACGTTTAACGAGGCGGCAGAGAACGCGCCTTCGATAATCCTTCTTGACGATATGGATAAATTTGCAAACGAGGACGACAATCACAAAAACGCAGCGGAATACGTTACGGTTCAGTC
>JAFLVI010000085.1 GCA_022508405.1 Clostridiales bacterium
AGCAGCTGATTCGTAATCAGCAGGTCGGCGGTTCGAGTCCGCCCAGTAGCTCCAAGCCCCCTCGTTTACGAGGGGGCTTTTAGCTACTGGGCGACTGACCGTGCGCCGCGGAGAAAAGCATGAGAAAAAAAGTATACATAATCGGCGCACGGGTAACTCGCGATACCACGCCTACGGCGTACGATAATAAATTATCGTTTGCTTCGCAAAGTGTCGCTCATGAATACTGCGCCGAAAATGCCATTGCAAGCAAGCATTCTCGGCTTGTATATGACGCTAGGCGATTGCGCTGACTAATACGGTAACAGTGAACAATATTTATTATCAGAAAAAACAATTTAATAGATAATACGTAGCGCAAAGCCCGCCTGCGATTTCCGCAGGCATTCCGCCCGATTATTTTACGAGGGGGCTTTTAGCTACTGGGCGACTGACCGTGCGCCGGCCAACGTAATAGCAGTGGAAGATATCGTTTATAAAAACGCACATTAACAGAAAATTTGTTTCACAAATGTCGCAACCTATCCCCAAAATAAATATTTTTCTACAACAAAAGACCCAAGCAGCACTTGGGTCTTTTGTTGTAGAAATCAATAGAGATTATTTGCTGGCAGTATATGCCTTTATTCCGTCCGCTAAACGGTTTAGGCCGTCCGTTAGGCGCGCGCGGCTGCAGGCTGTGTTCATGCGCACAAAGGTCTTTCCGTTGCCTCTGTATTGTTCGCCATGCGACAGTATAAGACCGTTACTGGCCTTTATAAATGCGCACAGCTCGCTCGAATCGTTTGTAAACGCGGAGCAATCAATCCACAATAGGTATGTTGCTTTTGCGTCTATAAGGTGCGCTGTGGGGATATTTTCTTTTATAAACTCTGCGGCGGCGCGGCGGTTTTCGGCAAGATAGCCGCGCAGTTCGTTTAGCCACTCTTCGCCGTGATTGAACGCCGCTACGGTGCTTTCTACCGCAAAGCAGTTGGGCTCCGCAACTTCCATGGAATTTAGTCCGCGCACGGTCGCTTCGCGCAAAGATTTATTAGGTACAAACACCGCGGCGGACTGCATGCCCGCAATATTAAACGCTTTGCTTGCGGAAATGCACGTTATACTGTTTTCGGCGCACTCTTTGGAAACGGACGCAAAAGGTGTGTAATCGACATCCGGCAAAGTGATATCGCAGTGAATCTCGTCCGACAAAACCACCACGCCGTGCTTTTTGCAAAGCGTGCCGATTTTTTTCAGTTGCTCGGCTGTCCACACATTGCCGGTGGGGTTGTGCGGATTGCATAGTATAAGCAATGTTGTAAGCGGATTTGACAACACCTTTTCCAATCGGTCAAAGTCAATGCTGTAAATCCCGTCCGAATAGGCGAGAGGGCATTCCGCAACGTGCCTTCCGAAGTTTTCGATTGAGTGGAAAAAAATATCGAAAACAGGCGTCATCACGGCAACATTATCGCCTATGTTTGTAAGGCGTTGAACTAGGCAAGAAATAGCGGGGACAACGCCGGTGCAGAACTGCAGCCACTCCTTGTCTATGGTGAACCCGTGCCGGCGTTTCCACCAAGAAATAATCGCGTCATACCACTCGTCGGGGACGATTGAATAGCCGAACACTCCGTGATTGACCCTGCGGAGCAGCGCATCGGTGATTTGCGGCGCGGCGGCAAAGTCCATGTCCGCAACCCACATGGGGAGTTCGTTTTTTTGTACGTCCCACTTTAGGGAATGCGATTGTCTACGGTCGGGCATTTTGTCAAAATCGTACGGCATAGAAAATTCCTTCCTTCGTCTAATTTTGCGTACGGCAGACGATTACCGTCTTATTCGGATCGACTTTGTCTTTTTCTATTATCAGTTTGTCTATTTTGTCGGCGCATATACGTCCGCCGTTGGGGTTGAGCACGCTGTCTATACTCCCGTCGATGTCCGCTTGCACGGTGGAATATTCAAAGGCGAGAGTGGTGTTAAGCAACTTGCAGTTTTTGAGCACAAGATTTTCGATATAGCACATGCCCTGCAGACTTTCGATTGTGCAGTTTATCAGCGTCAGGTTTTTGGCGTTCCAGCCGAGATATTCGCCGGAAATAAAGGAATCGTAAACGGTCACGTTTTCGCAGTTCCAAAAGGCGTCCTTGGTGAGTAACCGCGAATTTCTTA
>JAFLVI010000086.1 GCA_022508405.1 Clostridiales bacterium
ATTGACTGGCTTGTCAGCTACTCGCTGTACAGCGACAGGCTTTCGGAATGGTTCTCTCGCAACGTGGACGAGCAGTTCGGCGCGTACAGACTGGAAATAAGCAGGCTTCTTCAGGAAGAAGCGCGGCTGGACGAGATAGTAAGGCTTGTCGGTATGGACGCGCTGTCGCCGGCGGACAGGCTTACAATGGAAGCGGCAAAGTCGGTGCGCGAAGACTATCTGCACCAAAACTCCTTCCACGAGGTGGACACATACACCTCGCCCAAAAAGCAGTTTAAAATGCTCAAGCTGATTGTGGACTTTTACTATTCGGCTAGGCGTGCGCTCGACCGCGGCGTGGACATAAACGACATACTGAATATTCAGTGCCGCGAGCGCATCGGCAGGGCAAAGTACGTCAGGGAAGAAGAAATGGCAAGCCTTGACGAACTTCACGACGAAATGAATAAGCAATTTGCGGAACTGAAAGAGGCGGATGTTTGAAAGCACATTCATCGCGTGATGCGGGCTACGTGCGTCAAATCGCCTTGGTCATGTAGGGGGTTCTACACTCCCGTCGGCGACCTGCCGCCTGTTGCCCACCTGACGCGCGACTGAGCTTTCAAACACATTTTGTAAAAAGGAGCGGTAATAATAATGCGTAAAGAATACCGTACAATAAAAGAAGTTGTAGGCCCCTTGATGCTTGTGGAACAGGTAGAGGGCGTAAAGTACAACGAGTTAGTCAAAATATCGCAAGCGGACGGCGAACCGCGTTTGGGCCGCGTGCTGGAAGTGGACGGCGACAAGGCGCTTGTTCAGCTTTTTGCACCCAGCCGCGGACTTAAGATCGCGGCGGCCAAAGCGGCGTTCACCGGCAAAGCGATAGAGCTAAAGGTGTCGCACGACATGCTTGGTCGTGTGTTCGACGGCATGGGCAACCCCATAGACGGCGGCGCGGAAATCCTGCCGGAAAGCAGTCTTGACGTAAACGGCAGTCCCATAAACCCCGTTGCGCGCGACTATCCCAACGAGTTTATACAGACGGGCGTAAGCGCGATTGACGGGCTTAACACGCTTGTGCGCGGACAAAAGCTGCCGGTGTTTTCGGCGTCGGGCTTGCCGCACGCCGACCTTGCCGCGCAGATAGCAAGACAGGCGCAGGTAAAAAACACGTCCGATAAGTTTGCTGTCGTATTTGCCGCAATGGGCATAACGTACGAGGAAAGCGAGTTCTTTACCGCCGACTTCAGACGGACGGGCGCGATTGACAGGACGGTCATGTTCCTAAACCTTGCCAACGACCCCGCGGTCGAACGCATAAACACGCCGCGCATGGCAATGACGGCGGCGGAATATCTGGCGTTTGAGTGCGACATGCACGTGCTTGTAATAATGACCGACAT
>JAFLVI010000087.1 GCA_022508405.1 Clostridiales bacterium
TGCAAAAGCTTGAACCAGATTTTTGCATGCTCTTTTTCGTTGGCGGCGGTTTCGGCAAAGATAGCCGCAATCTGCTCGTAGCCGTCCTTTTTGGCGCGGGAAGCATAGTAGTCGTACTTGTTGCGCGCCATGCTCTCGCCCGAAAACGCGTTCATAAGGTTTTCTTCCGTTTTTGTGCCTTTAAGACTTTTCATAATAAAACTCCTGAAAAAATTGTACAAAAGAATGCACAATCACAGATTGATTTTTCGATTGCTTTATCAAAAGCAATATCGATATTTTCTTTCCGTATTTGTGATTTATATTATTGTATCATACAACCACGCCGTTGTCAAGACGACTTTTGAGTTATTATAGCGAAATAAGTTGGTCGTTTTTTAACAAAGTAAAAGCGCGCGTAACCGCGCGCCAACCGTACTCAAATTTATTATCTATTATTTAATATCGGCGTAAATAAGGCCCGCCGCGCCGATGATGCCCGCGTCGTTTCCGAGTTGCGCGGTAAGAATATCAAAGCGCGGGGTGTCCGCAAAACCGTAATTTCTGTCTTTGCAATAGTCCTTAAGCTTGTAAATAAGATAGTCGCCCTGAGCGCATACGCCGCCGCCCAAGATTATCGCCTGCGGACGGAAGATGTTGGCAAAGTTTAGCATGCCTTCGCCCAGATATTTTACGTAATAGTCTACGACCGAACACGCCGCCCTGTCGCCCTGCTTGCTGCACTCGAATGCGGTCTTGCCGTCCACGTCGTCAAGCGTGGGCGCAGTCTTCCACATGGCGGATTGCTTATCCGCAAGCATGGCCTTTTTGGTTTCTCGTATAAGCGCGGTGGCGCTGCAGTACGCTTCCATACATCCGCGCCTGCCGCACGAGCACGGCTCGCCGTCCACAACAAGCACCATATGTCCGAGCTCCGCACCCTTGCTTTCGTTTCCTTCGTACAGCTTGCCGTTTAGCACAATGCCGCCGCCCACGCCCGTGCCCAGCGTGAGAAAGATCGTATCGGTATACGTTCTGCCCACTCCGAACATGGTTTCGCCAAGAGCGGCTACGTTGGCGTCGTTGCTGACCTTAATATGTCTGTTGATTATGCGCGCCAGTTCATCCACAAGCGCTACATGATGCCAGTTAAGATTGAATGCACGGTCAACGGTGCCGCGCGCGGAGTTTATCGCCCCCGGACAACCTATGCCCACACCCAAAAAGTCGCGGTCGTTTACGTCCACAAGCGACTTTATAACATTGCCTATATCGGAAATAATTTTGTGCGGACCGCCGGCCACGTCGGTGACCACCCTGTCCTTTTTGAGTATGTTGCCCTTTTCGTCTACAACAC
>JAFLVI010000009.1 GCA_022508405.1 Clostridiales bacterium
CCTCGTCCATGACGATAAGACCGCCGCTGCCCATCATCGAGCCGATAGCCATAAGGTTGTCGTAGTCGATGGGCGTGTCGATAAGCGATGACGGAATGCAACCGCCGGACGGACCGCCGGTCTGCGCGGCCTTAAACTTTTTGCCGTTAGGGCAACCGCCGCCGATATCTTCTATAATTGTGCGGAGCGTAGTGCCCATGGGGATTTCCACAAGTCCGACGTTTTCCAGTTTTCCGCCGAGCGCGAACACCTTGGTGCCCTTGCTCTTTTCCGTGCCGACCGAAGCGAACCAGTCCGCACCGTTAAGTATAATCTGAGTGATGTTGCCGTACGTTTCCACGTTGTTGATAAGCGTGGGCTTGCCGAACAGACCTTTTACCGCAGGGAACGGCGGACGCTGACGGGGTTCGCCGCGCTTGCCTTCCGCGGAGTTGAGTAGCGCCGTCTCCTCGCCGCAGACAAACGCGCCTGCGCCCAAACGGAGCTCAAGGTCGAACTTTTTGCCAAGACCCATTACGTTGTCGCCGAGTATGCCGTACTCGCGCGCCTGACCTATGGCAACTTCCAAACGGTGAACGGCTATAGGGTACTCGGCACGAACGTATATTACGCCGTGCTCCGCGCCTACCGCATAGCCCGCTATCATCATGGCTTCGATTACCGCGTGCGGATCGCCTTCCAATAACGAACGGTCCATAAACGCGCCGGGGTCGCCCTCGTCCGCGTTGCACGCTACGTACTTTTCGGTACCCTGCGCGTCGTGAGTGAACTGCCACTTCATACCGGTGGAGAAGCCCGCACCGCCGCGGCCTCTGAGTCCGCTCTTTTTAATCTCGTCTATGACCTGCTGTTGGGTCATTGTGGTTACAGCTTTTTCGTACGCCTTGTAACCGTCGGTTGCAAGGTATTCGTCGATATTTTCGGGATCGATAACGCCGCAGTTGCGAAGCACTACACGGCGCTGGCTGCGGTAAAAGTCGGTGTCGTTAATGGACTTGAGTTGACCGTGAATATCTTTTTCGGCATGCAACAGCCGCTCTACCGGCTTTCCGCCCACAATGTGCTGTTCCATAATCTCGGCAACGTCGTCGGGCTGAACATGCGTATAGAAAGAGCCGTCCGGATAGACAACCGCGATAGGGCCTTTGGAGCAAAGTCCGAAGCAACCGGTGAAGATTACTTTAACTTCGTTTTCCAGTCCGCGCTCTTTAATCTGATTGATAAAATTTTCTCTTATTATTTTGCTGTTGCCGGAGGTACAGCCGGTGCCGCCGCAAACAAGTATGTACTTTTTGGGGTTGCCCTGTGTTGTTACGGCGCCTTCCTTGCGCTCGTCTATCGTCGAACGAAGACGCTCGCGAATTTCCTGTAATTGCTGTATGGTTTTCATCTTTCAGCTCCTTAAATCTCGTTGTATTTGGCGAGAATCTCGTCCACACTGCTCTCGGTAACCTTGCCGTAAACTTCGCCGTTAACGGTGAGTACCGGCGCCAAACCGCAGCAACCTATGCAGCGCGTAGCTTCCAAAGTGAATCTGCCGTCGGACGTGGTGTGCCCTGCTTCCACACCAAGCAGTCTGCTAAACTTGTCTATAACGCCGCCGCTACCCTTGACGTAGCACGCCGTACCCAAGCATACGGCAATCTTGATCTGCCCGGGCTGTTCCAAACGGAACTGCGAATAGAACGTGGCTATTCCGTACACCGTGGCAAGCGGCACGCCGAAGTAATCGGCAATTTTGAGTTGGACTTCAAGCGGCAAATAACCGTAAATGTCCTGCGCTTTTTGCATCGCCATCATGACGGGACCGGGAACGTCTTTAAGGCTTTCCAGCACCGCGGCGAACTGCATGTCTTTCTCGTCGGTCATTATTTATGCTCCTTTAGTGAGTTTTTTTGCTGTAATCCGCAAATTACGCACAGCTTTTAGGCATATGCCCTACTACCACACATAATATTGCGGTTATAATTATAGCATACACGAATTTTATTTTCAAGCGGTAAAAGATATTTTTTGTAAAGTTCGCTATTGCTAACCACATTATGTTGTGGAAATATCACATAAATAACAAAAGAGCGGCATTTAATCCCGCTCTAATACAAAGATGTAACTATTATAAATAATTTCAGTCTTCCGAAGCGTGTTGCTCATCCACAAAATCTGTGGGAATGTTTACTTTTTGGTTGCCGCCGATATCGTATACAAGTAATTGCTCTCTATCCACAGAGCTATGTATAGACACCTCGCGCTCGTATGATACCGCAGCCAGCTTGCCGCCGTAAAACTTGAATATCATCTCGGTAAAGGTATCCGTATAAACGTATCCTTTTTTATCATTGTCATACGTAAACTCAGAAAATCTGTTTATGTAATTGGAATATTGCGCCAGCGGATCAAACATATACGCCTGAACACAAAGCTGCCCGAAGTCACTGATGTCCCTGCCCCGTCTCAACCATTTAGACGTATCTTTATCGTAACGCAAAGAATATAACGTAGGGCTGTCAAAGTACATATATCCTTCTTGTGCGTTGCCGTCTTCTATCATGTATAAATGACCCTTATTGTCTTTAAAGTCGAATTTGGCTGACGCGTCGGAAAACAATTCACCGCCGGAGTAGGACG
Organism: Clostridiales bacterium; assembly: GCA_022508405.1. Taxonomy (GTDB): domain Bacteria; phylum Bacillota; class Clostridia; order Christensenellales; family Pumilibacteraceae; genus Anaerocaecibacter. Next base: position 2,626 of record JAFLVI010000009.1, read on the forward strand.
TGCCGCTCCACTTGCACGACATACTTGTAACTTCGCCAAAGTCAAACGCAGCAGCCCAAGCATCCGAGTCCGCTATGGTTTGGGAAACTATGCTATCGAATTTAGTGTTTTCCGTAATACCGCCGTTTCCGCCGTTTCCGCCTTTCCCACCTTTTCCATCGTTTCCGCCGCACGCGCAAAGCGCCGCACTTGCACCGAATGTGCACACAGCCGCAGTCAATAATGAGATGATTTTTCTTTTCATTCTGTCTGTTACCCCATAAATAAGTGATTGGCGCTTTTGCCGATGCAAACATGCACGGCATTGCGACTATGATTATAGCATATCAAGATATCACTTTCAAGCACAAAATGATATTTTTTGAAAGTTTGCAATTTCTAACCGAAAAAAAGCACAACATATTGTATGCCACAATTTTGGAACAAAAAATGCTCGACACTTTTGGCCGAGCATTCGATTTTATGCCGATATATAAATCAGTTCTTCCACATATCTAAGTCTTGAGGCGGATTTTGACCCTCAATTACATAATATGCACAATGATTCCCGCGTAAAGGGATTTTCAAACACCCTTCCGAAATGATTATAAGATCCTTTTCGGGCTCCTCGTCATCAGGGTCGTCTGATTTAATCGTTACCTTATCGCCTTTTACGGTATATGTACCACGCTTTGAACCGCCCATATAAAGTATTCCGTTTTTGAATTCAACGGAATAAACCGTTGTAGTAGGATCCTCCCAATACAAATATATACCCTCTTTAAAGTTGCCGTTTTTGTTGTTGTCATCATTGTCGGTACAAGCAAGCATACCGAACACGCACGCAACGGTCATAACCACAACCGTCAAAATCGACCACAATCTTTTTTTCATAATTTTCTCCTTTGCACCGAAATATAAGAGTGAGTTACTAAAACAGTATATCAAGCCATATATGACTTGTAAAGTATTTTTGACTTATTTTGTATATAAATTAAATATGACTTTCAAACAAAGATTAAAAGATTTACGGGCTGAAAATCATTTGAGTCAAATGGAACTTTCGGCTAAAACGGGAATAAGTCAGTCCGCTATTGCCAAATGGAAAAAAGGAAAGACCGAACCTACCGCTTCGGCGCTTATTATATTATCCGAGTTTTTTGACGAGTCCGTAGATTATTTGCTTGGACTGAAAGAATACCCGTTATTCATAAAACAAGCGCGCCGTCAAACCGAAAGTCTGACAGCGCGCTTGATATCTTTATTTCTCTACATTTTCTGCCAACTCTTTCGACTCGTCTGAAAGTTCGGAGTCGTTATTGTGTATTATCGACGCCAAGCGCTTGCCCACTATGCAAAACTTTACGCTGTCGCCTGTCTCGTAAACCTTTTCCGAATATGCCGTATATTGCTTCTCGCCCGCGGTGATTATTACTGCGTAGACCACGCTGTTTACCCTTGCGGTTGCGATCTGTCCGTACTTTGCGGTGGTCATACTTGACATCACACAGCCTTTAACAGTGCCCTCAAATATCTCGCGATCCTTGTCGTCGCCATTGCCTGCACGCATAGATCTTTTGGCTAGCACAGTCATTGCAATAAACGCCGCCAGTACAGAGCCTACAAATAAGACAGCGCAAATAATCGCGCCGACAAATATACCCAAAACCGCAAATGTAGGCGCAAGAGCAAAATCTACAAACAAAAACACAATAAATAATATTACCGGAGCTTTTTGCTTTGCGGAGTACATCTTTCCGGCATTGATGATTTGCTGCATTTCGTACTCCGCCAGTTTTTCTCGACTGCTGTAACGGTACGACGTGTTTATGTCATCTAATTGAGCTTGTTCATTTTCCCTTTCGGATTGCGAATTATCGTCTTGCTCGTTTTGGTTGTCTTTCACTTCGCAATCGAGATTTTGCGTATTCGGTTGCTTGAACTTGTCGGACTTGCCGACAAACATTATAATAAGTCCAATAGCCACTAATACCGTTATCGTTACCGGCGTGCCGATACTCAAAACCAACAGACCGGCTTTTGTTATTTCTAATTCGCCTTTGGTATTGCCTACGATAAACATAACTACGCCCACCACAATGGGAATAAGCACCAAAAGACTTAATTTACGCAGTTTATTCATGGTTCGACTCTTTTACAAAAAAATGCATTTAAATAATTATAATATTTTATCAAAAAAATATCAATAGATTTTGCAAACAATACAGCGTTTATCACTTTCAGGCATGCTTTTGCTTGCACTTTTCAACCATATGGTTTATTATAGATACGAAATCACTTATGCAGTACTTTGCGATAATAGTAATAACATTTATATCGGGCGTTGTCGGCACGGGACTCGGCGGCGTAGTAGGAGCGGCGCTAAAACGCGACAGCAGCAAGATTGTAAGTCTTTTGTTGTCGTTTGCCGCAGGCATCATGCTTGCGGTTGTATGCTTTGATCTTATGAGTCAGCCGATAGACATGATGAAAGGCGGCACGCTCGGCCGGTACACGCCTATTATTGTGGTTGTGGCGGTTATCGCCGGCTACGGCGTGGTGTATTTGCTCAACTATGTAATAGACAAGCGCACCAACCGCGAGGTAAGCCACATCGACCAAAACCATCCCGCCACCGCGGATGACTTGGACGAGCTGATTCACTCCAATCACTATGCTTCGCACAAAAACGCTAAATCCAATCTTTTCGTGGCAGGGCTTGTTATGATGACTGCGATAGCGCTTCACAACCTGCCGGAAGGCATGGTTATAGGCGCGTCGTACGCGATTACGCCCGACATTGTGGCCAACCTGTTTTCGGGCAGCGGATTTATTATGGCAATCGTAATCGGTCTGCACAATATCCCCGAAGGCATGGCTGTGTCCGTTCCGCTTATTTCGGGCGGTATGAACAAAGCAAAATCGGTACTGCTTACAGCGCTTAGCGGACTGCCCACTGTACTCGGCGCGCTTATCGGCTTTGCGCTGGGCGGCATAAACGAAATAATGCTAACTCTCTCGCTTGGCTTTGCGAGCGGCGCCATGCTGTATGTTGTTTTCGGCGAGCTCATGCCGGAAGCTATACTTATGTGGAAGAGCAAGCTCCCTGCCCTGTCGCTGTTTGTTGGAGTGCTTGCGGGATTTTTGCTGGTAATGTTTTGAGAATGCAGAATGCAGAATTAAGAATGCAGAATTATAGATAAGGTTGTTTTTAATAAAGTTATAGACACGCTGTTTAATCCCACACAGTTATAAACTGTGTGGTTTTTCATTTTTTTTAATATGGATGAGACTCTTAGCGTCGCTCAGAATGACAAAAAATATAAAGCAATACAATCTTTCATTCTGCATTCATAATTCTGCATTAAAAAACTTCCGCAGAAATTACTGCGGAAGTTTTTTTCCATTCTGTTTTATCGAAATTACATTGCGGGCATTTCTTTTACGGTGTAGCCCTTGGGGGTTTTGCCTTTTTTGCAAACAAGCATCGTCTTGTCGCTGGTAATCCAATAATTTTCCTTTTTGGTCACCTTCGTGTCAGGCACATCTTTGATTTTGACGGTGACGGTGTCTCCGTCAACTTTGTAGGTGCCGCTTACGCCGGTGCCGGTGATCTTGCCGTCTTTAAGCTCGTATTCGCCCATAGCGTAGACATCTTTACCTTGAACCGAGTACATTACGTACGTACCTTCTTCAAAGTCATCGCCGCAAGCGACAAGTCCGAGCACACATGCAAATACCATTACAAGTGCGGTGATTAAAACTAAAACCTTCTTTTTCACTTTGTCCTCCATACATATGATTTTTTTTTGCGCCGTGAAAATTTAACGCAAAGATATGTATGGACTAATTTTATCATCAAGAAAAAACTATGTCAACTGTTTTTGTAAAATTTGTGAAATTTTTTTCATTTTTTTACTTTTTTTTGGCTTTTATTGCCGAGTCTATCTGCTGTGCGGCGGACTTGCCTGCGCCCATGGCGAGTATAACGGTTGCCGCACCTGTTACGGCGTCGCCGCCGGCGTACACCATGTCGCGTGTGGTCTTGCCCGATTCGTCTGTAATTATTCCGCCCCACCTGTTTACGTCTATGCCGGTAGTGGTGTTTTTTATAAGCGGATTGGGGCTTGTGCCGACGGCTACTATAACGGTATCCGTTTCCAGCTCGAATTCGCTGTTAGGTATAGGCACAGGTCTGCGCCTGCCCGACCCGTCCGGCTCGCCAAGTTCCATTTTTTGGCACTTGAGTGCGCGCACGTTTTTTTGTTCGTCGCCCAGCGCTTCCAGCGGTGCGGTCAGCATGATAAACTCCACGCCCTCTTCCTTTGCGTGCTCTACTTCTTCTTTTCTGGCAGGAAGCTCTTGTTCGCTTCGGCGGTACACCAACATAACGCGTTCCGCACCCAAACGCAGGGCGGAGCGCGCAGCGTCCATAGCCACGTTGCCGCCACCGACTACAACAACCGACTTGCTACGCTTTATGGGCGTATCGGCGCCGTCAAGATACGCCTTCATAAGATTTACGCGCGTTAAAAACTCGTTGGCGGAATACACGCCGTTTAGTTCTTCGCCCTTTATCTTCATAAAGTTGGGAAGCCCCGCGCCGCTGCCGATAAACACAGCTTCGTAGCCGTCGTCGAACAACTCGTCTACAAAAACAGTTTTGCCTATGACGGTGTTTAACTCAAATTTAACGCCGAGCGATTTTAAATTATCTATCTCGCTTTCCACTATCTTTTTGGGCAAGCGGAATTCCGGAATGCCGTACACAAGGACGCCGCCTGCAAGGTGCAACGCCTCGAACACCGTAACTTCGTACCCGCGCGAGCACAACTCGCCCGCGCAAGAAAGCCCCGCAGGGCCCGACCCCACAACCGCCACCTTGTGACCGTTGCTTACAATTTTACTTTTATCTTCCGATTTGTGCGCGCTAAAATAGTCGGCGGCAAAGCGCTCAAGCCTACCTATAGCCACCGGCTCGCCGTTACGCCCGCGCACGCACTTGCATTCGCACTGCGTTTCCTGCGGACATACCCTGCCGCACACGGCGGCGAGCGGACCGGATTTTTCCAAAACCTTATACGCGCCAAGAAAGTCGCCGTCCTTGACCTTTTGTATAAACTCGGGGATATCCCTATTCACCGGACAGCCGCTTACGCACGGCTTGTTTTTGCAGTTTAGACAGCGCTCCGCTTCCGTTTTTGCTTGGCTCTCGTCATACCCCAAAGCGACTTCATCAAAGTTTTTTGCGCGCAGCAAGGGATCTTGAACGGTCATTTCGGTTTTTTGTTTGGATAGATTTGCCATGACGGTTATTTCTCCGTTTTAAACAAATTGCACGCTTTTTCATAAGCGTGACGCTCAAACTCGGCATACATTTTGCTTCGCGCAATCGCCTCGTCAAAGTCTACTTTATGCCCGTCAAAGTCAGGCCCGTCCACGCACGCAAACTTCATTTGCCCGCCGACGGTAAGCCTGCATCCGCCGCACATGCCCGTGCCGTCTATCATGATGGGGTTCATGGACACCACCGTCTTTATGCCGTACTCTTTTGTGAGCTTGCTTACAAACTTCATCATTACAAGCGGCCCGATTGCTATCACTTCGTCGTATACATTGCCTTTGTCTATGAGCGCTTTTAGCGCGTCGGTTACAAGCCCCTTATTCCCCGCAGAGCCGTCGTCGCTCATTAAAACAAGCTTATCGGACACCTGTTTAAACTCGTCCTGTAATATAACCAAATCCTTGTTGCGAAAGCCTATCACAGAATGAACGGTCGCGCCGAGAGCGTGCAGTTTTTTGGCAATGGGATACGCGATTGCACAGCCCACGCCGCCGCCTATTACCGCCACCTTCTTCAGCCCGTCAAGCTCGCTCGGAACTCCCAGCGGTCCCACAAAATCGCAAATGCAGTCACCCGCATTGAGCATATTCAGCTTATGCGTGGTCCCGCCCACTATTTGGAATATAATGGTAACCGTGCCTTTATTCACGTCATAATCGGCAATGGTGAGCGGAATGCGCTCGCCGTCCGCCGACACTCGCAAGATTATAAACATTCCCGCCTGAGCCTTTTTGGCAACGCGCGGCGCGTCTATCACCATGCGCGTGACGGTTGGATTAAGCGATTGCTTTTCCAAAATCTTGTACATCATATAATCCTCTTTTAAGGATTATACCATAACGGCAAAATTTAAGCAAGCGCGCTAAGTACGCTTATTACAAATTGCACGTGAATATAGCGGATATACGACAGCACGGTTTGCGTACTTAGCGGCGAATACTCGCACGAGATAACTGCCGATTTTAGCTTTTCCGAACTTGCGCTCAGCGCCAAGTCGCGCAGTTTTTTGCACGCGCGAGTTGCCGCATACTCCGCGGCGGCTTCGGTGATGTTTCCCCTGTCCAGCTCGGTGGAAGCGGTGGAAAGCGTGTTGAACCATTCGCCCGAAAGATATTTAAGCACCGCCTTGTCGCCGCCCGAATAATTGCCGCTTGGGATGCTCAGCGAAAAATAAAACGAATTGGGATTTACCGTCACCAGTGTTTTTACGTCCGATTCACTGTTGTAAACCGCCGCAATAATCTTGTACTTGCCGTCGTTGTATAAATATCCCCCGCCGCCGCGCTCCTTGGTGTCCTGCGCGTAAAGAAGCGCTTGCGTGCGTTCTTCCGCTTCCGACGTGCACAAAAAATAATACGTTTTGCCTAAAGTCTCGGACGCGCTCACGCTGCCGACGCCCGCTCTCGGCAAAAACACTACAAGCAAACATATTGCCGCCGTCAAAAGCAGTAATACGGCGATGAGAATGCCCGCCGCCTTTCTTGCTCCGCCACGCCTGCGGACCGCTTTGCGCCCGCCGCGCTGTATTATGTACGCACTGTCACTGTAACGCATATCCCTTGCCTTTCTTTGTGCATTGTGGTATAATAAAACCAATCGCCATTACGGAAAGAATTGTCAATATCGAAAAACGGTAAAGAAATCGAAAAGTCAATCTGTGATTGTGAAAAAATATTGATAAAAGAGAACTCGTAATACTATATTTTATTTTCGGGGAATATATGCAATACCAAATTCAGACAATGCCCATTTGGGACGCGTACAAATCGCATGACGGCTGTCCGCTGTGCAAAATATATAACGACCGCGAAAAGCGTTTGGTCGGACAATACCTTGCCGAAAACGTGATGGATCCCGACTTTAGAACGGAGTCCAACCGCATAGGGTTTTGCCCCGAGCATATAAGGCAGATGTATGCCGGACAAAACAAGCTCGGGCTTGCCCTGCAGCTGGAAACGCGCGCCGCAGAACTATATAAACTCCTGCAAAAGCCGCCCACCGACAAAAAATCGGCAAAAAAGACAGCCGAAAAAATAAACGAACACTGCGGCTGTGTTATATGCAACGCCATTGCCGAGCCGATGGAGCGGTACTACATGACGATTGCGGAAATGTTTTTGCACGAAACAGACTTTCCCGAACTTTTCCGTGAGGCGCACCACTGCGTAAAGCACGCCGCCAAGCTGTTTGACGCGGCGGCGTATGCCGGAAAAAGCGTAACCGACTATCTTGCCGCGCTAAACGCCGGACTGCTACGCGACCTTAACCGCACCGAACGCGATATGCGCGCGTTTGCCGACTGCTTTGACTTTAGAAACTCGGGCAGCAAGCCCGACCAGCAAGCGATCCCCAGAGCGATAAGCGTTTTGATTACGGATAAACAGTAATCAATTCGGAATTAGGAATTAGGAATTCTGAATTATAGGTGGTTTATATTTACCGTCCTAATCAATATTTTCCAATAAAATTTATTGCACAAAAAATCCCGCCTGTGCCGCAGATGTTGCCGAATTCAAACCCGCCTTGTGGCAGGTGGGTTGGCTGATGCCGTCGTCTGTCTTCCCCTGCTTACATAAAGTAAAATTACTGAGGCCCGACATATTATAGCATACTCCGCCATCCCTTTTAGTAGTTGAGGTTATAAATTAGGCTTAATCTCGAACACCGCAGGATGTTACTAATAGTATATACGAGCGCCACCCGAATATCAATGATAAACTAAAAATTTTTAAAACAATATTTTTGTAAAACCTATTGACAATTACTCGGTTTTGTGGTAGGAAGAAAAATTTAATAAAATTTATCATTATTTTCAATTCCGAATTCCGAATTCCGAATTCCGAATTCCTAATTCTGAATTACCTTAACCCATTCTTTGTGTGCGGGATTTACAATAAAGTTTTCTATTATTTGAACAAATTCGGCATTGGTTGCGGCGGGATTTATAAAGTTGCCTACATAATATTCTATAAACGAAAAGAAATGCTTTTTGTCCCCTATCTTTTCCGCAACGCGAATCTGCTGAGCGACCGCCTCAAACGGCAGTCCGTCTTTGTACAGCAAGTCGAAAATACGCGTGGAATGTACTACGTCGTCCGTTTTGAACAGAAACACCGAAAGCGTAAGTAAAAAGTCGTCGTCTCCGCCAAGCTCGTAAACATTGCGCTCCAGCTCCAAATCTCGGGCGCGTGACTTGGTTATATACATTCCGTACAAAGCGCCTTTATAATACGTGCTTTTTTTGCGTCTGAGCTTTTTAAGGAGCTGCATTGCGCTCCGTCTTTCGCCGGTTTTATAGCAAGTCACGGCGGCGAGCGCGGCGTACTTATCGTCGCTCTTTATCGTTTTGTATAAGTGAAAGTAGTTGCGCGCGCATTCGGACAGGTTGCCCAAAAGCAAATGCGCCTCGGCGCACACGCTGTAGCCGTATTCGTTGTCCGGTCGGAGCTTTTTGTATTCTTCGGCGTAACGCGCCACCGCGTAATACTCGTTTAGTAACGATTCTATATCTATAAGAAGATACAGCGCGGGCATATATTCCCCGTCCAGCTCGTGCGCCTTTTCCGCATATTCAAGAGCCGAAAAAAGCCTGTGCTCCTTGTACTCTATGTACGCAAGGTAGTACCAATACTGCTCGTAATTTTCCTTTGCGGGATGACGGTTGAGCGAGATAAGCGCTTTATCGTAATCGCCAAGCTCGATAAAGCAAGACGCTTCGTCAAACAGGTTTTCGTACAAGTCGAACTCCGTCGCCAAGTAGTCGTATGCGGTTGCCGCTTGTGCGTAATCCATTACCGCCACACAGCACTCGGCATACTTCATGTGCGCAACGGGATCGTCGGGACGCGCCGCCTTCATGCGCGCGGCTATATCCAGCGCCTTGTCCGACCGCTTTTGCATTTGATACAAATCTATAAGCCGCACGTATGCGCCCGCATAAAAGGTATCGTCCACCGTAAGCGCGTCCGTCATAAGATGTATAGCCGATTCGTAATCGCTTTTTTCGCAGAATATTTCGGCGGCATTGTCGTACACCGACCACGCCCTGAATAACTCGCCGCGGTCGGTAACGCTTTTGCTTGTTTCCACCGCCTTAAGGTAATCGGCAAGCGCCTTATCCGTATCGCCTTCGCAGTGGTATGCGTACCCGCGCCGCGAGTATGCTTTTAGCCGCTCGGCGGGGTCGGAAGCGCGTTCTATAATCATCGTCTGGTGCGCTATGTTGTTTTCCGTTTCGGTCTTGGTCGGGTCGTAAACAAACATGTCGCCTTCGAGTTCCACTTCGACGTCTATCAGCGTATCGTCCCTTTTGCCGTAATCTATTAAGCCGAAGTCCGCTATAACGGCGGTAACCTTGCCGTCCGCGCTAAATCCCGCGTAACAGTTGTATCTGCCGTCCCCCCAACCTGTGGAAAACACGGCGTAACGCTTGCCGTACAAATCCACAATACCGTGCGTCTGCCCATCAAGCACGATAAGACCGGCAAGCGGCGGAATCTCGTCCTTTATATGCGACAAGTACAGCTTGTACCCTTGCTCGTCCGAAAAGCAACACACGCCCGACGATATTGGAATACCGCCCGCTTCATTCGTTGCCAGTCGCACAAGCGCGGCGTTGTCTATTAGCGGCTTCCACGTGACCGCCTTGTCTTCGCAGAATCTGAGTCCGGCGTACGCCACGCGTTCCCCGCCGTCAGTCATGCAACCGCAAAAAAACGGGAATGCGATTTTTCCGCACTCCACGTTGAACGGCGCGTAAGAAAGCGCGCCCGAGTATCCGTCAAACATAACGACATTGCCGGACAGTTGTATAAAGTCGTATTCGGTATAAGACAGGTTGAAAAGCGCACCGTCGGCAGACATGACCGAACCGAAATCTATAGGCGCGGTCACGCGACTTTTGGGAATTTTTATTACTTTTTTCACTTTACAGTAGAAAAGGTCAGCTTATTTTTGACGGCTTCAAAATCCTTCCAGAACTTTTCAAACCGTTTTATCGCTTCTTCCGTGCGCTCTTTTGAGTTGAAGGACGTCAATCTAATCCAGCCGTTGCCGTTTTTGCCAAAACCGCACCCGGGGGTGCAAACAAGCCGTGCCTTGCTGAGAAGATAGTCAAAAAACTCCCATGAGTCTACTCCGCAGTAAAACCATATGTACGGCGCGTTCTTGCCGCCTGTGTATTCTATGCCCAGCTCGTCAAACTTTTTGGTTATGATTTTCGCATTGTTCTTGTACGCCGAAACCATCAGTTTTGTATCTTCGTATCCGCCGCGCAGCATGCTTTCCGCCATGCGCTGAACCACATATGACGTGCCGTTAAACTTGATGGCTTGACGGTGCAGCCACATACGGTTGAGCGGAGAATTCATTGGTATGACAGTCCAGCCGCACCTTACGCCCGTGAATCCCGCCATCTTGGAGAACGAGCAAAACTCCACCGCGCAGTCGCGCGCGCCCACCACTTCGAATATGGAGCGGGCTATTCCCTTTCCTTCTATATACGCTTCGTATGCCGCGTCGTAAAGAATTACCGCCTTGTTCTCCAGCGCGTAGTCCACCCATTCCTTCAACTGTTCCACAGTGTACGCCGCGCCCGTCGGGTTGTTGGGAGAACATAAATATATAATATCCGCCTTCACCTTTTTGGGCGGCATTGCCAAAAACTTGTTTTCGCGCGTAGCGTCGCAGTACACGATTTTACGCCCGTCAAGTATATTTGCGTCCACATACGCGGGATACACCGGATCGGGTATCATCACCACGTTGTCCTCGTCGAACAAGTCCAAAAAGTTGCCTATGCCGTTTTTTGCGCCGTCCGTAACAAATACTTCGTCCGTATGAATCTCTATATTGCGGCGCTTGTAGTAGTCCACTATGGCGTTCTTTAAAAACGGATAGCCGTCGTACGGACCGTAACCGCGAAATCCGCCGGTTGTGCCCAAGTCCAGACCCGCCGACCTGCAAGCGTCAACCGCCTTGTTGGACAGCGGAAGCGTTACGTCGCCTATTCCCAGACTGATGACGTCCGAACTCGGAAAATCGGCCTTGTATTTTTCCACACGCCGAGAAACTTCGGCAAACAGATAATTTTCCTTTAGGTTTTTGAAGTTTTTGTTAAGCTTCATGGTTTTGTTTCCTTAAACTTTTATATAATACTTAATCGTGCCTTAAAATTCTGCCTTTGTCTTGTGTACGGTTTGATTTGTACGTCTTTGCCGCCGCTATAAACTCGCGGAATATCGGCTGCGGCCTAGCGGGGCGCGATTTAAACTCGGGGTGATACTGAACGCCCACATGGAACAGATTGTCCGTAATCTCCACCGCTTCCACTAGATTGCCGTCCGGCGATATGCCGCAAAGCGTAAGCCCAGCGTTTTGCATTTCCTCGCGCATGGCATTGTTAAACTCGTATCTGTGGCGGTGCCGTTCCATAACGGACGTAACGCCTTTGCCGTAGCATCTGGATAGCGTGGTGTGCTCGCCTATAACGCATTCGTACGCGCCCAGCCGCATTGTTCCGCCGGTGTTTTCACAGCCGATCTGGTCTTCCATAATGTCTATAACCTTGTGCTGTGACGCGGGATCGAATTCGCGCGAGGTGGCGTCCGCGTACCCCAAAACGTTTCTGGCATACTCGATAACCGCTATCTGCATACCCAAACATATGCCGAAATACGGCTTGTTGTTCTCGCGGCAATACTTGGCTGCCGTAACCATGCCTTCTATGCCGCGGTCGCCGAAACCGCCGGGGACGATTATGCCGTCCGCATCGTCAAGGTAGTCGTGGACTGTTGTGTCGGTAAGCTTTTCCGCATCCACCCACTTTAAATCTATTTTTACGCCGTTGTGTATGCCGCCGTGAGTGAGCGCTTCCACAACCGAAAGGTACGCGTCGTACATTTGCACGTACTTGCCGACAAGCGCGATTTTTACGCTTCCGTTGCGGTTTTTTGCCATTTCCACCATGGCGCGCCAGTCGGAAAGCTGCGGCGCGTTGTCGGGAAGATCGAGTTCACGCGTGACGATATCGCCTATTCCGCTGTTTAAAAGCAGCAGCGGTACTTCGTACAAAAGGTCGGCGTCGCGGTTTTCTATTACGCAGTCCGGTTCGACGTTGCAGGACAGCGCGAGTTTTTCCTTTAGCTTTTTGTCAATCGGTTTGGACGTGCGAAGCACCACCAGATTGGGCGAAATGCCGAGCGAGCGCAGCGTCTTTACAGAATGCTGCGTGGGCTTGGTCTTAATCTCGCCGCTGGACGTGATGGTTGGCGCAAGCGTGACGTGAACGAACAAGCAGTTCTCTCTGCCCACGTCGTTGCTTACCTGACGAATGGCTTCGATAAACGGCAAGCTTTCTATATCGCCCACCGTGCCGCCGATTTCCGTAATGACGACGTCCGCGCCTATCTTTTTGCCGACCGAATAGATAAACTTTTTTATCTGGTTTGTTACGTGCGGAATTACCTGTACCGTCTCGCCGTTGTACACGCCGTCGCGCTCGTTTTGCAGAACGGTGCTGTACACCTTGCCTGTGGTAAGGTTGGAAAACTTGTTAAGGTTTTCGTCTATAAACCGCTCGTAGTGACCGAGGTCGAGGTCGGTTTCCGCACCGTCCTCGGTTACAAACACTTCGCCGTGCTGAAACGGACTCATCGTGCCCGGGTCTACGTTGATATAAGGGTCAAGCTTTTGCGCTATAACCTTTAAGCCCTTGGATTTAAGTATCAATCCGAGGCTCGCCGCCGTTATACCCTTGCCCAGTCCGGACACAACACCGCCCGTAACAAAAATGTACTTTTCCATTGTTTTCTCCGATTGTTAAAGCCGATTGTTCTTATAAATTACATTATACCGCAAAACCGTGCGGTATGCAACAGTTAATCGCAAATTGACTATTATTTTTACAGCCGCACCGTGCCGCGGAAGACTTCGCATGCTTCGCCCGTCAAGTACACCGTTTGGTCGGTGTAGCGGATAATAAGCTCGCCGCCGGGGAGACGCACCGAAATATCGGTATCCTTGTCGCACCTGCCGTTTAGCACCGCCGCAACCGCCGCCGCACACGCGCCGCTGCCGCACGCCATGGTCTCGCCCGTACCGCGCTCGTACACGCGCAGCTTGATATGCCTACTGTCTATAATCTGCATAAATCCGACGTTTACGCCTTCGGGGAACAGCGACGTATTTTGCCCTATGGCGTTGCCTATCCTTTCCACGTCGCAGTTTTGCACGTCCGGAACGATTATGGTGCAGTGCGGATTGCCCATGGACGAACATGTAATGTTAAACTTGCCGAGCGGCGTTTCGATTTCCCTGTTTATTACGCTGTCGCCGGACAGCTTGACCGGCACGGCCTTAGGATTGAGTACCGCCGCGCCCATGTCGACTTTGACCGAATTGACCTTGCCGTCACGCACGTACAGCTTTAGCTTTTTCACGCCGGACAGCGTGTCCACCGTAATATCCGTCTTGTACGTCTTGCCGTTGTCGTACAAGTACTTGCCAACGCAACGAATGCCGTTGCCGCACATCTTGCCTTCCGAACCGTCCGAATTGAACATGCGCATCTTAGCGTCGCACGTTTCGGACGGATAAATGAATATAACGCCGTCCCCGCCAACGCTGAAATGCCTATCCGAAAGATTGACCGCAACCGACTCCATATTGTTAATCGGCTTAGTAAGACAGTCCACATAGATATAATCGTTGCCGCAGCCGTGCATTTTGATAAAGTTCAGCCTTTGCCTTTCGGTGCGCATGTCGTTTATATCCACCAGCTCGGTATTGTACTGGCTGTAACGGCTTTTGAGTGCGCGCGCCAATGCGTTGGCGGTGTCTATTGCCGTAAGGCACGGTATTCCGCGCGTAACGGACCTGCAACGCAGGCGAACGTCGTCGTGTGTGGGAATTCTGCCGCGCGTGGAAGTGGACACCAAATAATCTATCTTGCCCGAGTTTAACAGCGACATGGTGTTTACGCGCGTCGACTCGAATATCTTGTCCACAACCGTGACGTTCATACCCGAGCGGCGAATGACTTCCGCCGTGCCCGCGGTAGCGTACAGTTCAAAACCCAATTCGTAATAGTTTTTGGCAACGCCCACTATTTCCGCCTTGTCGGAATCGCGCACGGTCATAAGTATGCCGCCCCGACGCTTCATCTTGTAGCCCGCCGCCACCAGTCCTTTATAAAGCGCCTCGTCCAGCGTTTTGCCTATGCCCAGCACTTCGCCCGTCGATTTCATTTCCGGACCCAAATGCGTATCGAGATCGGTGAGCTTTTCAAACGAGAATATGGGCACCTTGACGGCAACGTACGGCGCGGACGGATACAGTCCGGTGCCGTAACCCAACTTTTTAAGCTTTTTGCCTACCATGCACTCGGTGGCAAGCTTTATCATGGGCACGCCCGTAACCTTGGATATATACGGGATAGTGCGCGACGAACGCGGATTGACCTCTATTACGTAAATCTTGCCGTCGCTTATTATGTACTGAATGTTTACAAGCCCTTTGGTGTTGAGCGCGGTGGCAAGCCTGTGCGTGTAGTCGATAATCTCTTCCTTGTTTTTGTCCGAAATGTTTTGTGCGGGATACACGGCAATGGAATCGCCGCTGTGTATGCCGGCGCGCTCGATATGCTCCATAATGCCCGGGATAAGGATATCTTCCCCGTCGCAGATGGCGTCCACTTCTATTTCCGTGCCCATAACGTACTTGTCTATAAGCACTATGTTATCGGGATTGCCGTCCAGAATAATGGACATGTATTCCTTGACGTCGTCGTCCGAAAACGCTATTATCATGTTTTGCCCGCCGAGCACATACGACGGACGGAGTAGCACGGGGTAGCCCAAAGTGTTTCCGGCTTCCAGCGCCTGCTCGGTTGTCTTGACGGTAAGACCTTGCGGGCGAGCTATGCCCAGCTCTTCTAAAAGCGCGTCAAACCGCTCCCTATCTTCCGCAGCGTCAATCGAGTCGGCGGGTGTACCCAGTATTTTTACGCCTTTTTCGGACAGGTGCTTTGTAAGCTTTATAGCGGTCTGTCCGCCAAACGCCACCACCACACCGTACGGGCGCTCGGTGGCGATCACGTTGTCCACGTCTTCTTCTGTAAGCGGCTCAAAGTACAGCCTGTCCGCCGTGTCAAAGTCGGTGGAAACCGTTTCCGGATTGTTGTTGACTATGGCTACGTCGTAGCCCAGATTTTTAAGCTCCCACACGCAATGCACGGACGCATAGTCAAACTCTATGCCCTGCCCGATACGAATGGGACCGGAACCGAACACTATTACGCGCTTTCTGTCGCTGCGCTTTTCGTCGATAAACTCCTTGGCTTCGTTTTCGTCGTCGTAAGTCGAATAGAAGTACGGCGTTTCCGCCTTGAACTCCGCGGCGCAAGTATCAACCGTTTTAAACACCGCGCGGCGGTGCATGGGAAGGACGTTGCCCGTTATTTCCTTTAGCGCGCTGTCCGGATAGCCCAAACGCTTGCCGTGCATGTATTCCTGTTTTGTAATCGGCCTGTTTTCTATGGCACGTTCGTAGTCGATAAGGTTTTGGATCTTGCTCAAAAACCACTTGTCGATTTTGGTTACTTCGGAAATCTTGTCTATGCCTATACCGCGCTTGAGCGCCTCGTAAAGTATAAACAGCCTGTAGTCGGTGGCGGGCATGAGTTTGCTTTCAATCTCTTCGTCCGACATAGCGGCGTAGTGCGCATTGTTAAGCGTGGATTGCCCGATTGCGCCGCGCACCGCCTTTAGAAGCCCCGCTTCAAAGCACGGCGCGATTGCCATTACCTCACCCGTCGCTTTCATTTGCGTGCCTAAGGTGCGCTTTGCGTACACAAACTTATCAAACGGCCACTTGGGGAGTTTGACTACGCAGTAGTCTATTGCAGGCTCGAAGCAAGCGCACGTCTTGCCGGTGACCGCGTTTTGAATCTCGTCCAGCGTGTAGCCTAGCGCGATCAGCGTTGCCACCTTGGCTATGGGATAGCCCGTCGCTTTGGACGCCAGCGCGGACGAGCGCGAAACTCTGGGATTGACCTCTATAACCGCGTACTCGCTGGACGCGGGATTTAATGCAAACTGGCAGTTGCAGCCGCCTTCTATCTGTAAGTGAGTAATAATATCCAGCGCGGCTGTCCTGAGCATCTGGTAGTCTTTATCGGAAAGCGTCATAGTGGGCGCAACGACAATGCTGTCGCCCGTGTGTATGCCTACGGGGTCAAGATTTTCCATAGAGCACACGGTTATTACGTTGCCCAATCTGTCGCGCATAACCTCGAACTCTATTTCCTTCCAGCCGTAAATGCTCTTTTCTATAAGCGTTTGATGAATGGGCGAAAGCTCCAGTCCGCCGCGCGCTATTTCTCTGAGTTCCTTTTCGTTTTCCGCAATGCCGCCGCCCGCGCCGCCAAGCGTGAACGCAGGACGAACTATAACCGGATAGCCGATTGTGGCGGCAAACTCTACCGCCGCTTCCACGTCGTTTACAACGTCGGACGGAACGCAGGGCTGGTTAATCTCCAGCATAGCCTGCTTAAACAGCTCCCTATCCTCGGCGCGGTCTATCGTGTCCGGCTTGACGCCGAGAAGCCGCACGCCGTGTTCGTGCAAAAATCCCGATTTGGCAAGCTCCATGGAAAGCGTAAGTCCGGTCTGACCGCCCAGCCCGGGAAGAATGCTGTCCGGCTTTTCCTTAAGGATAATGCGCTCCAAGGTGGGGATAGTAAGCGGCTCTATATAAATAGCGTCCGCCATTGCCTTGTCAGTCATAATAGTCGCGGGGTTGGAATTGACAAGCACAACCTCTATCTTGCGGCTTTTAAGCGTGCGGCACGCCTGCGTACCGGCATAATCGAATTCCGCCGCCTGTCCTATCGTTATCGGGCCGGACCCGATTACAAGAACCTTTTTTATACTTTTATCTCTGGGCATGGTTGTCCTCCATCAATTTTACAAACCGCTCGAACAAAAACTCCGTATCCTTGGGTCCGCCGCATGCTTCGGGGTGGAACTGTACGGAAAACGCGGGAGCGCATTTATAGTCTATGCCTTCCACCGTCTTGTCGTTGGCGTTGATAAACCGCACTTCGGCTATATCGCAGTTTACACTGTCCGCCTTGACCGCATAGCCGTGATTTTGGCTGGTTATAAAAGTCCTGCCGCTTACTAAATCCTTGACCGGCTGGTTGGTGCCGCGGTGACCGTACTTCAGCTTACACGTTGCGGCGCCGTAGGACAGCGCGAGCAGCTGGTGTCCCAAGCATATCCCAAACGTGGGAATCTTGTATGTATTCAGTTTTTTAAGCTGCTCTATTATCTCGATATTATCGGCAGGGTCGCCACCGCCGTTGCTTAGCATTATACCGTCCGGCTTGTAGGAAAGCGCCTGCTCCGCGGTTGTGTTGTACGGCACGCGCACCACACTGCAACCGTACTTAACAAGCATACGCTCTATGTTCTTTTTTGCGCCGAAGTCGTAAAGCACCACGCGGTATTTATGCGTTTGGTCTATCGGATTTACTTCCATCGCCGAGCGGCACGAGGTCTGCTCCACCGCGCATTTAACCTTGTACTTTTTTATCATCGCAATCTTTTGCGGCAGGTCTTTAAGACTGTCCGTAATCATCGCGTTCATAACGCCTTGACTGCGTATCTTCCGCGTAAGCGCCCTTGTGTCCACGCCGGCTATGCCTACGATGTTGTTCTTTTTAAGATACTCGTTAAGCTCGCTCTCCTTGCGGAAGTTACTGCCCACCTCGCAAAGCTCGCGCACGACATAACCGGTAAGGTACGGCTTGTCGCTTTCGGCGTCCGTTTCTATCGCGCCGTAGTTGCCTATCATGGGAAAGGTCTGCGTTATTATCTGACCGTAATAGCTGGGATCGGTAATGGAAAGCAGGTATCCGCACATGGCGGTGGTAAATACCGCTTCGCCTATGACCGTGCCGTCCGCTCCTATTGCCGTGCCGGTAAATACCGTGCCGTCCTTCATAATCAAATATCTATCCATTTTCACCTCTATCGTTGTTGGACTCATCGAACAAGTTTTTAAACATGGGCGTAACGGGCAACGGGTAGTCGCCTGTAAAACATCCCAAACAGAACGTAGTTGTAGGCGAAATCGCCTTAAGATTTTCCAGCGACAAGTATTCCAGACTGTCCGCGCCTATCAACTTACAAATGCCGTCAATGTCGTAATGGTTTGCCACCAGATTGTCGCGGTTGTCTATGTCCGTGCCGAAATAGCATTCGTACCTGAACGGCGGCGAGCTTATGCGCATATGTACTTCCTTTGCGCCGGCGCGCCGCAGCATTTTGATTATTCTGGTGCTGGTGGTGGAGCGCACAATCGAGTCGTCGATCAGTATAATCCGCTTATCCTTTACAGTCGAACGTATGGGGTTAAGCTTTACGTTGACGGCGTTTTCGCGCTTGACCTGATCGGGAAGAATAAACGACCTGCCCACATACTTGTTTTTAACGAACGCGGGGACCATTGGTATGCCCGAGGCTTGGGAGTACCCCTGCGCTGCAGCAAGTCCGCTGTCCGGCACACCGCACACGTAATCGGCGTCGGTGGGCTTTTGCATATACAGCGCCTTGCCCATTTGCTCGCGCGCCTTGTACACGCTTATGCCGTCTATAACCGAATCGGGGCGTGCAAAATATATAAACTCAAACGCGCAAAGTCCACTGCGCGCCGCATTGTTTAGCATAAACGTGTTTATATTGCCCTTTGTGTCGCAGCTTACTATCTCCCCCGGTTTCACGTCGCGCACAAACTCCGCACCCAGCGCGTCCAGTGCGCACGTTTCCGAAGCGAACATCACCGCGTCGCCGAGTTTACCCATGCACAGCGGCTTAAAGCCGTTGGGGTCACGCACCGCTATAAGCTTGTCCTTTGTGGCTATAACTATAGAAAACGCGCCCTCGATAAAATTCATTGCGTTTACGATAGCGCGTTCAAGTTCGCCCGTTTGGATCATGTTGCGAACAATCATGATATTTAATATTTCGGTGTCGTTGGTGGTGTGCAAAACCATTCCCGACTGAACAAGTTCACGCCTTATTATCGCCGAATTGGTAAGATTGCCGTTGTGAGCGAGCGCCAGCGAAATTTTGGAATGAACGGTTTCTATAGGCTGTGCGTTTTCTATATTGCACGAGCCGGTTGTGGAATAACGGACATGCCCCACCGCCACTTTGGTGTTGGGAGCATACTCCAGATAGTCGGATGAAAACACTTCCGACACGAGCCCCATGCCCTTTTTGCATTTGAGATTGCCGTCCACAAAAGTCGCAATCCCCGCGCTTTCCTCTCCGCGGTGCTGCAACGCCATAAGTGCGCTTGCGGAAAGCGGGACGGCAGGTATGGCGCGCGGCGAAATTATTCCGAATACACCGCATTCTTCTTTTGGTTTGTCAGTAAACACGTCAGTTTGCCTCATAAGTGTTAAGTATTTCTATAGCAACCTTGCGGCGCGACATGCGCATTTCCATTGCGCGTTTTTCTATATACTTGTGCGACTGTTCCTCGCTGTATCCCAGCGACCGCATAAGCACGATTTTTGCGCGGTTAACGTACTTCATATCGTCCAGCTTTGCGGATAGCTCCTCGTTTTTGGCTTTTAATATTCGCACGCGCGTGTTGGACACCAACAGTAGCCGCACCGCTTCCACCAACTGCGACTTTGTTATGGGAAGCGCCATGGTGATTATTCCGCAATCGTTAAGCTTCGCTTCTATCTGCTCGGTGCTCATGCTGTTGCCTATATATATCCCGCCGCAGTCGTTGGTGTCGGCAATCGTAACGGCAAGGTCGTTGCCCTGTTCGTCAATCAGTCCGCTGTACACTACAAAAAGGTCAAAAGGACGGCATACAAGCGCACGCCGCGCTTCCGCGGCAGTCGAGCAAACCACGCAATTTATTTTTTCGTGGTATAACACGTCCGTCAACGCGTGTTGACGTGTAGGTGTGCTTGCTACTATAAGTGCGTCCAAAATGCCTCCCTGTAAATTATTTTACGTATTATTGACTAAATATCGGAGTGGAATTCAAAAAGCTCCCAGTCGGTCTTTAACGCCTGCTCGGCAACCGCCCTGCGCTTGATAGAGCCCAAAACATCGTCGAACACGCCGTCAAGATGCGTGCGCAGCCATTCGCTGTTTTCCGCAAACTCAAGCGATTTGTCTATGGAGTTGAAAAGACAGTCGGTAAATTCGCCTTCCTTGCGGAGCTTGTAGTTGTTTTCTATTCCTTCTCTGCCCGCCGCAAAAACGAGTGCAAGCACGGTAAAGATATTGCCGGTGGAGTCCGGTGTGCGCAGCATGACGTCGTTATTGGAGAATATGCGCATGGCAGAACCCCTGTCCGCGCTGTACGCTATTTGGAAGCCCGAGCGCAAACGGCGGTAGCTGTTTTGCGTGGGATTGGCAAAACACGTGATTTCGCGCAAGCGCCTTAATACGCCTTCGGCAAAAGACTTGGACGCGGTATCCGAATTTTTGCCGCTGAGCGTGATAGTAAGATGCAATCCACTCCCAGGCTGACTGCCTACGGGACGAGGCATAAAGGACGCGTGCGTGCCGTTTATGGCGCACACGTTTTTTACAGCGTTTTTAAACATTATAAAGTTGCGCGCTGCGGAAAGCGGATCGGCGCTTTCAAAGTCAACTTCGTTTTGTCCCCATCCGCGCTCATGGTGAGAAGAAATAGGCTTTAGCCCCATGTCCTCCAAGCTGACTATAACGTCGCGGCGCAGATTTTCGCACTTGTCAAACGGCGAGCACGCGCAGTAATCGGCGTTGTCAAACGGCACAAGCATGCTTCCCACGTCGTCTTTAAACACGTAAAACTCGCATTCCGTAGCCACCTTAGCCTGATAGCCGAGCGCAGAAAACTTATCCACTTCACGGTGCAGAAGCGCCATGGGATCGCACCCATACGGCGTTCCGTCGGCATTTACAATACGGCAAAACACGCTGACCACTCTGCCCGCGTGCGGACGCCACGGCAAAACCGAAAGAAGCGAACCGACAGGCACAATCCTAAGGTCCTTGCCGCCCACGCCTGTTATTGCGCCGCTGTCTATTGCCACGCCGTTTTCAAACGCATCTTCCAACTGCGAAGAAAGCACCGAAATATTGCGCTGTCTGCCGAGAAAATCGCAAAACGTAAGCTTTACAAACTTGACTTCGTTTTCCAAAACGTATTCGATAAGATCGGTTTTTGAACTGTTCATAATCTTTTCCCTTTTCCTTACATAAACTTTTTGGCTTGACTCAATATTGCGTCTATACGCTTTTCGCCACCCGTTGCTGCGGTAATGTACACCTTGATAAGCGGCTCCGTGCCCGACGGACGGATAATCAGCTTGCTGCCGTCTTCCGCCTTAAAGGACAGCACATCGGAGCGCGGCAGGTCGAATTCGGTCTGCGTCATGTAGTCTATTGCCTTGACTACAGGCGAAGAGTCTATTTCGGTCGGGGGTGCAACCCTTATGCCGGAAAGCACTTCCTTCATCCTTTGCGCGCCGGAAATGCCTTCGTATGTAAACGACACGGTGCGGTGATAGTACTTGCCGTACTTGGCAAAAATACCGTCCAAAACGTCGCCCAGCGTTTTGCCTTCGGCTTTGTAGTCCGCCGCCATTTCCGCAACAAGCATGCTTGCAACAACGGCGTCCTTATCGCGCACGTACGTGCCCGAAAGATAGCCGTAGCTTTCCTCGTACCCAAACACAAACCTGTCGCCCTCGCCGTTTTCTTCCAGCTTTTTAATGACTTCGCCTATATACTTAAAGCCGGTAAGCACTTCCCTTACCTGCGCGCCGTAGCCTTGCGCAACGCACGCGGCTAAGTCGGTGGTGACTATTGTTTTGACCACAACCGGATTGTTAGGCAACGCCTTGCTATGAGAAAAAATATAATCTATAAGGAGCACGCCCATCTCGTTTCCCGTGATAAGCCTGTACTCCCCGTCCTTTTGTCTGACCGCAGCGCCCAACCTATCCGCGTCGGGGTCTGTGCCGATAACGATATCCGCACCCGTCTTTTTTGCAAGGTCCAGAGCGAGCTTTAACGCCTCCGCCTTTTCCGGATTGGGATACGGCGTTGTGGGAAAATCGCCGTTAGGCTCCGCCTGCTCGGGCACGATTTGAACATTCTTAAACCCGCGTTCGGCAAACATTTGCGGCACGATCTTGCAACCGGTGCCGTTGAGCGGCGTGTATACTATGGATACGTCGCGATGTTCGCCCACCGACCGAGCATATACATTGTCCAGATACTCGCGCGTAACGTCGGCAAAAACGATATCGCCGTTTTTGACGGCGGACTCAAAGTCCGCGACCTTTACGTCAAAAGTCTTAACCTGTTGGATTTTTTTCAAAATCTCGGAAGCCGCATCGTCTGTAACCTGACAGCCGTCCGACCCGTAAACCTTGTAGCCGTTGAACTTGGCTGGATTGTGACTGGCAGTTATCATTATGCCTGCGTCGCAACCTAAATGCCGCACCATAAACGAAAGATAAGGCGTGGGTTGCAATTCCTTTGTAATGTAAGCGGTTATGCCGTTTTGCGCAAGTACAGCGGCGGCGCGGCGCGCAAACTCCGTAGAGCAGTTGCGCGAATCGTAACTGATAGCCACTTTTGCACCATTATTTTTGCGCGATAAAATATAATCTGCAAGCCCTTGCGTGACGCCGCCGATGGTGTAAATGTTCAGTCTGTTTGTGCCTGCGCCCAAAATACCGCGTAAACCCGCCGTGCCAAATTCCAAATCTTTATAGAACGCTTCCTTTTTTGTTTCCGCGTCCATACTTTCGAGCTCGGCACGAAACTCTTTGGCTTTGCTGAGCCATTCGTTATATTTTGTTTCGATTGACATATACTCTCCTTACGTTTTTAAAAAAGAGAAATGTATAACATATATACACTTCTCTCTGTAAAATTGGTGCGGTAAGTTTTCATCAAATTTATTCTATCAAATTTTGCTTAGTATGTCAAGCGATTAGCCAATGCAGAATTTAGAATGCAAAATGCTGAATTCTGTTCGTTTTGCTTTACTTTTTAATCCCGTCCTAATTGTTAATTCCGAATTCATAATCCCGAATTAAACAAAAAACCACCGACACAAAGTCGGTGGATTTTTTTGTTTAGAAGTTGTTGGGATCAAATCCGTCGTTATTCATCGGCGGAGGCGTCGGCGGCACGCCTTGCCCCTGCGGAGGAATATTGTTCGTTGTGGGTTGTTGCGGCGGAGGTGTGCCCGTGCCGGCGTTAAGCTGCAGGCTGTTCTGCTGAGGCGCGGTCTGACCGCCACCGAGCATCATGCCGGGGTTGACTCCACCCTGAGGCGTCGGCGGCAGATAGCCAAACGACGGGAATGCGGCGGCGCCCATGGAAAGACGCATCATTTCCTGTTCGAGTTCGGTTTCGGACTCAAGGAGCGCTTCAATCTCTCTGCGCATCTTACGCTTTTTGTGGACAACCACAATTATAACTATAAGCAGTATGATGAGCAGCAGCGCACCGCCTACTATAATCCAGAACCACAGCCAGTTCGCCTCGATAAGCGACATAAAGTTCTCCCAGCCGTTAGGTTCGGGCGCGTCCGTGCAGTTTACCGTAATCTTGTAGGTATAGCTTCTGCCGGAAAGGTCGGTAAGGTTAACCGTAATAACCGATTCGCCGCGGCGAAGGAACTTGAGCAGCAGATACGGCTGACCGCCTTCGCTTTCGGGCGCGATTGCACGGTGCACTTCCACCTTGACCGACTGCGAAGACTCAACCGGCGAAATAAAGGTCATAATGTCTTCCGCGTCGTCATCCACAAACCAGTCGGTAGGTCTGATCTTGATGGTGCGGTTGGTTTTGTCATCGAGCATGCTAACGGTGTAGCGATACGAAGAGTTGTCGTTTTTAAGCTTAGGCTTGTTGTTGGCAATGACATGGATGGGAAGTATGCGTTCGCGCGTCAAGCCGCCTTCGGTGCTGAACGTGACTTTAACTTGAACCTTCACGTTTTCCGTAGCCGCTTTAATGTGCCAGTTGCCGTCGCCGCCGTCCGCACTGGTTGCTATGCTGCCGTCGGGCTTGTAAATGCGCAGGTAGTTGCTGTTGCCTACTTCCTGCATATTGATAATTTCATAACCCTGAGAGTTTTCTTCACCAAGCAGGTCGATCGGCAGAATAGTTTTGGTAACACCGTAGACCAAGGGCAGTTCATTAAGCACTTCTTCCACATCGTCAAGCGGGTTGGCAATGGTTATTGTCAGCACAAGCTCGAGCAACTCGCCTTGTATGCCCGCCGCCAAGCCGGCCTCGTAACCGCTGTCGTAAATCTTGAGCAAAATTCTTTGCACGCCGTAGATACCGCGCATAGGCTCTACACGGAATTTCTGGTGCGACATATCGTCGCCTACCCAGTTGACCATACATACGCTGTCCACCGTGGGAGCTTCATCTGTTTCGCCCGTTTCCTCGTTATACACTTCGCCCAAGTAGTTGGGACCGTAAATACGGGGACGGTTGACTGCCGAATCTGCACTGGTCGTGTAAACTGTAATCTCATCAATGTAGGTGTACGTGGGGCGACGACCGGAGTTGGTGCTTGCGTTAGGATCGAAGTTGTCGCCGTTGGCGTCCGTGATGTAATCGAGAATATTGAACTCCGCATATGCGGCTTCTAATTGTTCGTCCGTAGCATTCGGACCAATGCCCATAACGGTAAGATCTCTGCTTGCGTTGTTCTTTACCGTAGGCGCAATGTTACCCACTGTAAGCCTAATGGTGAGCACGCTTGTGGTAGAGCCTTTGAACGAATCGCGGAACTGAACCGTGCACACCGCCACCGCGTCGCGCGTGGTGGAAAGGCAGGTAAACGTAAAGTAAGACAGCGTTGTCACCTTGTACTTGTTGGCAGCCGAGTTATATTCGGCTCTAAACGCGTTTTCATCGCCGGCGCGAATATACGTGACGGGACCGTCCCTGCCCATAAGGCTGTTTTCGTTGCCTGTGTTGAGCATTACGTATGCGTCCATATCTATATCGGCGTCGTCGATAATATCCGCGATATACACTTCTATACGCTCGCTGTTTTTGAGCGTAAGATCCATCATATAGCCGGTGTCGGAATCAAAGGACAGTATATAGCCAAGCTGATCGGGATCGAGACTCTTGAATGTCTTGTTGCAATCTGAGCAACGCGCCTGACGAGCACTGGTTTGATTGACGTTGGTCTTTCCGCAATACGGGCAAGCCGTTACAACGCCGGTATGAGAAATTTCCGGTCTGTCGTTTTGAATATTGACTGTTATCTTGGTTACGGCAACCCTATTGGTGTCGTTTTTGGACACACCCGCCACGTTGTTTACTTGGTCCACCGCGTAGATATATACATCTACGGACGTGGGAACGTTTTCTTCTCCGGCGGGATTGGGCTGACCCGTACAAACATTGCGGTTGATGGTAATGGTAACCGTTTGCTTGCTGCCTGTGCCGTTGCGGCTTACGCTGAGCACAGGATCGTTGGCAGAAGAGACGGTTTCGTTGGGTACGGAGTACGAGTAATCGAGATACGTTATAGTCTCCTTGCCGCCGTCTTCTTCGCGGAAGTTGATTAAATCGTAGTCGTAGAACAGACCGAGATGGGGGTCGTCCAGATCGTACAGATTCCAAGTGAGCGAATCGCCCTTCGATCCGGTAAACTCAAGGAATCCGGCGTCGCGCATATCCTCCACTTCGCGGTCGTTCACCTTTCTGGTGATTGTGGGATAACCGACGTTAAGCGAGTTGCTTTCCGTTGCCATAAGCCGCGAGTTGGAGACGGTAACGTCCATCTGAGCGCCCTTGGCTTCCATAACCGTGTTGTCGTTGTAGCGCTTTGCTACCTCAATGTACAGCGGGATGCTGGACACTGCAGTCGTATTGTTTCTGACGGAAACCGAATTGGGCGTAAACAACAATTTTTTGCCGTCTTCGGAAGTGCTTACGTTAAAGTAGTTGAGCACGTATTTTGCAACAGCGTCGTCGGTAAACCACTCTTCCCCGTCTCCTTCAGTCACGCCCTCGCGTGTGTAGAGCAGACAGTAATCACCTTTGTTGGTGGCATTTACCATTGTGCCTGCGTCGTTCTGTTTAAGCATTATATAAACGCTTACATTGTACATTGCGGACGGAGCGTCCACGTCTACGTCCTTAAACAGCTTGGCGCCGTCGTTTTCCACTATTGCGACCTCTTGAGGCTCACCGGCATTATCGGTATCGATAAAATCGGCATAGCTCATTACCGTAACAGCCAACGAACGGTTGGCCTGCAGGACCGAAGATACCTGCTGCGGCACGATCTTTACTCGAATGCTGACAACGGAAGATACCGTGTTGTGCTTATCGGTTACGCGGAAGCTGACAGTGGCATACTCATTGTTGCCCCGTTTGTTTATAAAGTCTATTGCGTTGATGGTGATTTGATTGTATCCGCCGCTTTTGGTAACCAGTGCGGAAACAACGGCATTGCCGCCATCGTAAGACACCGTGAACTGATTTCCGCCCATATCGGAGTAGACGTCAAGCTCTTCGTTATCCATTGAGTCTATATCATTCATCAGCTGTCTGAGAGAGATGCTCTTAGAGCCGCCGTAGTTCAATTCTATGGCATAGGTGGCGACTTCGTCATCCCCGTCGTCCGCCACATACGTCACGCCGGAAGGCAGACCGGTTGTCTTTGCCACGGGCGCGGACGAAATAACGTTAACGCGGAGTGTAACCTCGGTTTTTTTGCCGTGTGCATCTTCCAGTGTGAAATAAACAGGCTCATTTTGAACAACACCGTCAGCGGTTATGGTAACGCGCAGATATCCGTTTTGACTGTTGAATTCGCGAGGCACCATATAATCGCGGTTTGTGCTGTTATTATAGTCAATGGTCAAATAGATGCCGTTTTTGCTTTCCACACCGATTATGCGCAGCGTAGTGGCGGCGTCGTCCGTACCGAGTATAATGGAATCGCCGGTATACTCGCTGTTGCCGTATCTGGACGAGAAGTACTTAAAGCTTGCAGCCATATCTGCCGCGGACGTTGTGGGCATACTTAACGAGCTGTATTTTGCCTTGACATCTGCGTACGAGGAGTAGCCGCTGTCCTTGTCGTTTTCAAACAGTGTGTAGTCGGAAGCGTACAGATAGATCTTATCTCCCGTCTTCATGGAGATATCTACCGAGTTGGACGCACCGCCGAATGTGTTTGCATTTGCCGAAGGAGTATCGTTGTTGTACACTACTGAGAATACGATTTTCGCACCTATGCCGTTGCGAATATCTTCTGCAGTCGCGTTGGAATCATAGAAGGTAAAGCACAAATCCCTTATGTCCTTAAACGCATGAGCGGTCTTAAACACAAGCGTGGTGGGCGGCAGAGACGAATACGCACCGGAACCGCCTACGCTTACGGTAAACGGCGGATCGGTGGAAATGCCGTAGTCTGCCTTGGTTAGATCCACGTAATCGGTTGCCGCAGGCATCTTAAGGTAATCCCTTAGGTACCGCTCTTGCTCGGACAACTTGCTCCAAGCGCTTCCCGATGCGGACAAATCCGATTCCACCGTAAAGCGGTTGCCCTCAAGCACGATATCGTCATCGCTTAACAGCGACGAGACGTCCACATAGAATTCCGAGCTTTGGGAAAGATTTACGATGTATTTAGGTGTATTGTTGTATCTTGCAGCTTCACTGCTCGAATGATCGGCGGAGTACTTATCCTTTACCACCTTGGTATTGACTGCAAGTTCGGAGTTGTCAATATAGACGTTGATTACTACGATAAAGCACCAGCCTTCCGTAAACGACGAGCCTTTGTATTCGTCAAAGAACAGCACACGGAACGGATAGTACACCTGATTGTGTTCGTCTATCTTAAGATTATAGTTTTGGCAATACGTCTCCAACGAGATAGAAGCGCCGTTCAAATTGGGCGTAGTCTTTGCCTTGGGTATAAACTGCAATGCGTCCGACGATCCCGTAGACGGCGACACGTCAAAGAACATTTTGTAATTGGGGTTGGGATCGTAATCCGATTTGCCCGCTTTTGACGGATCGACGGCATAGTATTCGTTTTTAATTGCGGTGTTCTCGTTAAGCTTTGCCATATCCGCTTCGGTGAGTCCGCCTTGGAATGCGGACGACACATAGAACTTAACCGTGTCCCCTTCGTCTTCATCTTTGTAGAAGATTTTGCCGAAATCGCCGTTGGTGGGCTCGTAGCCTTTGTTCACCATAGGGGTAAACGTAATCTTGGAATATCTGGGATTGTTTCCGGAAGGAACATCCGTTTCACCCATAGTCATGGAAATTTGCGATTTGATTATTCGGCTGTTGAGACTTGTCTCATAATAACCGGTGCCGTTTTCAAAATGGAAAGCCTTGACAAGCGGCATTGCATCAAGCAAATTGATTTCCACTTCCACCATTTCCACTTCGCTTTCGCCCGAACTGTCTATGGTCTTAAGCGCAATGGTCATCTTTAACAAGCCTGTGGCGCGTTTTCCGCCTTCAAGCTTTTTAATTTTAAAGCCGTATCTGTCTTCTCGATAGTCGGTAGTTTTAAAGACTTCCGGCTGCCCGGGACCATGGAGTGTGAACCTTTGATTATTTATATAACTTTGTGTAAAGTCGGATTTTTCGCCCGCAAAGTAAGAAATATCAATATACGGGTTGTTTAATGCGGGATAGGTATTGATGCCGTCGGAAATGGTAATGTTTTTAAATACTTTTTCACTCTTGGGATCCCAGCTCTGATAATCGCTGTCCACAAGCTCGTTGCCGCCGGAGCTGTTAATACCTACGTTGGCAAACGTGACGTGCGTCATACCCTCCGTCTTATCGCCGACGCCCTTAGGCAGCGCGATATAACTCATGGGCACTGCTTCCGGATTGGGTGCGGAAGGATTAACCTGAATGGGACTGTATGTAAACATACTGTCCTGATCGACTTGCGGATAATGTTTGTACGTAAGATACGTCTGATTCGATCCGTTTTCCATTGTGGTATACGTACGCTCAAAGTATCTGTACTTGAAACTGTCTATAAACTTGGCATAGCCCAAAATATTCTGCTTGCCTGCGTCATCCGCAGAGCTATATGCGGATCTGTAGCTTTCCTCCAATTCCGCCGTGCTTATATTGGAGTGGTCAACCAAATATTTTACGGGGTCATCCGAAACAACTATTTTGGATTCGGCATTGCCGTCCGTGCGGTAATAGGTGTGCATGGCAAGTATGCCGGGACGCCTATAGTTGTAGTACAAGTTGAATACCTGACGCTCGGAAACATTGGCAGACGTATTGCTAGCGGTTTTTTCGGGCGTGGTGTACAAACGTTTGCCGTGGTGACTGTCCTTTACAGACAGCATAATCTGGATTGCATGGGGAGTAGAACCGGTGTGCGTGTCTTCCAGCTCTATAGCCCAATATTCGCAATCTTCGATATTGTCGTTGTCCCTATACTCGACAAAGGATGTTACACCTTCTGTAACTTTTTTGTAGAAGAATCTGATTCTGACGGTTATGTATCCGTCGTCTCCGGTTACACGATCGTACATGGGCGTGTAAATTACAGCCGCATTGTCGTAATCGCTACCCGATACATTGGCTTGGGTAACCTCTTTGTAAACGGTTTCTCCGCCGACATTCTCTCTGTTGTCGTACTTAGCAACCAGTTTTTCGCGTTCTTCCACCCCGCCTGTTTTGGGGAAGACTCTGGGATTGAGCATTACGTGCTGCTGGGAATCGTAATCGTCAAACAGATACACCTTATTGTTTTCGGCGATGGTAATAGGCGTACCTTCACCGGTTGCAAGCGAACTCTCCAAAAGCTCCCTGCTGTTAAACAGATAGCGTCTTTGAGAAAGCTCGGAATTTACTTCGTAGCTTATAAGCCACGTATACTGCTCGGGCGAATCCGTCCTGAGCAAGCTGTCGCCAACAAAATACGGGGACGTGTTTTCCACACCTACCAGCAGGTGCAGCGTTGACGATTGCGGCTGCGCTCTGTATCCGTCGCGAACTATAAACTCGACGTAAATGGGTAGGTTGATCAGTTCCGTAGAAGACAAGCCCTGTATGCGCAATACGTCCGCACCGCCCGCGCCCTTGGCAATCATGGCGGAAATATAATCGGAAAGCGTTATACTCGCCGCCTTTGCGTTGGAACCGTCGGGATCGGGAACGTAACCGTGATAAGCTCCGTTTTCAAAGTACAGATGTTCGTAATAATTGTTGCCTTCCTTTGCAACTATCTTTATGCTGTCGGTATCAAACGTGGGAGTATCGCCGTCCTTGTCGTAAGCAATTTGCGTGGCGGTAAATTGCCAAACATTAGGCTTGACCATTGAGGAAGCGTCGGGATACGCCGTCATGACGTAATAATCGTCAAGACGGAAATCGTCCCCACCGTCTCCTTTGCGGTGGTTTTCCAAAGTGTTAAGCATCGGCGCGGAGTTTAACACCGTTATGGTAAATTTAAAGTTTACAACATCCACGCCGTCCGTAATGCCAAATTGCAACTGAACTATTGCGGACGATGTGCGCGCAATACCTTTAATCTTGATGGACGGGATGTCCTTTACTATGGTGGAGGATCCGCTCTTTATTGTGCTTTGGTTGCTTGCACTTACGCTTATGTAGTTGGAATACTGCGAATCGTACGAAGAAGCAACGCTTACGGCGTTGACAAAGCTGAGCTGCTGCGCCCTAAAATTAGATTTGGCTTTAGCCGATGTAAAGGGCGTTGTGCCGTGCGATACATTGTACTGCGTGAGAATTTTATCCGCAACACCCGCAAAGCCGGCGTCAAACGGATTGGAGTTGTACACCGATTTGTTAATTAAGCTGCCGTCCGGATCGATATCAAAGTCGTAGGCATAGTCGTACGGCGTGATTTGCAGTTCGTCCAATGCCTCAAGCGTGTAATTTACCACCTTTTCGTTGCCCAGACCGGGGTTTGCGGCGTACTCGCCGTACGGTGTTGTCAGAGTCGTCCTGCGCTGTTTAAGCTCGTTAATGCCATACGCTCCCTGAGAAGGGTCGAGACGGGGCGACACGGCGCGGTTTTCCACCTTGACGCATATGCCGATACTGGCGGTTTTGTTGTGCGTGTCCTTTACGTTTACGGAGAACTGTAAGTACTCCCCGTTTGTGGAGCGCAAAGGCGTTATCTTAATTCCGTTAAACGTGCATTGGGTGCCGCTTATCGTTATACCGTATGAGGAGAGCGACGCGTCCGGAATCATGGCGAAATATGATTTGGGTGCGCTAAGAGTTTCAAACTCGACTTTAAAGAAAGAGCCTGTTGTAGTAGCGGTGTTGTCGACTATTGCGGTGGTTGATGACCCGTTGATAACCGTAAAGTCGTTTAGCGCACCACCCATCAAAAACGCGTCCTTATCCAATACAAACGGAATCGCAGCAGTACTGCCGGAGTTGGCAGTGCCTATGCCCTTAAGTGCGCCCGCGCTGTCAAGATAGCCTATGGGCGTAAGATACTTCGCTACACCGGTTCCCAAAGTTGCGGGAGAATCGGCCGTGCCTGCATTATAGCCGCTAAACGAAAGCGTTACGTTTGCATAAGTAGCGGGCGGTGTGGGGGTCTGCGACGTCACTTCAATAGATATGGGGAACCAAATACCGTTGTCCGCCGTATCCGTAGGGTCGATTACGCGGACAAGCACGTAGAAGTGCCCTTTTCTGGATGCATAGTTTGCGCCGCCGGTCGTCCTATACTGGTTTTGCGAGGCGGATTTGCCGGTAAACTCAATGGTCTGAGTGTTTACATAACGGTAAGTGACGTTTGCCGTAGAAGCGCCGGAACTGCCGTTTGCGGCAACCGAAGCCGCTTTAAAGTATGTGGGAATTGTGCCCTCACCCGTGGTTTTGGAGTTTGAGGCCAAGTTGTTAGACGCAGTATACGTCGCATAGTTACTGTTTACGTTGGTAGCAAGCGGAACCAAATTATTTAACATATCGACCTGAATATACTCGTATGTGGGTACTTTAAGGTCGCTTGCGCCCTGAGCGAACGTAGCCTTGAGATTGCTGCCGTCGTCTATATCGTAAATGAAGTTTTTAAGATTTATCTGTGCCGTGCCGCCCACCGCAACCGAAACATGCGGCTCTGCCAGCTTGGTAGCAAGCACGTTGGTCGAACCGAAGTACGGACGGGTGTTGGAAATCCGGAACACCAAATATATTGTCAGCGTACCGCCGATTGCGGCTTTAGAATTCTTTTCGCTTGTTTGTGCAACAATTTGCATTACCACAAACGGCGCGTTTGTGGGACGCACGCCTGTTGTTTTTAGCGTAAACGACGGAGATAGACCGGTTGCATACGACGTATTGGAATTGAGCACAATCGAGTAGTACGACGAAAGATTGGTGTAGCCCGAACTTGCCGTTATGGATTTAAACGCTACGTTGTCGTAAGCTGTATCGGCGTCCGTAAACAGCTCGGTTGCGCTTATCGTATAAGTGGTAGAAGTATCCGTGGGCGACAGCGGCTTGGGAATAAATATCGTTTTATAGCTGGCGCCGGTGCCTAAAGGATTGTAAATCTTGCCGTCGGTATAGCTTGCTTGATAGTTAAATGCTGTATTATATGTTTTGTCTGTAGCGTCACCGAACTTATACTTGCCGTTTACATTGTATGACGCTTTTACTGTAATAGGCTGGTCGGTTACATTCATCTTAAACGACACAACAGCCACACCGCGCGTTGTTGTGCTGCCAAAGCCGTCGCGCACCCTTGTGTACAGTACGAACTGGTTGGCATTTTGACCTTCCACACCCGCTCGCGGAAGCTTGGTTATTGTTTTTATGGTAAGCGTGGTAGTAGTCCACGAGTACGTCATGTACGAGCTGGCGTTTAACGTGCACGCGGAGTTGAGGAACAATCCGTTGTTTGCCGAGGGAAGCGTATCGTAGTTGCTGGAAGTGCCGTTGGTAAAGTAAACGTTGGTTATTTTGCCGCCCGAATAGTTGGCGTAGTCGTTGTCCTTTGCAAGCGCAGACGCAGCAATGGCATAATTGACCGCAGTACCGCGAACCTTACCCGAGCTTAACGTGGGGGTTATGGCTACGGGAGCTTGGTTGATGCTGACAGCCGTCAATACCACCTTTCCGTTGCCGGAAGCGCCGGAGTAGCCCAAGCTGTTGGTGACCTGTGTATATCCGCTTGCCACGAAGTTGGAACCGCTGTAGCTGCTGTACGGGTCATCGCCGTGGTTGCATTTGCCGCCGTTATAACCGCCGCCGCCGCCGCTTTCGTCGTTACAGTAATTGCCGTTGTGTTTGGTGGTGCAGCCGCTGCCGCCGAAATACACGCCGTTGGAAGTGTGCGTCTGCGTAGTTCCGGTAGCTTCACCGCCGCCGCCGCCTGCCGCAACAAGCTTGCGCGTGTTGTAGCTGGACGCAGTGGTGGCAGCGCCGCCCGTAGTCCTGATATCGGTAGCGCCACCGCCGCCGCCGCAACGCGAACCTATGCCGTTGCCGCCGCCGTTGTAGCCGCCCGTTCTTGTGGTATGGTTTTGGTCACGGGTACCGGTACCGCCTGCGCCCGTACCGCCTACGTATATATATATAGTTGTAGCCGCAGAGTACGTGACCTCAGCCTTAACGTAACCGCCGTAACCGCCGTTGGCAGTGCCCGAGTTGGCGGAATACGATCCGCTGTTTCCGCCACGCGCGCCCCAAAGCTCCCACCGCCACTTTCCTTGCGGAATAGTGACCGAATAAGAGCCGCCGTTGTACGAGTACGTTATAGTATTACCGTTGGTGAACGTACCGTTATTTATATACGTTTGTATATTGGTTCCGGTGGTGTTGGTGTAGTTTTGGGAAGTGATCGGCTTCGCCGTATCGGTGTTGCTCACCTTCACCCTACCGGATGTGTCAATAGTCAACGCACAAGTGACGGCCACCGCCAGTGCGGTTATGACCGTCGCAAGCAGCAGCAATACGCGCCACCTTGTTTTGACTCTGTTTCCACTCGTGTGATTGTTCATATCTTTACCTCTCTGGTATTGACGTAGTTAATGGGAGTTGTTAACAATTTGTTCATAATTGTATAGATATACAGTTAAATGTTAACATATTGTTCACAATTTGTCAATACT